>NZ_JBNGOT010000015.1:0-124791 GCF_050589705.1 Sunxiuqinia rutila
TCTACTCATAATTCTAAGATACAATTTTCATAACAATCATATCTTAACCTACTGTCCGTTCAAATGTAGCAACTCCACCTCTCTGGTAGACTCATTTACCTCTCTGGTAAGGTCATTTACCTGTCTGGTAGGGTCATTTACCAACTAAACTTGTCAGAAAAGGAGGTTTTTGACTAAAAAAAGAGCAAAAAAGCTGTTTTATAGGTTATTTTGGGGGTCTACCCCCTTCAAATGGGCTGCTACCCCATCAAAATTGCTTTCTACAAGCCCTAAATGGCGGTCTATCAACACGGCTACCTCGCCATAAAATATGTTCGATAACAGGCTCAGGGATTGAATTATGCCTTTTAATTTTAAGTGAAGAGCCGTAATTTGTATCATAATTATCAACCTGATTAAACAATTAAAACGTACAACGATGACCACCAAATTTAATTTTAGCTTTGGCACACTGACACAACGTGCCGACCGCATTGACAGCCTGCTGCTGCGCGATGCCGCCGAATTTGCCGCGCTGGGCTACGAGGATAGCTACCGTGCCGATCTGAAGGCCAATGTAGACGTCTTTCGCCAGTTGCCTTCGGACGACTACTGGCTGGGGCAGCAAATGCTGCAAACCGAGGCTAAGAAGAAAGCCCTGGAAAGCCTGACCGACCAGTTGATTAACCTGCGTTTCCGGGCCAAACTGGCTTTGGGCGAGCAATCGGTGGATTACCGGGCGCTGCGCTTTGGCAAAATCCAAACCATGAAGGAGCAAGACCTGATTATTTTTGCACACCATGTAAGTACCACCTGCCGCCAGATGCTGGATAAACTGGAACGCCCAAACATTACCGAAGAGATGCTTACCAACCTGGATACGACCACCCGGCAGCTGGACGATGCCATTGATGAGCAAAAGAAAATGATTTCGAACCGGGAAGCCAAGACATTTGAGCGCGAAGAGAAAGCCAATGCCATTTACACGCAGATAGCCGAGATTTGCGAGGTGGGCAAAAAGATTTGGGAAGAAAGAAACGAGGCCTATTACAACGACTACGTGATCTACGGCTCGAAGGAAGCCATTGAAGAAGATGAAGAAACCGAGGCCGAAGAATCGGCAGAATAACTAGGATTGAGATAACTCATGGTAAAAAGCTCCGGAAACGGGGCTTTTTTTGGCCCGAAAAGTCAGGAGCCCCTTCCCGCTCCGATGAACGGGCTGTCAACATGCGACAACAAAAATCCCCTTAAGATGAAAGCTGAGTCCATCTTAAGGGGAAGTTTTTGCGATGCTTTTGCCCAAAGCGCAAAAAGTACCGGGCTAGCGAATCCTTAGCAATCAGCAATTCCTGCGCTACTTAAGCTTAAAGGCATCTGCCAGCAATTGGTAGGAACGCAGCCGTGCTTCGTGGTTCGAGCTTAAGGTGTGTACCATTAGCTCGTTCGTTTCATACGCTTCACCGATCTGCATCAACCAATCGTGCACTTGATCCGGCGTTCCAATTAAAACACGCGGCGGCTGTTGTGGATTAGTCAGCATTTCCGGTTCGCGAAGTCCGCCAAGCAGGCGAATGGCCGTATCTTCATCCTCCAGCAAGCTCTGAATATCGCCCGTACTGCGCAAGCGATGCTCAAACAGCTGAAAAGGTGCCGACAAGCGGTTGGCTTCTTCTTCCGTTTCGGCTACAAACACATTGAGCGCCAACATTAATTCCGGCTTTTGCAAGCCCGAAGCCTTTTTTGCCGGAGTAAACTGCTGGTGGTAGATCTGTGAAATACCATACGACTGCATAGGATTGATGAAGCCCGAAAAGGCATAGCGCAAGCCCAGTTTCGCAGCCGCCATGGCACTCCACGAACTCGAGCCCAGCAGCCAAAAGTTCGGGCTACTCCCATTGTTATACGACTGAATTTGGGAAAACGGGCTATCCCCCTCAAAACTGTTGTTCATCCATTGCACTAATTCCTGAAGCTGCTCTGCCGAGTCATCGGCACTGGGCCGGTAAGCTGACCGATGTCGCTGCAAAGCCAAATCGCTCACCGGCCCGGTGGTTGCCCGGCCAATTCCCATGTCAATACGCCCGGGAAATAAATCCTCCAGGGTATTGAACACTTCGGCCACTTTAAAAGGACTGTAATGGTTCAACAGCACCGCTCCCGAGCCAACTTTGAGCTGGCTGGTTTGTGACGCAACAAGCGGAATCAGCACTTCCGGGCTTCTTCCGGCTGCTGTCCCTGTCGCATGATGTTCGGCCATCCAAAAACGGGTGTAACCCCATTCATCCACCTTCTTTGCCGTATCCAGGGTGTTCATTAAGGCCTGATGCCGATCACCCGATGGTGGAACAACGGATAAATCCAATGCGGAGAGTTTCATGCTTAGCTCCTTAATCAATAACAGTTACCAATTCCGTTAGCGGTTTTCTGACTTTCACCAGGTTAACCAACCAATCCTTTTCTACATCGCGATAGCCAAGCGGCAGCATAAGCGTGCTTCGCAAGCCTTTTTCGCGCAGCCCAAGCAATTCATCCAAGGCCGCCGGATCAAAACCTTCCATCGGCGTGTGGTCCACCTGCTCGTAGCTGGCCTGGGTAATAGCCGCCATAAAGGCAATGTACGTTTGACGAGCCGTATGTGTGAAATGCTGCTCCTCGGTTTGCTGGCCATACATGTTTAGCAAGAACTGGCGGTAATTTTCCCAACCTTCGTTGCGTGTACCACGAACTTCATTCGTCAGGTCAAACATACGATTGATGCGTTCGGGTGTGTAGCTGTCCCAGGCGGCAAAAACCAGCAGGTGTGAGCCCGAAGTAACTTGAGGCTGATCAAAGGCTATCGCCCGAATCTTTTGCTTCATCTCCTCATTGGTGATCACCAATATCTCAAAGGGTTGCAATCCGCTGGAAGTTGGAGCCAATCGGGCGGCTTCCAAAATGCGTTCGATTTTGTCTTCTGCTACTTTCTCCCCGTTCATCGCTTTAGTAGCATAACGCGTACTTAATTGGTCTAAAAAATCTGTATTCTTCATCGTTTTATTTATTGCTATTGTTGTTAATATGATATCGTATTAAAAGGGCAGTTATTATTCCTGTCATCAGCTCCATGCTCACATACACATAGAAGATTAACCCCAGCTGAGTTCCGTCAAGGAGTAAGCTAATTACACGGCCGGCAACCAAGCCAAACATGGCAAACATTAAAACATGCAAGGCAGCCATGGTATACCGCTTATTGATTGCTCCGTAGAGTAAAAATCCAATCACACCCAGCAGCAAGCCCATCACCGATCGAAAGGTATGGGCAGCCTGCACGTTAGCTACTTCTACACCATAAAACTGCGGTACCCATGCTTGGGGATTACCTCCAAATGATAAGGCAATAAGCAGCAATACAGCTGACGAAAAAAACAGTAAAATTTTGTTGATTGATTCCAGTTTCATCTCTTAAAATGAATTACTTTGAATTAATTTCCTGAAGCAATACTTCAGCTGTTAATTGCCCCAATTTATTCGCAGCCATCGGGCTATCGCCAGTCAGCAACTTGCGATCCTGACAGACCTTTCCGCTGGCCGTGCGATTGACTATCTTCATTCCTCGTTCCTTTAACTTTTCGCCAAACAACCAGGGCATTTTTCCCGGCAAATAACCTAAAGCTGGCAACAGTTTATCCATCGAATCCGGGAAAGCAGCCAATTGGTATCCCTTTAAGGCAAAGTTTCCCTGAGGCTCCTGCATGCCGGCTGCCAACAAAGCTGCCGAACCATGACAAATGGAGATCAGGTATTTATCTTCCGCCAAGGCCCACTCAATGACCCGTTTGACATCGGTATTTTGCGGCAATCCCAAAACAGCTCCATGTCCTCCGGGAATAAATACGCCCAGGTAAGGCGAATCTTCGAACAAGCCAGACTCCACAACATCGCGCAGGTCAAGCGGACGAGCCAATTGGGCCTTGTTTTGCCGATAGATACGCATCACATGCTCATCCTCTTCGGGCATGGCCCAGTGTTCCAGCTGCAACAGCTTCCCCGTTGGCGTCGCCAAGTCGAAACCAAAGCCAGCCTGCTCCCAGTGCAACAAAGGAACAAATAATTCAACCGGATGATTTCCGGTTTCAAACTGCTTGCCATTCTGCATGGGCAGAAGCCCCTCTTCTGTTCCGATTACCAGTATCTTCCGATTCTGATCCTCATTCCGGTTTTTATACCTCACCGGTTGATAATCCGTCGTACGCTTAACCGACAGCCTCCTGGCTAAGCTGGATGGCGTATACCGGTTGTCTCCACTACGTGTTGGAGCCGTTCCTAATAGGTTTTGAATTGTTTTCATTGCTTAACGAATTAACTGAACTTTCATCGACCCGACAAAAGTACCTCATTGGTAATGCATCTTGTTACTCCTGAAAGACCACTTGCTACTCCTAAAAGCTCAAATGGAGCCAATACTTCATGGGATAGACTAACGTATTCCTCGTCGTTCAAAGGGATCAAATCATCGAATACCCCTTGTTTAAAAAGAAGATTAACAACGATGTCCCGCTAAAGTTGATCAAGTTTGTGCTAAGGCTCAACCTGGCTTGGGAGGATGCCAAAATGATTTTTAAACGCTTTGGAAAACTGACTTAAGTTAGCATAGCCCAAGATGAACCCGGTCTCGGAAACCGTGTAGGTTCCCTTAGTCAAAATTTCCATCGCTTTGCCCATTTTGTTTTGCAGGTAGTATTGATACGGAGACGTGCCAAACACCTCTTTAAAAAGTCGTTTGAACTTTGTCAGGCTCATGCCGGCCTGCTCCGAAAGTTGCTCCAGCGACACTTCCGTAATCGGGTTGGCATCGATCGACTCACGCACTTTCATCAATTGCTCCAAATCTTTGTGATGAATGTTTGCCTTCGGCGGTGTATTTAAACGTCTCCGCTTCAGCTTCACAAACAGGTAATCCAAAATCTGCAAGATGACAGAAATTGAAGTTAAGCGATCAGAATGCCGCAAGTCAATTGATTTAATCAGGTCTGAAAAACGGTAATCCAGATTTTCAGAGATGTAAATGGGGCTGTTACATTCAAAAAAATTGCACATCCCTGTTTCATCTACCAGAACATTTTCGTCCAACCATTTATGGGTGAACAGCAAATTGAAAATCCGAACCGGCTCATGCGCTTTGACCAGAATTTGCGATTCTGTTGTTGCCGAAGTCAGCAACACATTCATGTTATCAAAGCCCAAAGTAAAGTTGTGCTCTTTCGATTTATGCTGAATTTGTGAGTTCGACAGGTAAAAATCAACCAGAAACAATTCGTTTTTCTGATGAGGAATTCGGTTCAACTGCAGGTCTTCATTCAACTTAAAATCCATTTGTTGCGCCCACAAGCCCTCCTGAACCTTAAAATAAATTGACCGGCCATCGCCCATCTTCGGATCCAAGGTTATCTGATTCCCCTCGATAACCGAAGGAAGTTTCTGGGCCAAAAGCTCATACCACTCTTTGGGATCTGATAACTGATAATATATATTTCTCATTAATCGCTTCTTTCAAACTAATCGCACACGCCCTTTCCGGCTTCACCCAAAACTATACGAGTAAAATCAAACCACAGGGTATGTCCAAAAGGGCATTTGTATTTTTTATCTGACTATAACAACACGTAAGCCGTTCGGGTTCTCCAATTCTATACCTGCGGAGCATTCCCTCTTTCCGGGAAGCTTGAATAAAGAGGTGTTATTTATATATTTGGCGAACATAAAAAGCAAGTTTCTGTTATTAGAGGCTAAAAGCGATTGCATGAAAAAACTGGTATCCATCGTATTCTCCATCTTCTATTTGACGCTAACCATAGGGCTGGCGGTCAATGTGCATTATTGCCAGGGAGCGTTGGAATCAGTCGATTTATATGCCGCCAACGATTCATGCTGCTGTGGCGATACCGGCCCCGATCAATCGTGCTGCCAGGACGAGGCCCAATTTTTAAAGCTCGACAATGAGCTCCGGCTTGTTTCCAGCCCGCGATTAGACATGCAGCCGCTGGTATTGAGCCTGTTGCCTGCGGAAGAGACCGATCAGGCATTGACGACCGCACCAGCCCCAACCCACAGTCGGGCACTCACGCCCACTCCCCCTTTGGAGCAACCAGCCTGGCTGCTCTTTTGCTCACTCATTTACTACGGGTAATTCGAAATTGAACCCTTCAACGTGCTGTCATCCGGAAGGATTGACAGCGGATTCAAATTAATCGTATTACAAACAACCAAGGCATCGAACATCCAATTATTGGGTATTTCTTCAGGTAGAATTTTCTGTTACCAGGCAGCCGAGCCGGCGCTTTTAAACGGGTAACACCCCTGCTGAAAAGCCCCCATACATCGGATAAATTGATGGTCTATACCTTGGTTCAAAGTCAAAATAAATGAAACTGATCATAAAAACATCCTTATTCGTTGTTGCCGTTTTGTGCACACTCAGCTTATCCGCCAACGAAACCGCCAAAAAGAAGGTAACCACTCTGGAATTTACGGTGTCCGGCGTATGCCAGATGTGCGAAAAGCGCATTGAAAAAGCCGCTTTAATCAAAGGGGTAAAGCTAGCCCAGTGGGACAAGAAAAAGCAAAAAATTAAAGTCATTTATCGTCCGGATAAAACCGATGAGTTAAGCATTCACAAAGCCATTGCCAAAGCGGGACACGACACCCAAAAGGTAAAGGCAACTGACGAAGCTTACCAAAAGCTGCATGATTGCTGTAAATATCGTGAAGGACAAGCAATTCACTAACAACAGAGGACATGAAGCAGAGAAAATGGTTGCTTTTTCTGCTACTTTTCGCTCCTTACTGGGGATGGGCACAAGCGGCTCCCAACCAGGTAAGCGGGCAGGTAGTGGAAAACAGCGAAGACGGAAAAAAAGAACCGCTTGTTGGTGTGAATGTATACTGGGCCGGAACCACGATGGGCACCAGTTCGAATGCGGAAGGACATTTTCAACTCGAACGCACCACGCAAACCAACCAATTGGTGTTTAGCTATGTGGGTTACCAAAACGATACCCTGACCATTGTGCCGGGAGAAGAGCCGGTGGTTGTTTTGAGCGCCTCGGTGGAGCTGGCTGGTGTGGATGTGGTGAAACGCCAAAAGACCACCACGGTTTCCATGCTCAGCTCCATTAAGGTAGAGCAGGTTGGCGAAAAAGAGTTGCTGAAAGCGGCTTGCTGCAACCTCAGCGAGAGCTTTGAAACCAGCCCAAGCATTGATGTTTCGTTTACCGATGCGGTAACCGGCACCCGTCAAATTCAAATGTTGGGTCTGGCAGGCCCTTACGTGCAAATGACCCGCGAGAACATCCCCGATATGCGGGGTTTGTCGTCCTTGTATGGCTTGCAGTTTATTCCGGGAACCTGGATTGAAAGCATTCAGCTGAACAAGGGAACCGGATCGGTGGTGAATGGTTATGAAAGCATTGCCGGACAAATTAACGTAGAGTTGCGCAAGCCGGAAGAGGCCGAGCGCCTGTACCTAAACTTGTTTGCCAACACCGAAAGCCGGCTGGAAGCCAACCTGAACCTGGCGCACCGGTTTAAAAACGAGAAATGGTCAACGGCCTTGCTGTTGCATGGTAAAGACAACTCCAGCAAGCTGGATCATAACCACGATGGGTTTATGGATATGCCCATTGGCGACACCTACACCCTTTTGAACCGGTGGAAATATTTCGGGGATGACGGATTGCGCTTTCAGGCCGGGGTAAAAGGAACCACGATGAACAACCAGGGCGGTCAGATGGAATTTCGTCCGGAAGATGCCCTGACCACCAACGCCTGGGGCATGGACATGAAAATACGTCGTCTGGAAGGCTGGGCCAAACTGGGAAAGGTTTTTGAAGCCTATCCCTGGCGGTCAGCGGGCCTGCAGCTGGCCGGAAGCACGCACAAGCAAGACAGCTACCTTGGCTTAAACCGCTACGATGCCAGACAGCAATCAGGCTATGCGAATTTCGTGTATCAAAGCATTCTGGGAAACACCAGGCATGAGTTTAAAACCGGCCTATCCTTTCAGTACGATCACTTTGATGAGCAGCTGAATGATACCACCTTCAATCGAGAAGAAACGGTACCCGGAGCTTATTTTGAATACAGTTACCTTCCTTCGGAACAACTTACGGTGGTGGCCGGACTGCGCGCCGATTACCACAACCTGTTCGGCGTTTTTGTCACCCCTCGCCTGCACATTCGCTATGCTCCGTTTGAGCAAACGGTTATTCGTTTGGCTGCAGGGCGCGGGCAACGCACCGCAAGCATCCTGGCTGAAAATACCGGGGTTTTAGCCAGCTCACGTCAGTTGATTTTCCAAGGGCAAAACAACGGAAACCCTTACGGTTTTGGACCAGAGGTAGCCTGGAACCTGGGGCTTAATCTCACCCAAAAATTTATGCTGGATTACCGCGAAGGCGCCGTCAGCATTGACTTTTACCGGACTGACTTTAGCAAGCAGGTGATTCTTGACCTGGAGCAAAGCCCCCAAGAAGCCTTGTTTTACGAGCTGAATGGAGAGTCCTACTCCAACAGTTTTCAGGCGCAACTGGACTATGAAGTGCTCAGGCGCCTCGATATGCGACTGGCTTACCGCTGGTTCGATGTCCAAACCACCTATGGCGATCAGTTGCTTCAGAAGCCTTTGCAAGCCACACACCGGGCTTTTCTGAATTTTGGCTATGAAACCCAAAACCACTGGAAGCTGGATTACACGCTGAATTGGCAAGGGGAAAAGCGGATTCCCTACACCGGTTCAAATCCTGAAAACTACCGATTGGCGGGCCATTCGCCTGATTTCTTCCTGATGAATGCTCAGATAAGCAAAACCTGGAATGAGCGATTCGAGCTTTATGTGGGTATGGAAAATCTGGCGGGCTACAAACAGCCCAACCCGATTCTGGCCAGCGATCAACCCTTCAGTCCGTACTTTGACAGCTCACTGGTCTGGGGGCCCATCTTTGGCCGGAAAACCTATTTCGGACTACGATTCAAACTTCATTAAATAACAACAAAGGCCGGAATTCCGAAAGGAGCCGGCCTTTTTGTTTCTTCAACTTTCGGAATTGAAAACTTATTTCCATTCTATTCGTTTTTAATGCATTTTTGCGGCCGAATAGTCATTGAAACGCTCAACATGAACAACAAGTACGAAAAACACGCATGTGCCAACTGTGGGCAGCTGATTGAATGCACCCGAAGCCTCTCGTGCCAGTGTCAGCAAATAACGATTCCGGAGACAGCGCAGGACTTTATTGCAGCCAGCTTTGACGGTTGCTTGTGCCTGGCTTGCATCAACAAGATTATTCACCAGCTGGAAAAGGCATCTTCCTAATCGAATGATAAAGCTTCACTTAGATCAGACGCAAAGCCTGAAGCGCTGGGTCAAACCTGCTAAAAACACAAAAGCACCTCGTTGTGAGGTGCTTTCGCATGATATAGTATTGTAAGAATGCTTACACATTCGTGACTATTCTTAGTCTTCTTTCACTTTGTACGGATTCAGGAAAATCAGGAAAAATACAAAAGCGAACGACAATTCATGCAACTCACTTTCCTTCTTCAGCGCAATTAAAAGAACCATTACCGTTGATACAGCCATCAAAACAAGGTGCTGTGTTTTAGGTAGCGGTACACGAAACTGGTTGACCAGTCTTCTGACAAAGGCCACTTTTTTGACCAACAGGTGCGAGAAAACAAAGTAAACGATCAGCACCACAAACATCAAGCGTGAGAAAATCAGGATGTTAATATTTTGTCCGCCAACAATCAGGTTGTGCAAGTTGGTTTCTGCCTGTTTGTTGTGCTCTAAAAAGAACTCACTGCTTTCAATGCCGAAAATACGCTGTCCCCAGCTAATCTCTTCACCCGCTGCAAAGAAAAATAAGAAAGCCATTGCTCCCCAGGTTAACAGCCAAAGTGGTTTTTTCAGCGTGCGGTACTGATAAACGCGGTAAATGCCAATGAAGCTGCAGAAAAGCAAAAATATTGCCGTAGGATACTCTACCGGGCCATCTTCCCGAACAAAGTCCCAGAAAGCTTCATGACTAACAAAGTGCCCCAGGTAATACCCATAAGCAATAAAAATAAGCAGCAGACTGCCCACCGCAATCTCAACACTTGTAATAAGTTTTCTTGTTTCCATTTTAATTATCTGCTAAAAATTAGAGTTCTTTTTGGTTTCCAGGCTTTAATCGCGTTCAAAATTCCCAGCGTCCAATTCTCTTGAACAGAATTTTAATCCGAGAAAAGCCATCGACAAAAATATTACAATTATTCAGAGTAAAAAAGAAAGAGCTATTCTTTAGGGTCCGGTTAAAGTCATAGCCTGTTGCCAGCTATCGCTCCTGCGCCTGGCAAACCCATAATCACTTGTTTCCTCGTTCCCTTTGTGGGACAAAACATCAAACGCTAGCTACCTGACAAATAACAAAAAAGTTGATGCGACAATGATTTTTTTGGTCTAACGGTTTTCCGTTTCAAGCAAACACATTACCTTTGTTCGTCAATCTACGAACATGAAATCATGAAAGAGAACCAGGTATTTACCGATGAGCAAGTGCAGCTTGCCCGCTTTGCCAAAGCCATGGGGCATCCGGTAAGACTTTATGTACTGGAATTGCTGAACAGCCAAGCCTGTTGTTACAGTGGCGATTTATCCGAAGTGTTGCCCATTGCCAAATCAACCCTTTCGCAACATTTGAAAGAGCTGAAAGAGGCCGGCCTCATTCAAGGCGAAACCGAAGCACCCAAGGTGAAGTATTGCATCAACCGGGAAAACTGGCTCAAAGCGCAGGACTTGTTTCAAAAATTAATGAATCGATAAAAAATTTAGTCTGATCGTTCGTATTTCCACGAAACCCAGACATTAACAATTAGAACAAATGGATTTTCAAAGTTTAAAACCAGTTCAACTGGAAATTAAAGTGCTGGGAACAGGTTGCGCTAAGTGCAGAGCCCTGGAAAAAGCAACCCGCGAAGCCGTTGCTGAAAGCGGCATCAACGCTACGGTAACCAAAGTAGAAGATATTGTAGAGATCATGAATCTGGGTGTCATGAGAACCCCTGCTTTAATGATTAATGGTATCGTCAAAATCAAAGGAAAGGTGCCCGGTGTTTCTGAACTAAAAACCTTATTGGAACAACAAATACAAACAAAATGAAACAACTAGCCCTTATTCTACTTATCTCCCTGGGAGGCGGACTGCTGGTCGCCAATGCGCAATGTTGCAAACCTCAACTGGCTGAAAAAGCCAATCAGCAAACGGCAGTGACACCACAAGTTGACAAAAGCGAAGTGAAAGCCTATTACTTTCATGCTACCCGGCGATGCGCCACCTGCGAAGCGGTTGAAAAAGTTACCCGGGAAGCATTGAAAGCCTATTATGGCGACCAGGTGAAACTTCAATCCATCGATCGCGAGAAAGACAACAAAAACCCCTTACTCAAAAAATACAAGGTAAGCGGACAAACCTTGCTGATCGTGAAAGGCGACCAGGTGGAAAACCTGACCAACACGGCTTTTTTGAATGCGCGCACCAAGCCGGAGAAACTGAAAGCCAAGCTCAAGGAGACCATCGACTCAATGAATTAAGCTCATGGAATTATTGCAAAATCTGCTGGAAAACGCACAATTCCCCTTGCTGTCGGCCTTTCTGTTGGGACTGATGACAGCCATCAGCCCCTGCCCTTTGGCGACAAACATTACAGCTATTGGGTATATCAGTAAGGATTTGGAGAACCGGAAAACCGTTTTTTACAACGGGCTCATCTACACCCTTGGACGAGCCATCTCCTACTCCGCCCTTGGACTGCTTTTATTCATTGGTGCCGAACAGTTTCAGCTGGAAGGCTTCTTTCAGAGCTGGGGCGAAAAGCTTCTGGGTCCCCTGCTCGTTCTTATTGGCTTAGTGATGCTTGGTGTGTTCAACTTCATCCGTATTCCGGGGCTTGGAGCTCTTTCTGACCGTATGGAAAACAAAGTGCACAACGGTTTTTGGAGCGTTTTGCTGCTCGGAATGGTCTTTGCCCTGGCTTTTTGTCCTTACAGTGGTGTGCTTTATTTCGGCATGCTTATTCCCATGACCATCAGCAGTGCCTCCGGGCTGTATCTGCCATTAATATTTGCTCTGGGGACAGGGATTCCGGTCATTATCTTTGCCTGGCTCATTGCCTTTTCCATAGGCTCGCTCGGAAGTGTTTACAACAGAATGAAGATCGTTGAGACCTGGTTTCGCCGCCTGGTAGCCGTCTTATTCATTGGCGTGGGTAGCTACTATACCTGGGCACTGTTTCTATAAAAAAATTTGAATCTATTGTTCGTAGATCGGCGAACTACTTATACGTTAATTTCAATGCAAACAAATAAAAAAATAAAGCTGATTGCTGCTATCGTACTCATCCTGCCGCTGCTGGGAGGGCTGTATTACTTTCTTCAACCCCTTGTCAATTACCTGACTTACGATTTATTCGGCTTGCAGGCTAAAACGCACCTTGGGGCAGCCATCAACTTTTTCATTTACGACACCATCAAAATACTGATCCTCTTATTTCTGATCAGCTCCCTCATGGGCTTAGTCAATGCCTATTTCCCCATCGAACGCCTGCGCGATTATCTGACGACCAAAAAGCTATATGGGCTTCAATACCTGCTGGCCTCTGTTTTTGGAGCCATCACGCCCTTTTGCTCCTGCTCTTCCATCCCGCTGTTCATTGGATTTGTAAAGGGAGGCATTCCGCTGGGTGTTACCCTGGCTTTTTTAATTACTTCACCGTTGGTCAACGAAGTTGCTGTAGCAATGTTTTTGGGCCTGTTCGGCATTAAAGCCACCCTGATTTATGCCATCAGTGGGATTCTGTTGGGAACGGTTGGCGGTTTTATCCTGGGCAAACTCAAGCTGGATGCTTACCTCAGCGACTGGGTGAGGGAAATTCAAGCCACTTCGAAGCAGGAAGCAGCCCAGTGGGAAGAAGACCAAACACCTTTCATCGACAGGCTGCCAAGCATTATCCACGAAGGCTGGGACATTGTGCGCAAGGTGCTGGTGTATGTTCTGATTGGTATTGCCATTGGAGCCGGCATGCATGGTTATGTGCCGGAGAATTTCTTCACCGAATTCCTGTCGGCCGACAAGTGGTATGCGGTGCCCTTAGCCGTTATATTTGCGGTGCCCATGTATGCCAATGCGGCTGGCATTGTTCCGGTCATTCAGGTGTTTGTGGCCAAAGGTGTTCCGCTGGGAACCGGCATTGCCTTTATGATGGCTGTGGTTGGCCTGTCGCTGCCCGAAGCCACCTTGCTCAAAAAAGTCATGAAGTGGAAGCTTATTGGCATCTTCTTTGGAACAATTACCGTATTCATTATTGCACTTGGCTATCTGTTTAACTGGATTTTGTAAGTTATTTAAAAACCATAAAATCAATTCATCATGAAAACAAAGTCATTGGGTTTTATCGGTGGTGGCCGGATCACCAACATTATCCTGAGAGCCTTTACCAATTTCGACGAAGTTTTTGACGAGGTGGTCGTTTATGACACCCAACCGGAAGCGGTCGAGAAATTGAGAGAACAATTTCACTTTGTTCATGACGGCGATTTACTGCAGGCGGCAAGTCAGCCCATTGTTTTTATCGCCCTTCATCCACCAGCAATTATGGAAACCCTGGAGCAAATCAAAGAAGTTGTTGGCAAGAACACGGTAGTCATTTCGCTGGCTCCCAAAATCACCCTTGCCCAACTGGCTTCAAAGCTGAATACCCGACTGCTGGCGCGGATGATTCCCAATGCCACCTCCTACAACAACGATGGGTTTAACCCCATCGCCTTTGAGGAACCCCTTGAAAAAGCAGACCGCAAAAAGATCAAGCGATTTCTGAATATCCTCGGGAAAATCTTTATAACCGAAGAAAGCAAGCTCGAAAGTTATGCCGTGGTTTCGGCCATGCTGCCCACCTACTTCTGGTTTCAATGGCAAACCATGCAGGACATCGCCGAACAAACCGGCCTGTCGAAAGAGGAAGCCAACCGGGCTATTCGCGCTTCGTTGAAAAAGGCGCTCCGCTTGTATTTCGATGCCGGATTGACGCCCGAAGAAGTGATGGATCTGATTCCGGTGAAACCGCTTGGCGAGCACGAAGCCGCAATCAAATCGATGTATCAAACCAAACTCGTGGGGTTGTTTGAAAAGATCAAATCCTGAAGCCGAAAAGTTTAATCGAAACTTAATGACGTAAAAATACGACCAACCTCATTACGTCGTATATTTGCGTCATTAAAATCATGCAGCAATGACAAAAGTTACTTTGTTTGATCAGGAACTTCAGGAAACCGCAGCCATCTATAAGGCGCTGGGACACCCTGCCCGCTTGGCCATTTTAAACTATCTGGCCGAAACGAGGCAATGCATCTCCGGCGATATTTCGGATGAACTGCCCCTAAGCCGCACAACCGTTCATCAGCATTTAAAGGAGCTGAAAAAGCTGGGGCTCATTCAAGGTGAAATTCAAGGCGTAAAAACCAGTTACTGCCTGAATACCAAAAAAATTCAACATGTACGAGAAAAGCTCAATGGCTTTCTTGACGAACTTGGCAGTTGCTCGGCTCCCAATTGCCAACCAAAGGAACCGACACCAATGGAAGGGCCATAAACAAAAAACATACAACAAGTAAACGAACATCAATAAAGATAAATAGTAGAATACCCGGACAAAAGCGTAGCCGATAAACCCCAATGCAAGGTCTGACGCATAAATCCAGGGTCCAATTTTAAAGGTATGAAAGTATTAATTCTGTGCACAGGCAATAGCTGCCGGAGCCAAATGGCTCATGGCTTTTTACAATCGTTTAACCCCGAACTGACAGTATGTTCTGCCGGAACTGAAGCTTCCGGAAAACTGAACCAGCAGGCCGTAGCCGCCATGAAAGAGATCGGACTGGACATCAGTCACCACACGTCCGATTCGGTTGAAAAATACCTGAATGATGAGTGGGACTATGTCATTACCGTTTGCGGTGGCGCCAACGAAAGCTGCCCGGCCTTTACGGGCAAAGTCAAACACCGACTACACATTGGCTTCGACGACCCTTCACACGCGGTGGGCACCGACGAATTTATTTGGAGCGAATTTATCCGGGTGCGGGATGAGATCAAAGAACGTTTTTGGAAATTTTATGAGGAAAATTTGAAAATGAAATAATTTGAAGATTATGGGAAATGAAAATTGCAGCAAAAGAAGCTGATTAAGTCATTTTCAAAACATTTCAATCGACAAATTATCAAATTGAGATTATGAAAGCCGAAGATTTAAAACGCGTGGTGAAGGAAAAATACGGCAGCATTGCCAACCAAAGCCTTCTGACCACTCAAACGGGTTGCTGCAGCGGAACAAGCTGCTGTGGCGAACTCGAATTCAGCATGATTGGGGATGAATACCAAAACGTTTCCGGCTACAACCAGGAGGCAGACCTGGGCCTGGGCTGTGGTCTTCCAACGGAATTTGCCGGTATCGAAAAAGGCAACCGGGTGCTCGACCTGGGTTCCGGAGCAGGAAACGACTGCTTTGTTGCCCGCAGCCTGGTGGGCGAAGAAGGTACGGTTACCGGAATCGACTTCACGGAAGCCATGATCCAAAAGGCCCGTCAGAACCTGGCCAAAACCGGATTTAAAAACATTGACTTCATCCTGGGCGATATCGAAAACATGCCACTGGAAGCCAATACCTTCGATGTGGTCATCAGCAACTGTGTGCTTAACCTGGTGCCGGACAAGTTTAAAGCCTTCTCCGAAATTTACCGGGTTTTAAAGCCTGGAGGCCATTTCTGCATTTCAGATGTGGTGATCACCGGCACGCTGCCCGACAAGTTAAAGGAAGCCGCTGAGCTTTATGCCGGCTGCGTTGCTGGCGCTTTGCCATTCGACGATTACCTGACCATCATCCGCCAGCAAGGTTTTAGCCAGCCGGAGGTGAAAAAACAAAAGAAAATTGAAATTCCGGAAGACGTCCTGTTGAAATACCTCAGCAAGGAGGAGTTGGAAGACTACCAATCGGGCAACCATGGAATATTCAGCATTACCCTTAACGCTTCAAAATAAAGCACAAGAACAACATTCATGACGCAAACGAAAAAACAAATCGGCTTCTTCGAAAAATACCTCACCATCTGGGTGGCCTTATGCATCGGAGCCGGCATTCTTATTGGAAATTTTGCAGGCGAAAGTGTGGCTGTTTTAAGCCGGTGGGAAGTGTTTAAAGTGAATATTCCGGTGGCTATCCTGGTTTGGCTGATGATTTACCCCATGATGCTGCAGGTGGACTTTTCGAGCATCAAAAATGTGGGGAGACGCCCCAAGGGCCTGCTGCTGACATTGGTGATCAACTGGCTGATTAAGCCTTTTACGATGGCCTTTTTTGCCTGGATTTTCTTTTCCAAAATCTATGCAGCCTTTATCAGTCCCGAGCTGGCCGGCGAGTACATTGCCGGAGCCATTTTGCTGGGTGCTGCACCGTGCACCGCCATGGTTTTTGTGTGGAGCTACCTCACCGATGGCGATCCCAACTACACCCTGGTACAGGTATCGGTCAACGACCTGATTATTTTGGTGGCCTTTGTCCCGATTGTGGGCTTTTTGCTGGGCATTACCAATGTGCAGGTTCCCTACGACACGCTGGTAGCCAGTGTCCTCATCTTTGTGGTTATTCCGCTGCTTGCCGGTTATCTTACGCACAAGGTTCTCATCCGCCGGAAAGGAGAAGCCTGGTTTAAATCGGTGCTTCTGCCTCAGTTCAAACCGGTTTCCATTGTGGCCTTACTGCTCACCTTGATTTTGCTTTTTGCTTTTCAGGGAGAAACCATTACGGCTAACCCGCTAATCATTTTGCTGGTCGCCATTCCGCTGATCATTCAAACGTACTTTATCTTTTTTGTGGCCTGGCTTGGCGGACGCAAGTTAAAGCTGCCTCACGCCATCTGTTCGCCGGCTGCCATGATTGGTGCCAGCAACTTTTTCGAGCTGGCCGTGGCAGTAGCCATTGCGCTGTTTGGCCTGCAGTCGCCAGCGGCTTTGGTTACCGTGGTCGGTGTTTTGGTCGAAGTTCCGGTAATGCTTTCCCTGGTGGCTCTGGCCAACAAATGGCGTTACTAAACTTTTGCGCTCCTACCCTGTTTGAATAGCCAAAACAAGCGTATGAGTAATTTTTGGAACGAACGTTTTGCAACCAAGGAATATGTTTACGGCACTGCGCCCAATCAATTTTTCAGCGAGGAACTGGAAAAGCTTTCACCCGGGAAATTGGTACTCCCGGGTGAGGGCGAAGGCCGAAACGCTGTTTTTGCCGCCCGTATGGGCTGGCAGGTAACCGCCTTTGATTCGAGCAGTGAAGGCCAAAAGAAGGCGGAACAGCTGGCGGCCCGCCAACAGGTTGAACTGGATTACCGGATTGATTCGTATGACAGCATTGAGCTGCAGACCGAATCCTTCGATTGCCTGGCCCTGATTTATACCCACATGCCTCCGGCTAACCGGCAGGCCTACCACCACAAGCTAAGCTCGTATCTCAAAAAAGGTGGCACCCTGATTCTGGAAGGCTTCTCCAAGGCCCAAATTCAGAACAACACCGGCGGCCCTAAAAATGTGGATATGCTCTTCTCGAAAGAAGAACTGCAAGCCGATTTTGCCGGGTTTTCAAGCCTGAAAATCAGCGAAGCCGAAGTGGAGCTGGACGAAGGCGAATTTCACCAGGGAACAGCTCATATCATTCGCCTGGTAGCCGTAAAATAAGGCTTGCTTTTAAGCCCCGTTCCATCCGTCAATCCCCCTGAGAAGCGCATTCTAAAATCCGTATTGACCATTAACGAGAAGTACTTTTATTCGTTGCTGGTCAAATTGCCCCTGGATGATGGTGTAGTAGTTACAGATTTCATCCACCGATTTGCAATCCATACATTCCCCAGTTTTAGTACACGGTGTCTTTTTATTCAGTCGTTGGGCGTCAATCGGAGCCGCAATGTTTTTTATTCGCGCGATGGCCTCTTCGTCATTCTCAACATTTTTATTGGTTCCAACGACAAGAAACACTTTTTTAGCGCCAAAAATAATTGGAGCCACCCGGCTTCCGTTTCCATCCAAATTGAAGATTTTACCTTCCAGCATAATGGCATTAATCCCACTCAGAAAGAGGTCTGTCGAAAAATTATCCCGGTAGAGTTGATCCTTTTCTTCTCTTGTCAGGTCTTTTCGGTATTTATCGAGAAGCGAATGTTGCTTGTTCTCAAAAGATCGAATATCCCCATTTGTTCGAGCGTCAGAGAATCACCCGTGCCAACTATCATGTCAGGTTTTAAGTTCTCCACAAAGAAATCAACCAATTCTTGTTTCGTAAGGAAATAGCTGGCTTCAATTCGATTCTTTTTTAATGACTTAATCAGCTGTTCGATCCGTTCTTTATTCATTTTATACCTGTTGCCACATCCGGTTATCTCACGCCAGAGTGCAGTTTTCCGCTACAATTCTCCAACAAAACCGCAAAAGTAATCTTCCGGATTGAAAACAGTCATTGATCCCTCCGAATTTTCGTGAGCATCACGAACCATGTTGTTCAGGCACTCCTCCCCTGGTGCATTGTCCTATGAAACAGCTTTCAGTTTATCCATCGTCACCACTAACGCTCAAACGAGAGATGGCTGCAGGAACGAGACAAGCGTGATAGTCTAAGGGATTTCCCTGAATATTCTGATCACAGATCGATGCAGGCGAATAGCAGCAAATAAACTATTTGTATAATCCACTTATTTTGGCAAATGCCAAAATCATATCCAATTACTGTCTTTATTTTTATCGAAAAAAGAGATACTACTTTCTTTCAGTCTTCTTATGTTATTATTTGATAATCTTAATTACTAAAAATCAACTATGAAAAAACTAACATTCTATTTTTCCTTGCTTATTGCGTTAGCCTTGCCAATCAGTTGCTCACAAAATGACGAATTCGATGACGCCAATGGAGGGCAACTCCACTCATTTCAGACTGAGATTGCAAAAAGTTTTGTTCTTGGAATTGCCAAGGGTGCTGGCGGTAAAGTTGGCGACGAAGCAACAGGTTGGGTTCTTAAGAATATTTTTGGAGAATCCAGCGAACCAAGTATCTCAAACGAGGAACTAGCTGACGAAATTCAAGAAATAGGAACAAAACTTGACAACTTATCAAAGCAAATCGAGAATTTCAAAAAGGATGTTGAGCATTCGCTACAAGTTATTTATGTGCAGGGGATTAAAAACCAATACACAACGCAGGTAAGTGGGTTGGAAGAGATTTTCGCCAATGTTCAAACAATTCGTAATGATTTTATCAATCTTTCCACTCAGGTGTCAACATCTTCAAATGACTGGGGAGTTCTTGCAAAACAAATAGATACTGAACTTGATATACATACGCTGGAGACCCAGTTAGCCACAATACAAAATTCAATGACAATAGGTAGTCTTGATGGCGCAATTAAACTGTGGGGTGAACTTACTCTTGAAAACATGAAAAAATCAAATGCCGATGATTGTTTCCTTTCTGTAATGAACCATTTCCAGCACTATTATCTTGTTCAGGCCGACCTTCTTTTCTTTATCATCGAAAAAGCCCACAAAGTGTATGAAAACCCTGATACAAAAGCGCTACCTGCCTTAGCTCAATACCGAAAAGAAATGCTGAAACAAGCCGCAATATTTCTGAATCAGGCTGAAAGTATTATAACACACTTTGCAAACTATATGGAGAATGATTTTAATTTCAGAGAAGATTGGCACTTGGCACAATATGGCAAACTCAAAAAATTAGTTACTTATCAATCCGATTACCTCGCTTTTGCAGATGAACTTGTGGGTCAGGCAATGGGATGGGAAAATAGCATAACGATCAGGTTTGTTGACCAATACTCCTCATATGGCCCTTCCATAATCGAAGAGACTTCAGTTACTCTTGTAAACAAAGACACAGGTGAAGAGTATTCATCTGGAGAAAAGGATGTAAGTGTAAGCTTAGCTCATTATCTGGATCAGTCACAATCATCTTACCAATGGGAAATAAAACGTTTCATATTCAATAACCTTCCAAACGGAACGTACCAAATTAAAGACACATACGACAATTTAAAATCTTTCTATGAAAACAGGTATATATTGTTTCTGAATGATGCCTATTTGTCTTCTCCCTTGACGGTATCAGATGGCTCTCATATAAATATCTTTTGTCAAACTTATGCTGAGCTTGAAAATGAATAGTATTCCCTAAAATAGACTGTAAACTGCCCTGTAGTGTTCTACAGGGCAGTTCTTTTGGGTATGTTAGCTTATCATCCTGTTTTTTGGTTTGCAATCAGCCCAATAGGGCAACAGAAGTTAACGGAAAAGCCGTCACAATTGAAAGGTTATTTTTTTTATTTTACTTAAGGTAAATTGGGACATGCCTAAATAACTAGCTATCATATACTGTGGAACTTCGGAAGCAAGATCTCCACATTCTTTTACAAAATCATTATAAATTTCTTTAGCATCTTTTGTTTGAAAATCATTTATTCTTTTAGAACTATCCAAATAGTGCTTTTCTGCAATTTTCCGAACCATTGTTTCAAAAACAGGATATTTGTGCAAACAATTATTGAAGTGGTTTCTTTCAAGATATAGAATTTCACAATCAGTTATCGCTTCAACAGAGTGTTCACTTGGTATTTTTAACGCAAAAGAAGTTTGTAATGAAACTACATTGTTGTGCGGTAAATAATAAAAGTAACAAGTCACTATTTCCCCCTTTTCATTTTCCTGACAAGCTCTTAAAATTCCTTTTCTTAAAAAACCAACCTTATTGGCTATTTCTCCTGATCTAAAAAAAATATCCTTAGGTTTCAATTTTACACATTTACAGCGATGCATAAAGAATTCCCATTCCTCATCTTTAAACGACACATATTCTCCTAATGCTTGCCTTAACCAACTATTCATCATATCGGGGTTTGATGTTAAAAAAGCTCCCCTAAACTAATAAAAGTTAATGTTTTTTGTCAGTAAACTAACCGGTAGTTTATGAGAATATTATTCGAACTAATACCATTCTACTCTTCCCCTTGTTACACATATGGCTACTATCCCCGTCGTATTTGAGTAAACCCTGTTTCCTGACCGCTGGTGCAGGTCTGTGTCCCGTGTCTTGCTTTGAAAAAGCAAAAGTTTGCAGGTAAGACACCGATTACAAATCGGCGCCAGCACCGGGTGAGTATCACGAACCATGCTGGCCGGCACTCCCCTGGAGTATTATCCTATGAAACAGCTTCGGGATTATTCGTATTTCATTATATCAATTCTGCTGTCCATGCAACGAATTGGGCTGCTGGTAAAAATATTAGTTGAGCTAAGATTGTTCCCAATAATCTGGCTAGAACCATGTAAACAATATACTTCCTGAATAAACTCTCTTTTGTTTTGCCTAAAACCACATCATCAGTCATTACCGATAAATAGGGGTCAATGAAGATGAACATTAGAATGGTTGCTCCTCCATTAATGATTGCAGATAGATTACTCGCAGTTGTTCGATATTCCGGGTTCAGGTACCCTGCGTATAAGGAAGACAATACCCCAACGGTGATGATAGCAACCGCAACAATATTCATAATGAAAACTTTCCAGGGGAACTGCCTTGATAAATCAATTTCTGCAATATTTTTTGAGCTTGGAATTACAACACTTTCTTTAATTGAGCTAATTCCACCTTTGGAGAAACTATGTAAAAGTAAAGATGGTACAGATTTATATATGCTGAATTTGTCAACTGCAATGGAAAGAATTCGTTGAAAAGTAGGGATCAAAAAACCACCAATTATGGTAGCCACTGAACACACAAGAATTATTAGCCGAAATTCAAACAGATTATCGCCTGCGCCTGAGTTAATATTGTTTTCAATTGTTTTTGCCAGTAGTGGTGCCTGAAAACCATAAGCAGTCCTTGAAACTAGAACCAAAATATTGAATAATGCAAAGGAAACTGCAATGCGCCCGGTCCTGATCCCAACGATTCTTACAGAATATGATAAAGTGGTTATCAAGTTAATCAGGAAGACCAGAATTAGTACGATTATTATTTGTGTTGTCATATCTGCTTCTTTGTTTTCATTCTCGCTGCCAACCTATGGCTATTACGTCAATGCACTTGTTTTGTCGCCATCTCCTCGCAGATTGAGAGCAAATGCTACATATTGACGGTTAAAGGATATCATCATGTTAGTTTTTAAAAGTAAAATTATTTTTTGAAACCGACATATCCTGTTGCGTTGTATGTATTCATGCGCGGCTAATTGCCCTTTCTCCTCCAGGCCAGGAGGAGTACTTTCGCTCAAGGCGAAAGGGAGGTGGTAGTTTTGAAAGCTTGCCAGTGGCCAATGGGGAGCTTTCTAATTCAGAAAGTTAGCACATCTTGAAGCTGGGTGGTTATTCTGAAAGGCGCAGGGGGTAAGGCAATGAGCAGCGGAAGGAGAAACGAACGGCTCCGCCTCGTCTTAATGCTAGCGATGCCTAGGAGTAGCCTGGGGAAAATCTAAAAATCAGATTGATAATATGTTATCCATAAACCAATGATAACTAACTATATTTTCTATATTTAGAGGGATATATTCCATAAACCCAAAGACATGGAAGATCTATAATCAATTGATGAGCATATAAACTAGTTATAGGAAATTTAAAAACAAGAAAAATGGGTTGGGACATTGTATTATTTAACTCAAAAGAGACGATTGCATCTATTGAGGAATTGGACGAAGACAAACTCGAACCAATTGATTTCTCCCAAATTCTTGAGAGTTCATTCAGTGAGATTATCAAGGATAATAATCATAGAGAAATAAAAGGAAAAGACTTCTCTATTGAATTTTTCATTGGCAATGAACGAGTGAGTAATACAATGATTAGTCTTTACGGTGAGAATGGACTTTTTGAATTGATTGAATTAGCAAAAAAACATGGTTGGCAGATCTTCGATACAGGATTAGGAGAAATGATTGATTTAGATAATCCGAGTAAAAATGGTTATGAAAATCATAGGCAATATATTAAGCAGATAATAAAAACGGTATACAACACGTGGTATAAGGCATGGCTGGGTTTGTGCGGATTCGGTCGGCCACTCAGACTTTCGTCTGACCGCCCCGACATTATATACCAACCGCTAACAATAAAATAAACCTAAACATGAAAATAATTGATTTGTCAAAGCCCATTCAGTACAACGAGTCTGATCCGTGGTTTATGAAAGTAAAAATAAAGCACAAGCCACATCAAAAAGCCAAATGGTTGCTCCGGATTTTGGGACTTCCTTTACGCCTGTTTCCCAAAGGATTTACCGGTTGGGCTGACGATACCATTCAAAAAATAGGGGTTCATTCCACTACCCATATCGATGCTCCCTGGCATTACTCCCCCACTGTGAACGGCAAGAAAGCCAAAACCATTGACGAGATTCCTCTGGAATGGTGCTTTGGCGATGGTCTTGTGATTGACATGAAGCACAAAGCCGACTTTGACCCGATTACGGTGGAAGACATTCAAGCTTTTCTGGAGACCAATGACCTGCAGTTAAAAGCGGGAATGATTGTGCTTATTAAAACCGGAAGAGACAAGTTGAACGGAACCAAAGATTTCCATAAAACAGGAACAGGCATGAGTGCCGCGGCCACCGAGTGGCTCATCGACCAAGGTATAAAAGTGATGGGCATTGATGCATGGGGATGGGATTTGCCCTTGCCTTACATGATCCAAAAGGCCAAAGAAACCAACAATCCAAACTTGTTTTGGGAAGCGCATTTGGTGGGTGCCAACAAAGAGTATTGCCACATGGAGCAATTGGTTAACCTGGATCAGCTTCCTTACCAGGGCTTTAAACTGGCTGTTTTTCCCTTGAAGATAGTTGGTGCTTCTGCCGCCCCGGCAAGGGTTGTGGCAATCATTGAATAAGAATCCTAATTTGGGCCTGCTCAAACAACATGGTGAACCGAGTTACAAACTCAAAAGCCCCCCCTATAACTCCGAAAAGCAGGGCTTTACTCGGTGATGAATGAATTACCGGCAGCTATTTTTTTAATGGAGAAGACATTCAGAATTCTTGTTCAATGCCATAGCCTGGAGTATTGTCGTTTAAAACGACTGCCAGCTTATCCCTCGCCACCGTTAACGCTCAGACGAGGGATAGGTGGGGTTACGTCAACACCGCGTTCAGCCACTATGCTGCGCACTGGCCGAACACTTAATTATTCTGTGGCGTATTTTTAATTTTTCGAATTATTCTGCTGTCAATTACAAACAATGGAGTAAGAATCGAGATATAGGCCAGTAAATCCCAAAAGTCAAAGGTTGAATCATATATCTTAAAATACTGCAAGGTTTCAATTCCAAAACATACGATAAAAAAAATTATCAAAGTTCTATTTGGTGTGAAAAAACGTGTCCATATGTTATCTACTGTTGTTGTATATAAACCCCTAAATAAAACATATGCCCAAGCAGGGCCTACCATATCCAGTACATATCCTTTCCAAAAAGCACCAAGGTCAAACCAAATTGTTGATAGACCAGTTCCCAACAAAAGAATTAGGGCTATTGCCCAATATGGCGCGTATTTATCATGCATTATGCTTAGATTATTTTGTCTCACATTTTTTTGGGAAATTGCTTGAATTATTATGATTTGCAGTTATTCCATATGCCACACAACGGTCACTTGTAAGTTGTCGTTGCGAGAATCCAGCGAACGACACCGCACGAACCCCGCAATGCAATTTACAATTTGTTATGCAAAGTATTTTAATTGTATTTTCTTGTTAGTTTGTCCATTTCTCTATGAAAGATTTCCATCGAATCATCATCTATTTCCAATTTTAATATTGACTCAACATTTACAGATTCTTCTCCATTTTTAATTCTTTCAAGTCCATTATGAATGTCATCTTTTATTTTTTTTGGATATTTCCATATTTGTTCGGCAGCCTTTATTGTATATTGAGCAAAACTGTCTCGTAGTATTTTATATTCGTCTTCAACTGAGGTTGATTTTATGTCATTGTACCAGTTTATCATCTCGCCGTATAGTCTGGCTAAAGCTCCTGCAACATAAAATAGTCCTTTTAAATCTGATGGTACACCAGGTTCTCCATAATATGTTTTAAATGCTTTATTAAAAAGATTATTCCCAGAATCAATAATGTTGTCTAGGGACTGTAAGTTTTGAGTTAACCACTTCTGAAGTTCAATGTCATTATCAATTCTAGTTTTAGATTTAAATAGAATGTGATATTCTAGGTCATATTTTAATTCTTCAAATTTTGTAAGTTCATCCTCCAATGCTTGTGCAAAGAATAAAACTTCAAACATATCTTCACGATTTAGAAGAATATTTATAGCATCTGTGGATAGCTTTTTATAAAAATCAGGAAGATTAGATTTAAATTGAGTCTTTAGATTAAGAGCTTCTTTAAAAAGATAAGAGAACTGTGTTTTGAGGACTTTAATAATATCTTGGGCTTTTTCAAACTCAAAGCACCAATTATTATCTGTTTCCCTTAAGTCTTGAACAAATTCAAATATTTTGGTTGAATCTACACTATCAGAAAAATCTCCATTTTGATTCTTTTTCCAAATTGGTAAGATTGAAATTATTTGTCTGTAAATGAAAATATAGATTGGTATTCCAAGTTTTTTGGCATATAAATATTCAGTATTTGTTATGGATTTCCCATTTTCAATTTGATAGCCATAACGATTACCGACTACTAAAACGAAAATATCTGTATTCTTTTTAACATTTTCAATACAATTCTCAATAGTATCTTTTTGTGGATTGATTGGAAAATCGTGATTTTCTGACAAATAAGGTGTGTATCCTTGGTTATAGAAATAATCAAACAAATCTGCCCTAATCTGTTTTAAATCATAACAAGTAGAACTAAGAAAGATTTTTAATTGACTCATATGTTTTAGCTAATTCTTGGTTTGTTTAATATTTTGCATAACACTTATATCCACAGTCTTGTGGATCTATTTGCTTTAGTTGGATGTATGTTTGTTGGTTAATAGACTGCTTAGGGGTGGTTAATGCGTGTAGACCGGTTCTTTCATTTTTCCTTGGTTTGTCGGTTTATAAATACGTTTGTTTAAATGTAGGAATTTATTGTTTTAAAGCAGGCATTTGATCCGCTGAATTTCGGATTGGATTGAATCGTGCTACTCCTGATATCCGCTAACGCTTAAACGGAGGGAACCCAATCAAGTGCTTTCGCCTGCAAGCCTCGTAAACAGCGGCTTGTCGCAGCCAGCTCCATGGGCAAATACTCATAACTGACTAATTTGAAACCTTCCCGCAGCCGTGCGACAGCCTTTCAAACCTGTTGGATGGCTTGCCGCAGCCGTGCGACAAGGGAACAAATGTTGTGGATGGCTTGGTGCAGCCCTGCGACAGCCTTTCAAACTTGTTGAATAGCTTCCCGCAGTACTGCGACAAGGAAAGAATGTTGTGGCTGGCCTGCCGCAGCCGTGTAACACCCTTTCAAACTTGTTGGATTGCCTCCCGCAGCGCTGCGACATGGGAAAAATTAATGTGGATTGCTTGACGCAGCCGTGCGGCAAGGCTGAAAATCTCCTGGCAGGGCTTCCGCAGTGCTCTGCGTGTAAATCGTACAGCATGCCGAATAGTGCCTAAAAGGTGTCGTAAAGCAAAATGCTGTGTAGCATAATTTTAGGTATTGACTCAGGTAGCCATTTGCCGTAATTTTATTTAACAAAACCGGAATTAGCAAAACGCTTTCCAACACCAAAATTTAAACAACCTTTTAAAACCCATCTATTCATCCTTTAATTAAACCACATGGCTAAAATTCTAACACTTTTATTGTACAAACTCCGCAACGGAGAATACTTTCAATTTATGAGCGACTTTAAAAAGTTGCTCCTGAAACTTAGCCCCGCAGCCTTCCATTCGGAGGCCGAATTTACTGACTTTAACACGGCCTTTACCAAACTCGACGAAGAATTGCGGGTGGACCAGGGCAGCGTATTAACCAAAGAATTACAAAACATAGATCAGGACCGCGACAATATCTGGCGGGCCATCGATATGCGCATCAATGCGACCTTGTTGTGCACCATTGCTGAGGAAGTGGAGGCTGCCAAGCGCCTAAGGCGCCTGTTTGATCTGTATGGCGACCTTCGCCGCATTTCGTATAACGAAGAAACAGCAGGTTTAACGAATTTGCTGGGCGATTTGGCCAAGCCGGGAAATGCCGGTTTTGTGACCACCTGTGGGCTCGACACTTGGGTGACACGCTTAAACGAATTAAATGGAGCTTTTAAGGCGAAACAAAATGAACGCGATACGGAGCTGGCCTATAAAAGCAGTGGAAGCGCCAAGTTAATTCGTCTCGAAATTGATCCGCTGTATAAACTGATGGTTGAACGGGTAAACGCCTTGGTAAGCTTAAACATGCAAACGCCTGAAATTGAGAATTTCATTAAAGAGCTTAACCAAAAAATTAAAACCATGGAGCATACTTTGGCTACCCGTGAAGGTAGAGCCGATAGCGAAAAAGAAGAACCGATCTCATCGGAAGTGGATTAAAAACGATTTCATTTCTAAATTTTGTTTTAAAAGGTTAACAGAAGCATCCTTCCTTCGGGCTGGGTGCTTTTGTTGTTTGTGCCTGTGCCGATAAAAATCAGCCCCCGGCCTACCTTTTGTTTAGGCGCAGCGGAAACGAGGAGAAGGCTGTGGTAATTTCAACACGAAAATTGGAAGAGGTTAACAGCCGTATTTTCCATCCATCCATCCATCCATCCATCCATCCATCCATCCATCCATCCATCCATCCATCCATCCATCCATCCATCCATCCACTGATGGCATAATCTAAAGTCATTCAAACAGCGGGGCTGGAAGCTCAATAGCCAGATCATTGACTTTTCAATGCAAGTATTTCTCAAAGAAGGTGTCCATTTTTAGTTGCGCATAGTCATTTACGCGTTGAACCACATCCATGGCGTGCGGCCAAAGTGGAAAGCGGTAGTACTCGCAAGGCACCCCCAAGCGATCAAGCTCTTCTTTCAGCATGTCCGACTGGCTGGGTGGTAACAACTGATCAGAGGTTCCTTGCAAAATAAGGGTTGGCGGGTCGTCGGCACTCAGGTAGCGTGCTGGCGATGCCTCCCAATACAGTTCGGGCTTGTCGGCATAAGCGTGCCCGATAAAACCGGTTACCAAGGGCTGCGTTTGGGCATACTCAATCCGGAAGTCGACAGGCCCATAGATGTCAACCACGGCTTTGATCGGAAATTTAGCCGGCTTGTCCCCTTCCCGATGCCAGCCATAAGCCGCCAGCATAGCCAGGTGGGCACCAGCCGATCCGCCAATCAAGGCCACCCGCGAAGTATCGTACCCGTAGCTTTCCCCATTCTGAAAAACCCACTGCATGGCATCCTGAATATCTTCCACGCAGGCCGGATAAATGCTGTCTTTCACCAAGCGGTAAGAAACGCTTGCCGTGGCGTAACCTTTCTCGGCGAAGTCGATCAGGTAAGGCAAATAATCGGCTCGTTTTCCGGTGCGCCATCCCCCGCCATGAATAAAGACCAGGAGCGGAGCTTGCTCGTTCAGCTGTTTGGGCAAGTACAGGTCGAGTTGCAATGAGCGCTCTCCCACCCGCTTGTATTCAATGTTTTTGATTTCGTGAACGGCATGGGGCACCGTCGGCTTTCGTTCAACCAAACTTTCCAAACCAACCCCTACGGCCAGGTAGTCGAGTCGTTCAAAATGATAACCAACCGGCGCTCGATCAGGATACAGCCAGCCCAACAAACGCGGCGAACTCATCATGAAAACAAACAGCAGCACCAGCGTAAGTACCACCTTAAACATCCGTTTTACCCAAAAATTCTTCATGCCAAAAAAGGAGTCGATTAAACACCAATTCGATATACGAATAATAAAAAGCGAGGGTTAACCCCTGTTTTTGGCGTAATCATTAAAGAAGAATTAAAAGCAAAGTCATCGCTAGGAATAGCTCGCTACCTTGGAGCGCTCAAGCTTGGCATCACCAAACCACCTTTTCAATAAGACCGTCAAAACCACAGCCTCCGAAAAGAAAATCAGGTCAACGGCAAATCGTCCAAACACAACCTGCATAAACGATAGCCCGTCAATATTTAAGCGTTCAGGATGAAGTGCCCAGCGTCCAAATGAAATCAGCATACACGCCCAGATCAACAGCAGCAACAGGTTGCGGACAAGTCGTTCGTTTTGCTTGTAATAGCTCACCAACAAACCAACATTGGCAGTCAGTAAAAATACAAACAAGAAGTACATGGTGAATGGCGTCCACATATTGGTATCCGGGTAAAAGTCCCGTATCAAGTCGATTGCGGCATGGCAAAAGGTCAAGGTAATTCCGAGTTGCCAAGCTGCCCACGGGAACTTTAAAGCAATAAGAATCAGAATCAATCCAAAGAAAGCATAGTTGACCAAAATCGTGGCGATGGTTCTCAAACCAACCATCACAAAAGAATCTGTGCTGGAAGCTCCATCTGCAAAGGGTTCCAAGGTATAAGGCACCAGCCAATAGATCAGCAAACCAGCCCCCAAGCCAATCAACAGCTCCTGGTAAACCCGTCCATGTTGATTTTCAAAGGTTGACTTTTCCTGGGCAAGCTCCTGAATCATCGTGCGACTTAACCAAGCTGCAAAGCCCAAAGCTGCCCCAAGCAAAGCACCAAACGAAAACTCCATGGCTTTCCACCAATCATGGTAAACCACAGTGTCTCCCAACTTGCCACCAATAACAAACCAGAAACCTCCGAGGCCAAAACCTAAACCACCGCCTAAGAGTCCCCACAAACTAAAGCGGGTTACCAACTGACGGCTTACCGTTGGCAGTTTGAAACGCAGGTAAATAAACATGGCGATTCCACCCACCAACAGGGCAGCCCACGACTCGGGGCGTGGTTTCTCCGGATAAGAAAAATACAAAACCATGGGATCGTTAATCAGTTTAAAGCCAATTACCATTCCGACAAACAGCCACAGGTAGGCATAAAGCAGCGTTTTCAAGGGAATTTGCCGGTGTAAAAATCCCAAGGAAAGGATCATACCGCCAAGGAATCCCCAGGTAGCTCCTTTCACCGTGGTGCCAAAGGTCCCCCACCAAACCGTGTCCATGTTTCGCAAAAAACCGAGTGTTTGGCCATAGGTCATCTCGCCACCAATCCCCACGCCAGCCACGCCAAACACGACCACCAACGCCGAAAAGGTTCTGGGCAGTTCAAGCAGTAAACAAATGCTGAGGGCTACCATAGCCCCGGGAATCATTGCTCCATAAGGGCCACCACCAATATGTCCGCGCAGGCCCCATCCCAGCGACATGGCCAAGGCCGGCAATAGAATAAACATCCACTTTTTATACGCTCTATTTTGTTCCATGATCTTTCAATATTTGGGTTTTACCATTTATTATTGATCCGTTAGACTTTCAGACGTTAGATTTTCATCCATTTATATTCTTTCCAGACCGAAGGCGTTAGAGACTTACTTCATCGACATTCCACGCCTTCACCTTTAAAGTGGGCTTGCCCGCATTGGAATTGCTCAGTGAATAACGAGCCGTGTAGGTACGTTCTTCTCCCGGAAGCAAGGTGCAATAATTGTCGCTCCAGTACACAGGCAGTATCGGTTGCTCCGACTGCGGATCCAACAGATCGAAATAAGTAAAGAAAGCAATCGTGTTGCCCGGATTTTTAAGGGTTAGCTTCACCACACCGTTTTTGCCCTCTTTGGTGTACAGGTAATCGTACTTCAGCTGCACCTTTCCCAGCTGGTCAAGCGCAGTGAAATCGGCGTAGCCTTTGGGAGGCGTGTAGTAAGGCCATTCCAACTTTTTGGCCGCCTCATAATCCAGCTCATCTTCTTTGAGCGACAACCAATACAAGTTGTTATCCACTTCCTCCTGATCCTTGTTGTAAACTCGCAGATCAAGGAACCAAACGTCCGTCCGGCTTTTAATTTCCGGCAACTGGTAAATCTGCTTCGACGTATTCGTCGCAATGGATCCGGTCCAGCTATCGGAGAAAATCTCCTTCGACTGAATATCAAAGGCGCGTATTTTTACGGTCACCTCTTCAGCGGCATTCAACTGCTCATTTGCCAGGTAAATATCGTCGAAACCATAGCGGTAAATGGCATGCAGCGGATTACAAGCTTTCCGCACACCATAAAACGAACCATTTGGCTGCAAATAGGTATCATACAATTGCCAGTACAGCTCCGGCCAGGCCGAATTCAACATCCACTGTACCAAGCCGGTACTTTTAGGTTTGTGCGCAATAAAAGCTTCAAACATCGGCCGCATCAATTCATAGTTACTTACCTGCGATTTAAATGCGAATTCCTCAACACTGTGCGACTCGCCATAGCGCTCGTTCATGGCCTTGCGGAAACGATCCAGCGTTTTAAACGCATTTCGCCCGGTATGGTATTCCCAGTACGTGGTGTCAATGGGCCACAAACTTTCCTCTGGCAACATTCTTTTTAAAGAAGACAAAGGCGGAATGCTTGGCCCGGGACAGGTTTCGGAATTGAACCCATAACCACCACCCAGCAAGCTATCGGTAAACCAATAAACAGGAGGCGTATACGCATAGGGGCCCAACATCTTCATGCCTGTGGGACCGCTGATGTCACTCACCAAGGGGACTTCAGCAACAATGTTGTTATCCTCGGTTCCGGCCCCTCCAGCCGAAGTGACATACGTCCGCGAGGGATCATATTTCTTGAATAATTCGATGTATTGGTGTTCCAGTTTAGGTGCAGGTAGCTTATCGCTTCCCAACATCCACACGTATATACTCGGATGATTGCGCAACCACAATAGTTGATCTTTCCACATGGCCGCCATCAATTCAATATCCTCATCCGACACTGCTCCGCCATACTTCTCGTGTGTTGGTTTAAGCAAGTACTCCTCCCACTCCCAATGGCAATTCCAGCCAATCATCACCAAAATACCATACTCATCACATAGGTCATAAAGCCCTTCGGTCTTTCCCCAGAAACCTTCGCAACGAATGCTGTTCAGGTTCATATGGTGAACATACTTAAGCTGGGCTTCCACCGACTCTTTCGTATCTTGCAGCAGAAGGTCATCGACCCAACCGCCCCCTTTGGGCAACACAAACTTTCCGTTCACCTCAAACACCCGGTTCTGATCATCATTCAAATAGCTATCAATTTCCCGAATGCCGTAACGACTACTCACCTGATCCACCAAGGACTTGTCGGAAATAAAATCAACTTTCAACCGATACAAGTTGGGATCGCCCATGCCATTGGGCCACCACAACTTTACATCTTGAACAGCCAGTTGCTGAAAGTCTTCCGGGCTAAAACGGCACGAACGACTTTCACCCGCCTTAACCGTGACCGCCTGCTCAACGACTCCCAGCTCATAATCAACCCGCAAAACGCCTTGCTGATCCTTCTCCGAGCCATTTTCCAGCTCCACTTGGATGAAAAGATCGGCTGCATCCAAACTTTCCTTATCAACCTTGGCATACACAAAAGGACTGCGAATTTTCACGCCTTCATTCACTTCCAGAAAAACCTCACGGAAAATTCCCAGGTTTCGATCGCGTGGCAAAGGATTCCAATCAACAAAGCCAATTGAATATTCACCATCAGCATGTTGCCACATTTTCAAGGCAAGCGTATTTTTTCCCGGCTGCACATAGTCATTTATGTTGAAAGTAAACATGCGGTAAGTGCCGGCAAATTCATCCTTCCCAGCCACCTTCTGCCCGTTCACCCAAAGATCAGCCCGGTAATTGATTCCGTTAAACCGAAGAGAAATCAGCTTTTCCAAATCATCGCCGTACAGCTCAAACGAAGTTCGAAACCACCACGGTTTTTGAAACTGCGTCGGATCAACCTGTTGCATATTAATTCCAAAATAAGGATCTTTAATTTTCCCGGTTGTGGCCATGCTTCCTAAAACCGTTCCTGGCACAATAGCTTCCAGCCAATTGTCGTCATCGTAGTTGTTTTGAGAAATCAGGCTTTCATCTGCTTCTGTCAACTTTTCGCTGGACTGCATGGTCCAGTTAGCATTGAGGTTTTCAACTTTGGAAGTAAGTGGATACTCCGGACTGGAACAAGAAAACAATCCCCAAGTTATAAGTCCGGCAATAAGAAGATGCCCAAAAAAAGAGTTAAGCCTTTTCATAGATGGTGTCGTTAGTTTTTAATCGTGTCAAATGTCTTTATCACTCATACTAACAAAACAAGGATATACGACCCAAAAAAACTCCATGTATTTTACTCATTTTAAAACAAATATTAACCGAATATAACTTCTCCTCGCCAGCAACTAATTATATTCGGTTAATATTCCAATACCAACTTCCTGGATCCAAAAGCCTGGCCTAACCGACTCCTGGATGGTCCCGGAATAGCAGGAAGGCATAAAATGTAAAAAGACCGCGAAAGGCGGTCTCTTTAAAATTTAAAGCATGCCACTTTAAAAAGTATTATCATTTAAAACACTTCAGAAGGACATAAAATCGTTTATTCAACTCCCCACGAACGGTTCGCTTTTGGACCCATTTCGAAGACCAACTTCCCTCCACTCAAAATAGCCTCGTGTAGAATTTCGGGCTTCACCAAGGCCTGCCCATCCAAACTAGCTGACTGAATATACTTATTCTCCGATGATGCCTGAGGTGCACTTATCTCAAATGTTTTACCATTTCCTAAATCAATTGTCACCTGTTCAAACACCGGGCTACCAATCGAGTAAGTAGTCAATCCGGGGGTTACCGGATAAAAGCCCATGGCTGAGAAAACAACGAAGGCCGACATGCCTCCCCCATCTTCATCGCCCGGAACGCCCATCAGGTCATTGCGAAACCACTCGTGCAACAGCTTACGCAAGCGCTTTTGGGTTTTCCAAGGTTCACCGGCATAGTTGTACAGGTAAGGAACATGCAGCGAAGGCTCATTCGCCATCGAAAACTGTCCAACATTCCCGGTATGATCGGGCAATTGCGCATAAAATGCATACTTACTTCGTCCTAAAGGCTCAGTAAACATTTCATCCAAACGATTGATGAAATTCGTTTTTCCGCCCATCAGTTCAATCAAGTCGGGGATATTGTGCTGAACATCCCAGCGATAAACCCAGGCATTATTCTCGCCATAATACTTCCGGGCTCCCATACCCCCCGAAAATTTATAATCAAATGGCTCAATAAACTTCCCAACCTTATCTTTCGGATGAAAGAAGTCGGTTTGGGAATTGAACAGATTACGGTAATTGAAGGAAGCTTCTTTAAATTTTTGGGCATCTTCTTCTTTTCCCAGGATCCGGGCGATCTCAGACAAACACCATTCATCATACGAAGTTCCCAGGGTAACCGCAACCGGCTGACGACTCTCAAAGTCATGCACCTCCGGAATTGTTTCCTCCTCCCCTTCGTACAAGGCTGGAATATAGCCGTGATCTTTATAAAACTGGTCGAGTTCTCCGCCCGGCATGCCCGACCACGGAGCCAAAGTTTTCTCGGTTATTGCTCCTTTGCAGGCCAGGTAAGCTTTCTCTAAATCGAAGTTCCGCAATCCTTTTTGATAGGCATCAATTACCGAAGCAACGCCATGATTTGAATTCATCCGACGGCTATCACCCGTGATCTCAGGGAAAGTAGGCCACCAAAAGTTATCCATCTGCTCCGACATCAATACAAAAGAATGCAAAATATCTTCTTCCACTTTCGGATCGAGCAAAATCCGCAAAGGATGGTGTGCCCGATACGAGTCCCAAATCCAGTCGTCGGTATAAAATGGCCGACCGGCATCAGCATGCACCTCACCATCAAAAGCACTGTAGTAACGGCCATCTTCTGAAATGCACACCGGACGCTCGTAGCAACAATACAGCGACGTGTAAAAGACAGTCCGATCATCTTCTGTGCCCCCGGAAACCTGTATTTTACCTAGAGCTTTGTTCCAAACGTCGCGTCCTTGCTCCTGCAATTGAGCCACCGTTTTGCCGGCCACCTCACGGGTTAAATTGGCCTTAGCCTGCGCTTCATCAATAAACGAAATTCCATAGTGCATTCGAAGCTGCTTGGTTCCCCGAGGGTACTTCAGCACCAAACAAGCATCCCGGCCTTCCACTTCTTTCCCGGCATGCAAGCTGCCATCAACCAGCGATCCCACTATTTGAGGCATAACCTCCGGCTCTAAATAGAGATACACTTTTGTATTATTCTCGATAAGTTGATAGCCGCTTAAAGCTTTTCCATCCCAGCTCATAGCTCCATTGCCCGAGTTCAGAATCAGATAAGCCGGTGCATCCTTCATAAACTTGAACTCGTAGGCCGCCGACTGATGTGACAAGCCAAAGTCAACTTGTACTTGCTGTTCATCCAAAAAAACTGAATAAGAATAAGGAGTCAGCTTTTCCTGATCGTAACTAAAGTTGATCACCGGAGCTAAATCCTTCTCCTCTCCCTGAAAAGGGCTCAGGTTAAACGCCGAACTGCCCCGATGGCTGGTCACCACCAAAGGCAATCCCTTCAACCTGATTTCGGTATAATCACGACGTTCAGGATACACACGCAGCATACTGTTGGGCAAATGAATGGTTGGGAAGGTAGGCACCAACAGGTGACTGATATTCCCCATGTACGGATTGACATAGTCAACGGGGGAATTTTCTGACTCATCCCCATTGTTCGGAATTGAACACGACACACCAAAGGCCAAAACGGCCAAGGCTATAAGGTTAAAAATTTTTCTCATCGGTTTAATCTTTGGGCTTAGTTATTCCAGACTTGCTTTATTGGAGCTTCCAAATTAGCACCTTTTGGGCAAAACTCCCGATCATTTGCTTTAAAAATTCGTCGGGAACCATCTCCTGGTGTCAACACTCGAACGCCGGGCATCTGTAAATAACCATTGGGAGCATTCTTCTGAAGCCACTGATAAGCATAAGCCATCCACGCTGACTGATCTTCAAGCGACAGCATGCTAAACCAGGTAATTTCGTCATACCCCCACACAAAGTGCGACGTGGTATCCGCAATTCCGGGCGCCCGACTAATTCCAAAATTATCGAACTCAACGAGGTAAGGCAAGCTCTCAGAGTGCCAACCACTGGGCGCTATTCCCCCTTTGCTTTTGGTGTACAAAGCATCTAAATGCCCTACTTCCAAAATGCCTTCCATGGGTTTTCCTGCAAGCTCCTTCACCCGTAACGGAAAAGAATGGAAATCCAGTAGCAGACGACCATCAACCACCACGCCCTTATTGGGAGTGTGCGCATCAAACAACAGGTATTTTCTTCGGGCATGAGTCGACGCATAGGTTCGAACCTGATCCAACAATTGCTGAAACTGAGCATGGTTCGTATCATTCATTCCAATCAAGGCAATCTGTCCCCAATGAATCGCTTCAAATCCGGCATCGATATACATGGTTGCTAAAAAGTAAAACCAATATTGAGTTTCCAATTTGGTTAAATCAGGCACACTGCAGCCTGCTCCCCATAAATCGACATAACGGCCGGAATCGTCCAACATCGCATCATAATTGAAATTCCGATGCACAGCTTCATGCCCAAAAGCTTCAAACACACGAACTGGAATCGGGACCTGATTCACTTGCCGGGATACAGCCTCAAAAATAGCTGCCTGAAAAATGACATCACCATCCTTCTCGTGAACCCGCTCAATCGTCTCCTTCATGTAATTCTGAAACTCAGGCTTGTTTAATTGATCCTCGTTTCCCCAGCGAAAAGCAGCCCGTCCGACAAACTTCGCGCCAATGCTCTCCAAAAACCGGACATCATCGTCTTTACAGGGATTATAACCATCTTGTGCCAGCTCTGCTTTTACACAAAATTCAGACATGGTTACTGCTCTGGCTAAGTAGTTTCGCAGAACAGGTTCAGAAATACTTCCTTCAAAAAAATAGGGATCAGCCTGTTTTTCAGCTCCTGCGCAGCCCATCAACAGCAAAATCGCCAGCAATCCTACCAACTTATTCATCGTCACTCCAAATTTGTTTGATTGTTTCCTCCTGACTGTAACCATGCTCAAAACCGGCCGTCTTCCTATTGGCACGATAACGTTCATTCCATGAACCGGCATAAGGAACCACCTTTCGGTTTCCAGGCATTTGCAGGTTGCCGATGGGATCATATTCTTCAATCCAATCCCAGGCATACTTTAAGAATTCATTTCGGTAATCTTCTGGCTGGAGGCTAAACCAGGTAATTTCATCGTAGCCCCACACCCAGGTAGAACTTAACTTTGCCTCTCCCGGAAAGCTGGAAATTCCAAAATTATCGAACTCCACCAAATAGGGCAAGTTTTCACTCTCCCAACCACTTGGAGTTGTTCCTCCTTTGCTTCGGCGATAAAAAGCATCTTCGTAGTAAAGCACCAGCTCGGCCTCCTGCGGCTTTCCGTAGATCTCCCGCATCCGAAGTGGAAAACTGTGAAAGTCCAACAACAAGTTTCCATCTACAACAAGCCCACCACTTGGCACATGCCCATCAGAAAGAATAAACTTTCGACGTGCATTTTCCGATGCGTAATCACGTACACGGGTCAGCACATCGTTCCAACCTTCGTAGTTGTTGTTTTTGTCAGCCATGGCATCCAGTTCAACTTGCCCCCAATGAATAGCTTCAATTCCGATATCGATGTAGTTTTTCGCTAAAAAATAGAACCACATCCGGGTTTCCAACCGACTCACATCCGGGACGCTAGCCCCATCAGCCCATTGATTCACAAACTTGCCCGATGTGTTGATCATCTTTGAATAATCAAACATGCGATCCTCAACATCCAAATTGAAGGCTTCAAAAACCCACGCCGGAATGGCAATTTCATTCACCTTTGTGGTAATAATTTCGAAAATACAAGCCTGGAAAATCAAATCACCATCCAATGCATGCATCTGCTCCAAACGCTGTTTGGCTTTCGCAAAAAAATCCGGATTGGCTGCTTTATCCTCCGAGCCCCACATAAATATTGACCGCCCAACAAACTTAGCGCCCATGTCAATAAGCATGCGTTCATCGTCTTCCCGCTGGGGAATTGCAGAGTCGTAGATAAACTCATCAGCTGTGAGGAACTCCGCCATGGTGATCGAACGACTTAAATAACTTCGAAGCACATTCTCGGGCATACTTCCGGAAAAGGCATAGCTTCGTTCAAAAGTTGTTGGATTTTCATCATCCGGATCATCGGGCAGCGGACTTGGATCGTCACCACAAGCCAGGAATCCAGGAACCAATAACAGCAACAGTAAATATTTCCAATGTTTTTTCATAAATACCTTTCATTTGAGACTTGCTTCTGCCACAAGTCTTTGTTAAAGATTATGCACCAAACCAGATGTGTTGGTGCATAATCGACTACGCTACTCTTTCATTAAAATCGAAAGAAAATGACTTCATCAGTTACAACGAACTAAGCTTTCGAAATCAACGGCATCTTCGTTGCTTCGTTTTAATACAATTACCACTTCGTCATTCTGAATTACGCCATCATCATAGTATTCTCTTATTCTACACATTCCAGGCCCATTGCCATTTGTTTCATTGGCAATCCATCCATTCTCTACAATCTCAATCCGGTCGCCTCCAATAAAGCTCAGCTGATCCAATCCTCCAAGGCTATTGACAAACGGATTATACTTGATTATCAAGTTTCCTCCAATGTAATCCAGTCCCGGATTCATTGTCGTAAAATTCCACAGCTTATTGCCTTCACTTCCGCTATTTTCAACATGAAAATCACCACCGACATAAACCAGGCTTTGCAAACCAATTCCTCCGTCAATAAACTGAGGACAGTCCTTGACGACGACACTTCCGTAAACGGAATCAATTTTAGTCAAGGCATCAGGTGCCCAATTGAAAGGCATTTGTGGTAAATTTTCAAGAACCAAGTCACCATGGATCACGTCCATGTGTTTAAAGCCATTGGGATTATTCATGCTCGCATTGTTACGCAATTCAATATTCCCTTTAAATTCTATTAACTCAAAGAAATTTTCGGTGGTCGTGAGTGCCGTATTCTCAATCCGAACATCCCCCATCACCACTTTTACTTTCTCGGCGATTGAGCCAATGTAGTCAATGCTTCCTCCCTCAATGATCAAATCCTGAATGGTATCATTGGCCGGTTGAAACGTATCAACTTCTCCCTGACTACTCAAACTATACGAAGTAAACTGAGGCACATCACTTCCATCACACATTTGCAAGGCATTAAAATCGATGTAATTCTCTTCTCCCGAGCGTTTCAGTTGAATAACCGAAGCGGCAATCTTGCCTTCAGCCCACTTTTCTCGCAACAGGCAGAAGCCGGGGCCATCATCACCGGAGTAATTAGGAATACCGCCATTGTCCACAATGGTAATGCTATCACCGCCCAAATACTCCAGATTTTGGAATCCATCGAGGCTATTGACCACTTGGTTTCCTGTGAAAGTCAGGTCGCCACCAATGTATTTAATTCCAGGATTCATGGAGCCTAAGTTCCAAAGATCACCCCCACTGCCAGAAATTTCAAAATCGCCAGCCACATAAACCAAGCTTTGCAAACCAATAGCTCCGGAAATAAACTGAGGACAGTCGCGGATAATCAGGTCTCCGTAAACTGAATCGATTTTTGTAAAGGCATCAGGAGCCCATGCAAACGGCAGCTTAGGACAATTATCCACCACCAAATCTCCATTAATTCGCTTGGTATTTTTAAAGCCATTCGGGTTGTTCAGTTCCGGGTTGTCCAACAGGTAAACACTGCTATCTGCCCGAACAACATCGAAGAAGCCTTCTGTTGTTGGCACCGAAGTATTTTGAATGGTAATTGTTCCTTTAACCACCTTCACTTTTTGTGCAATCGAGCCGATGTAGCCAATATCAATTCCTCGGATGGTCAGGTTACCAATGGTATCCTTGGCGGGTGTAAATTGATCAATCGCAGCCTGCGAAGTCAAAACATAATCGATGTAACCGCTCTGACGAGCAATGGAACCAATCATGCTGACATCTGAAACTGAACTCGGATGGTTGTTACTCAACGTAACTTTTCCTTCGAGCACTCCCGCATTGTATAGATTCAACAATCCGCAAAAGCTTCCTTCCTCAATGGCACAATCTTTATCCTCACCAAGCTTGTCATTATTGCGAATGATCAGTTCTCCCTTCACAAACTCGAACGAGTCAAATCCTGAGATATCTTCCAGGTTGTCGTTGTTATCAAACTCAACACTTCCGCCTAAAAATTTCAAGGACGGAACTTCGGTAAACCGAGTCAATGCAGGGTTATCTTTAACTACTAAAGCCACCCGCACAGCACTTAAATTCGGCAAATCAACATTGGTAATACTTGTATTTTCAACAATTAACGTGTTCACAACCTGAACAGAGACCGCAGAAAGATCGGTAATTCCTTCTCCTGATATTTTCAGCACATCAATCTCCCGAGGATAATTAAAGCTATTCACCTCTTCCTGACTGGTTAAGGAAACCTGAGTTCCTTGCGAAAATTCATCTTCTTTACAACTGTATTGCCCCACCACAAATGCCAAAAGCAGCAGGCCACTTATTATCTTGTTTTTCATTGGTTCTTGTGTTATTGGTTTAAATCAGTTTCTCTTTGTGGTATCGGGAAAAAGTTGGCATAGTTAGCATCAACAGTCTTATTCGTGATTTCTTCAACCACGCGGTTGGTTCGTCTCAAATCGTACAAACGGTGTCCTTCAAAAGCCAACTCATACTTCCGTTCGTTCCACACTGCTTTTCTAAAATCATCCAACGACAAACCCGTATCCAACTCGTCGAGTCCGGCCCGCGAGCGCACCTGGTTAACCCAATGGTAGCCCTCTTCGGTATTGCCACAAGCCTCGGCATACAATAAGGCCACATCAGCAAAACGAATGAAGTAAGGATTGGCACTGGTTTTTGTTCCGTCTGATTCAGGATCGGAATACTTCCGGCAAAACGGATAATAGAAAGCGCTCAAAATCTGATCTTCGCTATCGATATTCGAGGGATGATATTCAGCCAGTAATGAACCATTGGCATCGTATATTTTTGATACGAACAAATCCTGACGTTTATCGTTTTCAGCATAACTTTTATAAAAGGTTGAATCGGTCCGGAAAACGGCCCAGCTTTGATTGTTTACCATGGGGTACACATTCCCCACCATATCCAGCTCACTGCTTACATACACCTTGGGCAAACTAATGACAAACATTTGAGGCATCTGCGAAAAGTTGCCTTCTTCACCACTTAAAAACCGTTTTTGCGAAAGCATAAAAATATGCTCCGGACTCGTTTCATGGTTATCAACTTCGTACAGTCCCAATAAATCCGGGTCAAGTCGATAATCACCCTGCCCTTCAACAACCAGCTGTCCGTATTTCTTTGCTTCGGCATACATGGTCTCATAGTCCGCAACCCAGTCATAGCCTTCTGCTCCGGTCATTTTAGACGAAGCCAAAGTAGCATATACCTTTGTCAGCAAAGCCTGAGCAGCCACCCGGTCGGCCCGCCCCTGTTGCTTGCGCACACTCATCAAATCAGCGGCTTTTTCCAAGTCTTCAATAATGAGAGCATACACCTCTTCAATCGAAGAAAAATCAACTTTAACGTCATTGATGTCAGCCACAACTTTAGTTCTCACTGGCACTTCGCCATAAGTTCGAACCAGATAGAAGTAGTTAAAAGCTCTCAAGAAATAAGCTTCTCCCATGTATTGATCCCTTACACCATCCTGGATGGACTCAATTTTTGGAATATTCTCCAAGACAGAGTTGGACCGGGCAATGGACAAATAGCAATATTTAAAGAAGCCTGAGATAACCGTATTCGAAGAGGTAAACGTCCAGTTGAACATCTCAATACGATAAGCCTGCTCTCCTTTTCCATAAGTAATCATCTGGTCGGTAGTCGCATCGGCAATATCAAAAATGAACCGCGATCCATATTCAATGTAGTTCAGTGGATCATACGCATAAAGCAAAGCGGAAAGCGCATCATCTGCCGATTCGAAAAAATTGTCGTTGGAGTAAACTCCGTAGGGATTCTCTTCCACCCAGCTTTCGCAAGATGAAAAAAACACGATTCCAAGAATTAGAATGACTATTTTATTTCTCATTGTTTCGTTGTTTTAGAATTTAGCATTGATTCCTAAAGTAAAAGCACTTACCCTTGGATAAGGATTTCCGCCAATACCATTTTCGCCCACTTCGGGATCATATTCACTTGTATTTGAAATGGTAAACAAGTTGGTTGCATTGGTATAAATTTTAGCTTCCTTAAAGAAACCCAGAAAGTTCCGTTTAAAATCATAGCCCAGCGTCACATTTTGAAGACGCAACAAAGAACCGTCCTCAACAAACCAGTCCGAAATTTTATATTGTCTTCCGGAACGCAAGCTTGGACGATCGTTATTGGGGTTAGTAGGAGTCCAGCGCCCTTCCACTAATCTTGGAGTGGTTAATTTACGAAGTGAAAAGATATCATTGCCATACACGCCGTAGAACATCATACTTAACGAAAGTCCCGACTTATGACTTAAATTCAGGTTTAAACTTCCCGTAAAATCCGGATTCGGATCGCCAATAATCGTCCGGTCGGCTGAAGTAATCTCACCATCGTTATTCAAATCCACATAGTTGTATTCTCCGGGTTGAAGCAGCTCACTTTCTTTAGTGCCATCCTGAATAATGCCATCGACCTTATAGCCATAAAACACGTTGATGGGTTTGCCAATAGCCAGCACATTCACCACCTGGTCAGTTCCGAGCACTCTTCGTGAGCCGTAGAATGTATATTGATTACCATACTCGTCAACATTGTAGCCGGCACCTTCTTTGGTTCCTATGTTAACCACCTTATTCTTGTTCTTGTAGAAAATCAGATCGGCTGAAAAGTTGAAATCTTTTCCACGAATAATGTCGCCGGACAATGACAATTCAATCCCTTTGTTTTGAACCTCTCCATCATTTATCCAGATTTCATCGAACCCGGTGTTTGGTGGCAAAAACTTCTTCCGCAAAAGGTCGGTTGTTTTCTTGCTGTACACATCCATCACCACATTCAAACGTTGATCGAAAAAGGACATGTCCACCCCAAGGTTTGCCTGAGCTGTTTGCTCCCAACCTAGACTTTTATTCGCAATTCCGCCCCACTCGGCAAAACGCCCGCGCGATGCAATGTAACCGATTCCGTTGATGATCTTTTCTTCACCATCGGTGTAGTAATAACTCTCTCCAAAACGCTCATAAGTTAAGCCTGAAGGAATTCCCTGGTTTCCGGAAATACCATAGCTTGCACGAAACTTCAGGTTATCAAAAACGCCCAATGCTTTAATCATGTCCTCCTCTGAAGCTCTCCAACTAAAAGCCCCCGATGGGAAATACGCCCAGCGATGGTTTCCGCCAAACTTTGAAGAACCATCTAATCGAGAAGTAAATGTAAACAGGTATTTGTTGTTGTAGGAATAGTTGATCCGGTTGATTCCAGACAATAGTTTAGGTGAACCGTAGCCATTGCCCAAGTATTTGATTGACCCGGCCGACAAGTTTTCTTCACGCAAAATATCGTTGGTAAATTCGCGGCTCTCTAAAAATGAACTTCGATAGGTATCATTTTCGTACGATACTCCAGCCATTACCGAAAAGTTGTGCTTTCCAATAGCCTCTTCGTAAGTCAGGTAAGTATCACCAACCACGGCATCATTTGTCGTCATAGTCAAAGTTCCCCGCCCATGATTCTGATCTCCTTCTTCGGTATAAATAATCGGGTAAAAAGATGTTGCCATATAACTCACATGACGGTAATTTAGCTGAGTGGTATGCCGGAATTTTCGACTGATCTCCCAATCAAACTTAAGCTGAGCAAACTGCTCTTTGGTCTTATTGTAACTAGTGCGCTCATTGAGCAAAGCCACTACGTTGCCATAATCTTTGGAATAGCTTTTAAAATAAGAACCATCCCCTGTATAAACCGGGAAGATTGGATTTCGGCCATAATTCAGACCGCCATTTCGGTTCCGATTGCCTGACACCATTCCAAACTTCGTTTGAACTTTTAGATTATCAAGCAACTGATGCTCGACCACCACATCGGCACTGAATTTATTGTAGTCATCTTTTACCTGCATCCCTTCTCCCTGGTAGTACCCAACATTGAGGAAAAAGCTGGTTTTATCGTTTGAGCTTTCCACGCCAACATTGTATTCCTGGTTCAAAGGCGTACGAAAAACGTAATCGGTCCAATCGGTGTAATAAGGCCAGGCACCACTTTCCAACTGCTCAACAGACGGATAATAAATCCCCAGCGTGTTTCTCGCACCACGATAAAGTGGCTCAAGCCCTTGGTTGATAAACGCCTCATTCTCAAGCTTCGCCATTTTCACCGGGTCTTTCCAATAATCCAGCTCATCGCTGAATTGCGAAATACTTGTTTTTGTATTGAAAAAGACATTGGTTCCTCCAACGCGGCCTCTTTTTGTTGAAACCAAAATGACTCCGTTTGCCCCTTTTGAGCCATAGATCGCTGTTGCCGAAGCATCTTTCAAAACTTCAATGCTGGCAATATTGTTTGGGTTGATCATATTCAGGCTTCCTGCATCGCCCATCGGAAAACCGTCAACCACCACCAATGGCGCTTTGGATCCGTTGATTGAACTGGCTCCACGTACACGAACCGTTGCTCCCCCTTGAGGATTATCATCCGACGGGTTGATAATTTGAACCCCTGCAATTTTCCCCTGCAAAAGTTTTTCAACAGAACCGGAAGGCGTCACCTTAATATCATCGGCCTTAATGGAAGCAACACTTCCCGTCAGGTCACTTTTTTTCATGGTTCCGTAGCCCACGGCAATCACCTCTTCAATTCCAATGGCCTCTTCTTTCAACACCACATTGATCGATGTTTTCCCTGAAACAGCAACACGCTGGCTTTCCATCCCCACAAACGAAAACAACAGGTGAGCTTTGGATGGAACCTCATTCAAAGAGAAATTTCCTTCGGTGTCGGTTATGGCTCCTTTGGTTGTTCCTTCAATAACGATGGTCACTCCCGGCAGTGGCTGTCCCGAGGCATCGGTTACCTGACCCGAGACCCTTCTGACCTGCTGAGTGGCATCTGCATTCTGGTCGTCCGAAAGGATTACGATTGCCTTCCCTTTTACCGTGTAAGTTAATCCCTCATTGTAAAGAACTTTCCCTAGAATTTCGGTAACCAGCTCCTCTTTAAAACTTCCAGAGATCCGACTTTTCGTACTCACCAATTTATCCTGGTAAATAAATGAAAACTCACTCTGTTCTTCCAAAGTTTGGAGTACTTCTTTCAAGGTTTTATCTTCAAATTGAAAGTTTAATCGCTTCGTTTGCGCATGAGAAACGGAGGCATAGGAGTTCATTAAAAGCCCCAAAATAAGAACCAGTTGGAATTTCATAATCAGAAAAATTTTCCATCGCAGGAAAGGCATTCCTCTCCCATTGATGCATCTGTTTTTTTTCATACTTTTGTTTTAAGTTTTGTCATTAATATTGCGTTAATACAAACTGTTTTAATGGGGAATGGTGGGCATTCCCCATTATTTGTTTATCTCTTATTTTTTCAAATCAATACTGAATTTTCTGAAATCCTCCCGCTCGAAACGAACAGGCATACTCAGTTCAAAAGTGGTTAACACCTCCTCCAGAGTTTCTTCATTTTTAAATGCTCCGGAATAGGTGGTACTTTTCAACTGCTCACTTTTAATTTCAATATCAACATCGTACCAACGCTCCAAACGGCGAACCAGTTCTTCGAATGTAATCTGATCAAAATCAAACACATCATCTTTCCACATGGCCGATTGTGCGGCATTGGTCTTCTTCAACTGATACTTATTGTTTTTGTATACAAAGCTCTCTCCCGGGGCAACATCAATGACTTGGTTGGCATATTGAATCTCAATCTTACCTTCAATCAAGGTGGTTTCTGTCCGGTCAAAATCGGCATAAGCCATAACATTAAACTGAGTTCCAAGCACCCGTATCGCATAACTTGGTGTTTGTACAATAAATGGCGCATGAGAAGGTAACTTGGCCACATCAAAATAAGCTTCTCCGGTCAATTTAATGATCCTGTTTCCTTTCATGAAATCAGCAGGATATGAAATACTGGATTCGGAGTTAAGCCATACTAACGAGCCATCGGGTAACAATACCCGGGATTTTTCGCCGCGTGGTGTTTGAGACTCAAACCAAACAATCTCTTCTTTCTGAAATTGTGTATTGGTAAGCAGATAAGCCAAGGAAAAGCCCAAAGCAATAGCCAGTACCAACATTGCCGCAACTCGGGGCAGGGAAATTCTTAGATGGCGGAAGCCACTGGAGACCGAACGTTTAAATTCATTGTTGATAACTAACCTGCTTTTCAGTTCAGCATAAGAGCTTTTCACAAATTCGTTGGACATCTTGTCCGGATCAAGCTCCTCTTTCACTTTAAAAAAGTACTGCTTGTTCTTCTCACTCTGCTTTATCCACTCCAAAAGTTCGGCCTCTTCCTCATCCGTAAGCTGACCATTGAAGTAACTAAGAATTTTGCGATGTATTGAGTCTGTTGGGTTCATATTACCGTGTTTACCTCAATAACACCTCGAATCAGACCCTACCCTACCTTTTTGAAGAGAAAAAATTGACAGAAATAACAATTTGGAAAACAAGTGCTATTCAATCCCACTCAGAATCAGCAGTAAAAGGTGCATCGGAAGATAGTCCGAAAAATGTGTCCGGTAAATGGAAAGTGCTTTAGAAATGTGCTTCTCAACAGTTTTTATACTTACATTAAGGTATTCCGCAATCTCCTGATTTTTTTTCCCTTCAATTCGACTCATCTTAAAAACCTGTCGGCATTTATCAGGAAGTGAATCAAGCACCCTGATCACTTCATCCTGCAGTTCACGAGCAATTAGAACATAGGGTTCATCACCTACCATATCAATGTAGTAAAGCTCTTCGCCAAGCATTTGATCCTTCCAGTTCATATTCAGCTTATCCACAACCTTAAGGTGCCGGATATAATTCAGACTGGCATTCCGAACCATGCGATACAGATAAGCTTCCGGATTTTCGTGCTTCAGAGAAGCATGATTTTCCCATAGTTTTATAAAAACATTCTGAACGATATCTTTTGCTAATCCTTGATCACCAATAATTTTTAAGGAAAAAGCATATAAACGAGGGAAATACAGGTTATACAGACTTTCAAAAGCTTGTTCATTGCCGGAAGAAACATCGAAGAATAGTTTTTTATGGGTTAGTGTCAGGCTCAAAGAGATGATGTTTAGCTGATTTTGTGAGGGCCAATATACAAAATTGTTCCAGTTCAATTTGCAAAAATTATCCAAATCAAAATAGAAAATGACTTTGACACCCAACCAAACAAAAACAGGCAGCCAACTCCATTTTAGTTGACTGCCTGTTTCCATTTTAACATACTCGTTTTAGCCCTAAAGCCAAGGATCATTCATGTCTTTTAGCAAAGCTTCCAGTTCTTGTTCCATTTGTTGATCCAGCTCCGAATTCTGACCCCAGATATTCGTCAACTGGTACGGATCTTCTTTGTCGTGATACAAGTAATAGTACTTCTCGCCATCTTTTCCTTTAGATACCGCAAATGTGTATTCTTTATTCCGGAATCCTCTTTTGCCACCTCCCGGATTGTCCGGATTGGCACCAAAATAGAGCTGCTTATCAGGCCGAGAAATCTCTTCACCGGTAAACACGCCGGAATAATCTTTACCTTCAACCTCCTTTGGAATTGACTCACCTAAGCCCAGCAGTCCCAGCATGGTTGGCATGTAATCCGGAACGCTGATCAGCAAATCGTCTGTTTTTGCTTTCAGCGCTTTGGGGTAATGAACAATGAGCGGAATTTCGTAGGCTTCTTTAAACCATACATTTTTGTGCATTAAGCCATGGCTGCCCATCATTTCGCCGTGATCAGCCGAAAAAACAATGATGGTATTTTCGTATAAGTCCAAGCGTTTCAACTCTGCAATCACCCGTCCGATTTGGTCATCAACACCTTCAACCATGGCAAAATAGTCCGGAGCTAAATGAATTTTTTGCTCAACTCCACGATCACCTCCTTTTACATCGCGATTTGATGTAAATTCGACATTCTCCCGATTCAGTACTTCACGATAATTCCGTTCGCCATAGGCCTTTTTGTAATTCTCTGGCACCTCGTCGAAAGGCGTATGTGGCGGATTAATGGACCAAAACATTGCAAAAGGCTTGTCCGAATCGCGCTCTTGCTGGTTATTCCTCAAATAATTAATCAAAACATCCGCCTCATGTTCTGGCGACCACTGATCAACCACCACTGGCTCGTCCTCCGGAGAATTGGTTGCCCAATAATACGGTTGATTGTGCCGCCCATGCGTTCCGTAAGCATACCAAAAGCTAAATCCATGCCGATGGTCTGGCGGACACCAGGTATCCCAAATAACCGGTTCACCTTTGGCTGCCGGAGCTGGTCCGTCCAAATGCCACTTACCCACATACCCGGCACTGTAACCATTTTCGACCAACACATCCGAGAAACAGGTTTCCTCTTTTTTCAGGTAATTTCCATACTCCGTTCTTGCAGAATTACAGTTCGAAATAACGCCATTTGAAAGCGGATACTTCCCGGTAAGTAACATGCCTCGGTAAGGACTGCACAAGGGATGATTAGCCACCGCCTTGCTAAAAAACACTCCTTTTGAGGCCAAACCATCCAGGTTGGGAGTGTTGACCGGATCTTCATTCAAAAAACCTAAAGAGGCTCGACGATACTGGTCTGCAAAAATAAATAACAGGTTTGGTGAAGCTTTGCGCTCATCTTCCGCTTGCATTTTCACACAAGACGAAAACAAAGAAGCCAAAGCCAGAAATGTTATAAATCGATTCTTCATAAGTTCATCTTCAAACTGAGAGTTGCTAATTCATTCTTTATTCAATGGTGTAAAACTAGAGAATTTACAGCAATAGTGCAATCGATTGTACTTCCATCTGTTATTTATTTACTCACCTCCTTATAAAAAACGAAAGTCATTCTGCCCAAAAAAGACAGAATGACCTTGCAAATTACTGGTTTGAAACTTAAAGGAAGGAATCAGAAGCCATCAAAACAGCTTCTCTTCCCTGTTGATTTAGATTAGTTCATAAGTATTTTTTGCTCTTTACTTGAGGCAAAAATCATAAATATCAGCAGCAAGTCATAAAAAGGACTGCAGCAATTGCTCCGCCAACAATAGGCGCAGCTACCGGAACAAATGCATAATTCCAGTCGCTTGTCCCCTTTTCCTTTATGGGTAAAATCGCATGCATCAGGCGAGGCCCGAGATCGCGAGCTGGATTGATTGCATAGCCCGTTGTTCCGCCTAACGACAAACCGATGGCGGTAACCAACAGGGCAACCGGCAGAGCTCCAACGCTCCCCAAGCCAATTTTCATCTCGGGTAAACCGTTGGATAAGATGCTTGGCCCTTCGATGTATAAAATGACAAACACCAAAACAAAGGTTCCGACCACTTCGCTGAAGAAGTTGTTAGGTAATTTCCGGATTGCAGGCGATGTGGCAAAAGTAGCCAGAATAGCGCCTTGATCTGTTGTGGCATTGTAATGATGGCGATAAAATAGCCACACGAGTAATGCTCCGGTTGCAGCACCGGCCAATTGGGCAAGAATAAAACCGACGACTTTCATCCACGCAAATTTTCCGGCAATGGCCAAACCTAGTGTTACCGCGGGGTTGATATGAGCTCCAGAATATGGCCCGGCAATAATCACACCTGCAAAAACAGCCAGTCCCCACCCCAGTGTGATGACAATCCAGCCGCCATTACTTCCTTTGGTATGGTTCAGCACAACATTCGCAACCACCCCATTTCCGAGAAGGATCAATATCATTGTTCCGATGAATTCAGCAAATAATTCGTTCATGTTGTTTGATTTTGAATGTGTTTCGTATTATTCCTCTTCCCATTTCATGGCTCTGGAAATTGCTTTTTCCCATCCGGCCAGCAATTTCTCCACCCGATCCGGATTCAGTTCTTTCTGAAAACACTCATCAACAGCCCATTGCTTTTTGATTTCATCCACATCTTTCCAAAAACCAACAGCTAAACCTGCCAGGTAGGCAGCTCCCAGAGCGGTTGTTTCCAAAATGGTAGGGCGATAAACCGGTACGCCAAGCACATCCGCCTGAAACTGCATGAGCAAATTATTCACTACAGCACCACCATCCACTCGCAACTCTTTGATGGGATGACCAATATCTGCCTCCATTGCTTTCAGCACATCATAAGTTTGAAAAGCAATACTCTCCAGCGCCGCCCGTGCAATATGGCTGGCGTTTGATCCGCGGGTCAATCCAATAATAGCACCACGAGCATACTGGTCCCAATACGGAGCTCCCAAACCCGTCAAGGCCGGCACTAAATACACCTCTCCGTTATCTTCAACCTTTCGCGCAAGATCCTCCACTTCTGCCGATGACCGGATAATGCCCAGCTCATCACGCAACCACTGAACAATTGAACCGGCGGTAAAAATACTTCCCTCAAGCGCATAGGTGGTTTCACCATTAATTTGCCAGGCAATGGTACTCACCATGTTGTTTTTAGATTCGATGACCTCTTGCCCCGTATTGCACAGCATGAAACAGCCTGTTCCATAGGTATTTTTCACACTACCTACATCAAGACACATTTGCCCAAAGGTGGCAGCCTGCTGATCGCCTGCAATCCCCGCAATTGGAATCGGGGTTGAAGCAAGTTCTCCATTGCTATATCCGTAAACTTCGGAAGAAGACTTAACAACCGGTAAAACGCTGGCAGGTATGCCCATCAAATTGAGCAATTCCTCATCCCATGAAAGCGTGCGAATATTGTACAACATGGTCCGGCTAGCATTCGTCACGTCAGTTACATGCAATTTTCCGCCGGTCAGATTCCAAATCAACCAACTATCAATGGTTCCAAAGGCCAATTCACCTTTTTGAGCCTTCTCCATCGCCCCATCAACCTGATTAAGAATCCAGCGCAGTTTCGTTCCCGAAAAATAAGAATCGATTACCAGCCCTGTTTTGTACTGAATAGTTTCTGCCCACTTTCCGGCCTTAAGTTCGTCGCAGTACTTTGAAGTTCGCCGGTCTTGCCAAACAATGGCATTGTAAATCGGCTTTCCGGTAGCCCGGTCCCAAACAACTACGGTTTCCCGTTGGTTGGTAATGCCGATTGCTTCAATAGCGGCATTGTCATTCTCAACCTGAGCCAAAACCTCCTTGGCTGTTTCAAACTGCGTATTCCAAATTTCAATCGGATCATGCTCAACCCAGCCGGGCTTTGGGTAGTGTTGCGTATACTCTTTCTGACTTGAAGCAATAATCTGCCCGGCATGATTAAAAAGAATGGACCTTGAACTGGTCGTTCCCTGATCCAAGGACAAGATAAAACGATTTGACATCAGTATAATTAGTTAGGTTACAAATCAAGTTTATTAATCAATTGTTAGTTTGAGTCTAAAATATAGTTTTTCGCGAGCTCTTCATAATCCTTGAGCTGCTGTTGAGTCCACTCGCCATTTTTATGCAACTCAGAAGCCATCAGTTCGGCAACAACCGGAGCGATTTCAACACTTTCCCGAGCGTCAAGTAACAAAGCCCTGGTTCTTCTCGCCAAAAAATCTTCAACAGTCCGGGCCATTTCATGACGTACTGCCCATACAACTTGTGCCTTGATAATGCTTAAATTTGAACTGATTGGTTCGGCCAATGCTTTATTCTCTTTAGCCAAAGCCAACATACTTTCCTCATCAGCCCCATAATAATAAAAAGGATTGCTCAGATCAACATTTTCCTTGTAGCCATGCAACTTGTAGTTCACTGTTTTTGATCCCTGCAGGTTGAAATTAAACTTTGCCCCAACCAAATCGATAACATCCTGAGCCATTTGGCGGTAAGTTGTCCATTTTCCTCCGGTAATTGTTACCAAACCAGAGTCGGCCACCTTGATAATATGCCCCCGGGAAATCTCTTTGGTATTTTTCCCATCTTGCTGAGGAGCTGCCAGCGGACGTAGGCCAGCAAATACACTCTTCACATCTTTTCGTGTTGGTGGTTTAACCAGAAAACGTCCTGCCGTTTCCAATATAAAATCGATCTCTTCATCCAAAGCCATGGGTTCCAGCTCCGCTCTTTCTTTCTGAATGTCGGTTGTGCCAACCACTACTTTATCATGCCAAGGAACAGCAAAAAGGACACGTCCATCCCGTGTTTTCGGAATCATGATCGCATAGTCGCCAGGAATAAAGCTCTTGTCCAATACCAAGTGCACCCCCTGGCTAACACGCACCAATTCCCGCGCTTGAGGATCATCCATTTTACAAATGTCATCCACAAAAACGCCAGTGGCATTCAGCACTGCCCGGCTATGGATTTCATAAGTTTTACCCGTTTCCTGATCAACAACTTTAACTCCATTTACCTGCCCAGCCTGCTTTAGCAATCCATCCACTTTCATGTAATTGACAGCGACTCCCCCCATATCTGCGAAAGTCTGTACCATATTAATCGCCAGCCTGGAATCATCAAACTGCCCATCGTGATAAACAACTCCACCGTACAAGTTGTCAGCCACCAAGGTGGGTACCTTTTGTAACGTTTTTGACTTAGAGAATGGTCTGGACTTTCCAAGACTTAAGCGCCCGGCCAACAAATCATAAAGCACCAAGCCAATGGTGTAGAAAGGTACTCCCCACCATGAATAATTCGGAATAATAAAAGACTGATCTTTGACCAAGTGCGGCGCATTCTTCTTTAAACGTCCCCGCTCCCGCAAAGCCTCTTTAACCAGAGCGACATTCCCTTGAGCTAAATACCGCACGCCTCCGTGCACCAACTTGGTACTTCTGCTTGAAGTTCCTTTGGCATAGTCATACTGTTCAACCAACAGAGTTTTCAATCCCCTGCTAACCGCCTCGATTGCTGCCCCCAAGCCGGTAGCTCCCCCTCCGATAATGACCAGATCCCATGCTTCTTGCCGGTTTTCCAGTTGTTCTAACATTTTTTCGCGTTGCATCGCTAAACTAATTTAAGATTAATGGATCTATAATGTATTTAATAATAGCATGTACTTTCTTTTAAAAGATACATTGTTATACGATGTATTGGCGGCAAAAAAATAGCCATGCGCATCCATTGCTATTTTCATTCGTTGGTATTAGTCCATCGGATCAAGCCAAGCCAAAGAGCTGTTTACCGCCCGGTTCCAATACTTCAACACATGATCTATATCTTTCGGATCAGCCAAACACTTAAACTGTTTCGCTATTTTGTATTGTGCTTGTAACTCTTCTTTATTTTCCCAAAACCCGACAGCTAAACCAGCTAAATAAGCGGCTCCCAACAAAGTCATTTCAATTCGCACCGGCTGAACAACTGGTAAGTTCAGGATATCAGACTGAAACTGCAACATTGTGTCATTCAGGATCGTTCCACCAACTCTTACTTCCGGAATTTCCATCTCCAGATCAGCCTCCATGGCCTTAATTACATCGGCCGATCGCATGGCAATTGACTCCAAAGCAGCTCTCGCCAAATGTCCGGGAGTCGTTCCCATATTCAGTCCCCAAAATGTTCCACGGGCATACTGGTCCCAGTAAGGAGCTCCCAAGCCGGTAAATGAAGGAACAATAAATACGCCGCCATTGTCTTTCTCCGATTTTGCCAGCTCTTCAACCTCATCAAGCGAGTCAATCAGGTTCAACACATCCCGAAGCCACTGAATCACCGTTCCGGCATTAAACACACTACCCTCCAAGGCATAAGTAACTTCATCTCCAATCTGCCAGGCAATCGTTGTAATTAGCTTATGATTTGAAAATATGGGTTCCTTTCCGGTGTTCATCAAAATAAAGCAACCGGTGTTGTAGGTGTTCTTGACTGTCCCGCGTTCAAAGCATTGCTGCCCAAAAAGAGCTGCTTGCTGATCGCCTATCAAAGAAGCGATGGGAACGTCACAACCAAATATCGAAGGATGAGTCCTAGCGTAAATCTCACTGGATGAACGTACTTCAGGCAATATACTGGAAGGAATGTTTAAAAGCTCCAAGAGTTCTTCATCCCAAGTCAGGGTATTGATATTGAACAACATGGTCCGGCTTGCGTTGCTCACATCGGTATAATGGCAGGCACCTTTGGTAAACTTCCACAATACCCAGGAATCGACGGTACCAAACGCCAGTTTTTCCTGATCAGCCAATTCTCTTGCTTCGGCATTATGATCCAGCAACCACATAATTTTAGTTGCTGAAAAGTAAGCATCAATTTCCAAACCGGTTTTAGATTTTATCTTCTCTTGCAAGCCCTTATCCTTGAGCTGGTCGCAGATACGAGAGGTTCTCCGATCTTGCCAAACAATGGCATTTCCAACTGGTTTTCCGCTTTCTTTATTCCACAGAATTGTGGTTTCTCGTTGATTGGTAATTCCGATCCCAGCTAAGTCACTTCCTGTCAGGCCAACTTTGCGCAAAGCTACTTGAGCAACAGAAACGATAGAGAACCACAACTCCTCGGCATCCTGTTCAATCCATCCTGGTTTTGGGAAAAACTGTTCAAACTCTTTTGAGGCTTGGGAAAAAATTTCACCAGCATGATTAAAAACCATTGCACTTGTTACCGAAGTACCAAGATCAAGGGCCAGGATATATTTTTCTCTTTCCGTATTCATTGCAAATCAACTTAGTAAACAATTTTTCTTATTTTTACCAGTTGAATGCTAACCGCTCAAACAGATTACATTTGACTTACGCTTCCGGCGATTCTCTTCCTTCCATCATTCCTGCAACTTCGATCGCCTTTTCTCCTACTTACTTGATGTTCATTAATTGAGTGATTGATTCATTCAACGATTCCATATAGTTTTGCATCACTTTTAGCTGCTCAATTCCTTCCGGAGTTAATTGATAGTATTTTCGAGGAATGCCCACTTCTTTTTCAATCCATTCCGATTTCAGCAAATTCTCCTTCTTCAACCGATTCAAAAGTGGGTAAATCGTCCCCTCTGCTATTTCCATTCCGGCCAAGCGATTTATATCAGCAATCAACTCATAGCCATAACAGGGCTTCGTTTTCAAAATCAGCATGATAATGTACTCCAACAGCCCTTTCTTGATCTGAGATTTCCACCTGGAAATAAAATAGGTATCCATTCGCAATTTTCTTCTCTGAACAAACTTAAAAACTATTACCTAGTATTACAAGGTACATCGTATTAAATTGTTTTAAAACATAAAAAAGCTGGTTCATGTACACCATAAACCAGCCAGAACTTAAAGTTATCTTTTTAAACTTCAGATGTTAGACAATAGATATTCATATGGTTGGAGTGCCTTAATCTTTAAATAAGTCACCTAGGGTTGAAACAACTCTGAAATCTGAATCAACCCTAGGTGCTTAATTGTAAACTGCCAACTCATTACTGTAGCTTTTATTGAATAGCAATTTCATCGACAAACAGCCAGGCTTTTCCACCTTTTCCGGAATGCCACTCTGGAACTTTCCCGTAACTTTTAACTGTCACTTTCAAAAAGCGAGCGTTGATATCCTCTTGCTGAAGTGTAATTCTCCGGATGGACTTTTGGCCTGCACTTTTCAGAGGCTCTACCATTTTCCGCACCGGCTTACTGTACTGTTTTCCATCAGCTGACCAGGCCACTTCAATGTATTCCGGGAAGAAAATCCATGATTCTGCATCCTGAATGGAACCAACTGAGATTTCATTGATGACTTCTGTTTTGCCCATATCAATTGTTGCAACAAGGTCATTTCCTTCGAAGCCCAACCAAAAGCCATCGCTAAAAAATCGGATTCCGGTTTCGCCATCAACCAGCGATGCTGCACCATTGGCTTTATACTTCGCATGAGGAGCCGACTCAATTGTTACCTTCTTACCATTCGCTTTGTGCTTTATCTGCAAGCGCTTGGTTGGAATGTCTTCCGGACTGGCATACTCCCAATTCAAATAGTCACTCTTTAATTCTTCTACTTTCTCTGGATACTGAGTTGCCAGGTTGGTCATCTCCGTAGAATCCATTTTCAGGTTCACCAGGAACAACAAATCTTTGTCAAAGTCCAACTTTGTTTCATTCGATGGATCCTGTGGGTAACCGATCAATTTCCAATCGCCTTTCCGGACGGCCCAACCGGGGCCACTCTTCCAAAAGAAAAGCTGATGAGGTGATTCTTTCTTCTTTTCAATCACCCGTGAAAGGCTGTGTCCTTCAACGCCTTCAGGCAGCTCTTTAATTCCACAATATTCAGCAATGGTTGGCAACCAGTCAATGTTGAAAGCCATTTGATGGCGCTCTTCGTTTTGAGGAAGGTGACCAGGCCAACTGATAATAGCCGGAACACGGATTCCTCCTTCAAATAAGGAAAATTTACAGCCACGGAATGGGCCTGCACTACCTCCACCTCCAAAGGTTCTCACCTCGGTCGAGTGTCCATGATCGGACTGGAAGATGATGATGGTGTTGTCCCGCATTTTCAACTCTTCAAGCTTGTTTACCAACTGTCCGATATGGTCATCAACCGTTGAAACAAAAGCGGCATAATCTCTCCGAGGCATATCCAAATCTTTATAATGCTCCCGCCACTTTGCCTTGGGCTGCAACGGATAATGCGGCATGTTGATCGCATAATACATAAAGAATGGCTCATCCTGATGATTTTCAATATAATCCTTGGCTTTCTGTTCCATCAGATCGCCAAAATATTCTCCTTCACGGTAAACTTCCTTGCCGTTTTCCCAAAGGTCATGACGGTTTGGGCCATTCCAGTAGAAGAAGTGCGAATAGTTATCGATACATCCGCCCATGTGTCCAAATGAATAGTCGAAACCTTGTCCCAAAGGCATGGTTTCCGGCGTATAGCCAACGTGCCATTTACCAATGTGGGCTGTCGCGTAGCCAGCTTGTTTCATGACTTCGGCAATGGTAACCCGGTCAGTTGGCATACCCGAACTCCCTTCTTGCGAAGAAGCATTGCCCGGCAAGCCAGCAGCATGCGGATTCATTCCCGTGAGCATGGATGCTCTTGAAGGCGAACAAACAGGTGCCGCCACATAAAACTGTGTAAATTTAATACCGGTTTTCGCCAACTTATCCATGTTAGGAGTCGTCAAATCTTTGGCTCCATAACAGTTGACATCGACACTTCCCTGATCATCAGTTAAAATAACGATGACATTGGGCTTCTTTTTATTAGCAGGAGCAGCTACCGCTGCTACACCCGTACAAAGCAATAATCCTGCTGATAATACTGAATGGTTCATGTTTTTGTTGTATTTATTAGCGTTTGTAGCAATCGACCTCACAGCATTCTTCAAATCCTTTCCAGTCAATTCCCATTCAAATTCATTTTATAGTAGCTTGTTCTGATTTCAGGCTGTCAGACATTTGCAGTAATCTATTTAACTTTAAGGATTTAGCAAAATGCCTCACAGATGAACAATGAAACTAATCTCCCAACTGCTTTATTTTAAACTTATCAAGCTCAGCTGTTTCATGTTCCTGCACAAAAATACGTTCAATTTGCTGAACGATTTCCGGATGTTGGTCAGCAACATCATTCAACTCCTGAATATCTTCTTCCAAATTGTACAAGTGGACCTGCATGCTATCCTTAAAAATATTCCGACGGATGCCTTTCCACTTGCCCATCCGAACAGCTTGTTGACCGCCCGATGCGGGAAACTCCCAATACAGAAAATCGTGCTTTGCCTGATCGGTTTTACCCATTACTTCTGGTAAAAAGCTGATTCCATCAACAGGATCTTTGAGCTCAGCACCGGTTAGTTCGCTGAAAGTTGGCAAAACATCATAAAAAGCCGAAATATGATCGGTTTCAGAACCAGCCTCAATTTTCCCCGGCCACTGAATAATCATCGGCACACGCAATCCTCCTTCGGTGGTAAAAGCCTTTCCCCACCCTCGTTCGCTTTTGAAAGGGCCGCCGCTATCAAACCAAGGCGAATCGGTTCCTCCATTAAAGGTTGGTCCATTGTCGCTGGTAAATACAATCACTGTATTTTCATAAATTCCTTCTTCTTTTAGGGTAGCCACCAATTCGCCAACCTGCTCATCCAAATAAGAAACCATAGCGGCATAGGCAGCTTTGGGATTTCGGTGCGGGAAATAGCCTTGATTTCCGGTATAAGGCTCTTCGTCTCCAAACTTTTTCACATAGTAGTCAACCCAACGCTTAGGCGCCTGCAAAGGCACGTGCGGAATTGGGCTTGCATAATATAAAAAGAAAGGCTTTTCCTTATTTTCCTTAACAAAACGAATGGCTTCTTTTTGCATCAAATCAGCCGAATAATCGGTTAACCAGAAATCTTCGTAGGATGCCGGATCGTATTTATTAACGTCTTTTGCCAATTTCTTGTGCGGTGCAACCATGCGGTTGTCCAGCGGCTCTTTAATTGTATCGCGCCACAAATGCAGGGGGAAATAGGTATGGGCCTGACGTTGGCAATTGTAGCCATAGAAAAAGTCGAACCCTTGTTTATTGGCAACTCCCTCAGTAAACGGAGCCCCCAGTCCCCACTTTCCGATAACTGCCGTTTTGTAACCAACCTGCTGCAATACGGTTCCCAGCGTTTGGGTTCCTGCCTTTAACGGACGTTGGCCTTCCAGCCGTGGATCTTTGGCCATCGCCTCAAAATCCCAGGTTGGCCCACGGTCGGCCCACTCATCATTGCCTCGAATTTGAGCATGCCCAGTGTGCAAACCCGTCAGTAAAACGCAGCGTGAAGGAGCACACACTGGCGCTCCAGAATAATGCTGGGTAAAGCGCATTCCCCGTTTGGCCAGGGCATCAATATTGGGCGTTTCTATTTTTGTTTGCCCATAACAGCCTAAATCACCATAGCCCAAATCATCCGCCAAGATATAAATGATGTTGGGCGTTTGTGATGAGCTAGTTTCGGATTGACTTCCTGGCGTGCAGGAGGGTGCAAGCATCAAACTTGCCATAGAAGCTGAAACCAGCCCCGGAATCTTTTTTCTTAGTGTATTCATGAGTAGCGTTTTATCAGGTTGCTGTCCCTGGAAGAGAATTGTTTAGTCAATGACTCTCTTTCCGACAGCATAATTTCAAAGGCTTAAAGCTATAAAAAAACAGTTTCACTCTGGGTAATGAACTTCAATAGATCATTAGATTTTCAGATTCAGACTGCCAGACACTTGCAAAACATTAAGTTCAAAAAAAACCAACCCGAACAGCCAAAAGATGAGGAATGATCCCCTCCCCATATCACAAAACAATTACAAATTAGTCCTGAAATTTTTGTTGTTGGTTCTATCGAGATGTGGTCTTATCAAACAACCAGAAAAAGGTGCTTTACTGAACCAAAGACCTAATTCGCTCAAAATAAAAAGCTCCAGTGCAAGTGAATTACACTGGAGCTTTCCATATTTAATTAGCCCAAAACCTATTTTTTCTATACTAATTCATCATTCTACTTACGACCTCATCCATGTGTTCATTAATTGACGAATGACCGGTCGCCTGCCAAAAACTACTTTCATTTTGAACAGACACTTGAGTAGCCACAATCCAGCTCTGAATCCAGCCAGTTAAAGTTGACCAAGCTCCCCAACCATGATCGGCATTTGATGCCCAATAGTCCCACCGATTATAATCAAAAGCCCTAAACCAAGCACCATCCACATCTTTATGCTTCTCACTCTGAACTTGAATTCGGATTAGAAAATCAGCCATTTTATCAACGGCTTCCTTGTACTTAGGATCTCCCGTGGCTTCAGCAGCCTCATTAAGTCCGAAAAAAGCAAAATTCACCGTATAAAGCATGTCTGCCACCGGATCGCCATTTTCGAAGATCAATGGAGCTTCGGTTGTGCCATAAGCTTTATTCGAATTGGTTCGTCCAAACTGCCCCGGCCCTGCGCCTAGCTCTTCTCGAATTGCACCACAGGCAACCTGATTATCCAGAACCTCACCCACGATTTGATCGAGCCATGCTCGGTGTTTTGGAGTGTCTTCAACTCGAACCAGCCAAGCCAAAGGCAAGATCATACGTGCTCTTTCCTGTTGAATTCCGTTGGTCCAATTCCACCGATCAGGATAAGCTTCCATGGTTATCTGAATAGCTGTTTTCGTCTTCTTCAAAAGCGGCTCATAATTCGTTTTATCATACAACCACAAGTAACAGGCCCAAAGCCACGATTCAAAGTGAGGATGAGGATTTACCAGCTCTCTATTCTGTAGTTTTTCTATGCCAGCCTCTAAGATCGGCTTTTCCTCCAAGCGCCCGCTTCTGAATCCTAACTTCCCGGTTGTTCGGAAATTAGCCAGTATCGTTTCAGCAATCTTTTCATCCCACTTATCACTACCCAAATAAGCTGAAGCACCAATTGCTCCCAATAAAAAGCGCGCATTATCATCTCCATAAAAAACCCATGGGTGTGTATGTGACCATCCTAACAATCCATACACATCACTTTCTTTATCGCTTTTTAATCCGGCGGAAAAAACAGAATTAAAGTAAACCATATCCAGTAGCTTCGTTGCGACATCATTATAAGCCGGTTTTTTCAATAAATTGCCTGCGGCAGCCATTGCGTAAGCAACTTCACCCTGCACATCAGCCCGAAGCCAATACCGATAAAGCTGGTCGCCGTCGTGATAAATCGTTGATGCATGTCCTTCCAGTATTCCCAAAGAACCATCCCCACTGGGTAACGCTTGATCTAAAGGGGGCCCCCAAGGTTCCGTGCCATCTCCCTGATACTTTTGCCACCACGATTCAGCCCAATCCGAATGAATAAAAAAGCGTCCGTTATAAAACCATTCCACTCCTTTTTTCACAGCTTCAGTAGATGCATTTTCAGGAAGTGGTTCTTCTTTGGAGAACATTGGAGATACCTCTGATTTAAGCTCAGGAACTTTTAACTCTTTATCAGAACTAACCCAAGTCAAAATATATTTCCAAACTGCTTGCCAGGAATCATTTGGACCATACCTTCCTGTTCGGTAATTGCTCAACTTTGTTGTTGCAATTAAAGCATTCTCTTTATGAAAAAGCAGGGGATAATCATCCGTTTCCTCCAACCCATAAGCGGCATGGTCAAATCCTGCAACTTTTGCTAAAACAATTAAGGGTTCTTTTTCCTTCGTTTCCAGAAAATGACAATCATTTAACCCAATGATATCCATTCGCTTCAGGGTTGCCCCAAAAACATCGGCAGTTATAACTCCCCTTTCGTAATTGGTTTGGAGGACATTCTTCCCTAATTCTATTCCCGGAAAATCCTCGGGGTACTCGATGTATAATTTAAGATTCTTTTCTTTAATCGCCTGGTACAATTCATCCGAAACGCCTTGTTCTTTTTGTGGATAACTATCCGATACCTTAATAATTCCGATTCCCTCTGTTGACTTTTTCACAGCATCCTCCAGCGTAGGAGATAGCCTAACCTCCAAATCTACCTGGCCAAGCAAATCATATAGATCATTCTCTGTACTTCCAACATAGTACACCACATTTTTACTGGAACATCCTACCAGCATGCTATACATCAAGATAAGGAATACACTTACACTCTTTATTTTCATTCGTTAAATACTTTTATTGACACCTCTACTTTTTACTAAACTTTGATAGGAAACGCTCAAGTTTGAAAAAAGAATAAGGTTATCCCAAAGCAAAATCTCAGCTTGAAAATGCTTATGAGACAACCTTTATTTCCTCTTAATACCCAGGATTCTGTTCCAAATTAGGGTTAAGTGTTAATTGATTAGACGGAAGGGGTTTTAGGTAATTCTTATTAGGATTAAATTGCCAACCATCTTTGGCAGGGCTATTTTCATAGGGAGCAATATACCCATTCTTCGAAAATAGAGCTTCGGGAACTAAGACCGGGCGAAACTCATCTTTTATATCTGCATATTGTTGAATTTTAGCGCCCAACATTGGACGTTGAATAATATCCGCTGCAGCCCAACGCATCAAATCATCAAAGCGATAACCTTCACAGGCCAACTCAACTCGTCTTTCTCTTCTGATCTCATTCATTAATTGAGACAGTTGTGGAAACGTTTTTGAAACACCTTCGTCAAATCCAGGATCAACCGTTAAATGAGGCATGTCTACTCGATCTCTCAGCAAGTTAACCGATTCATCCAACACAGACTGAGTACATTCGTTTAGCTCTGCCTTTGCCTCTGCATAGTTCAACAGGACTTCGGCATACCTGAAGATAATACTCCCGGTAATATCCTGATTACTGGTTCTGTCTGCAGTCGGGTTGTTTCCCTTTGCTAACTGATAGCCTGTTGTGTTTCGGAGTCTGGCCTCCAAGGTAAGATCCGGAACCGAAAAAAAGCTTGTATCTGTTCCTGAGATATTCCGAACATCTCCCCGAACAAATATGGTCTGAGCTAATCTGGGGTCTCGATTGCTTAATTCCTCATCGATTAAATCATCTCCTAAATACAGGTCACTAACGGCAATCGGCTTTCCATCTGTACACAAATAAGAATTAACCAATGATTTTGAAATTCCTGTGTTCTTATCTGATACTCCGAAAAACGCACTTGCTAAGTGGTAAAGGTTAAGACTCAAATCCCATTTTTTCCATAACATGATTTCCTGGCTGTTCGAATAATCCTCCTGATTAAACAATCCCCAATAATGCTCGCTAGGACTTGTTCCCGCCTTATCAATGGCAAAATGCCCAGAAGTGATCACTTGGTTTGCTGCCTCTGCTGCTTTTCTGAAATATTTATCCCAATCGGCATTGTCAACGCCAAAGTCTGTTCCATTATGATACTTTTCCCAAGTTCCTTCATAAAGCGCAACCCGACTCTGAAATAAAAGTGCAATTTCTCGATAAATGCGCCCCTCTGTTTCCTGTCCTTTTTCGGGCAACAGCGCAATTGCTTGATCTAAATCAACCAAAATAGAATCGACAACAGCGTTTCTCGGAGTTCTTGGAGCATAGAGCTCTTCAGATTCAGTGGTAAGCGTTTTACTGTACCAAGGAACATCGCCAAAAGTTTTTACCAAATCAAAATAAAACCAAGCTCGCCAAAAGTACATTTCTCCGATATAAGCACTTACAGTTGAAAGCTCTTCCTCGGTTTTGTGATAGTTCTCCAAAAAGAAGTTTGCACTCCGAACTTTACTGAAGTCCCAACCACCGCCACTTCCAGGAACCTGAATTGTTCCAGCAAGCTGTGCATTGTAATTATAATCTCCTGAAACCATATTGTCGGAGGAGTTATCCATCTCAAAAATCCCCAACCAATAGCCTTCATGTGTCGGAAAATTGCCATAAAACTTATTGGCATAAAGTTCCATTTCTTTCTTCGAGAATGTAATTTCTTTGTCGGTAATTGTATCTAATGGCGGCTTGTCTAACACATCCTCACACGACCATAAAATCATCAACGACAACAGTATTATTATATAATTTTTCATGGTATTTTGCTCTTATTAAAAGTTAACATTTACACCTAAAGCATACGTTTTGGTTATTGGATACACTTTACCAGCTCCCCACCATCCGTGAGTTAATTCGGGATCATACATTTCGGGTAAAGAAGATATGGTAAAGAGGTTTTCGCCAGTTACAAAAACTCGAATTTTGCTAATAAAACCGATATCATTCATAATACTGCGAGGTAAAGTATACCCCAGCTGAATATTCTTAAGTCTCAAATACGCCCCATTCTGTAAATACTTCGTCTGCGGATACTGGTTTTTATGGATCTCCCGACTGTTGTATGGCTTCGGATAGTAGGCATCGGTATTATCAGGTGTCCAGAAATCAAGCTGAGGCTCGTACAAATTCGATCCAAAACCTCCGGTAAACCCCCAGAATAATACACCTCCATTTCCATGATTACCTACCCAAAGGTCACGTTTTGCTGTGCCTTGTAAAAAGATTCTAGCATCAAAGCCTTTCCAGCTTGCTGTTCCATTAAGTCCAAAATTAAACCGAGGGGTAGAGTTTCCGATAACCTTTCTGTCTCCCGGGTTATCCAGCGTTCTCGGATTATCCCCCGAGCTTTCTCCCCAATCAACAGTTCCATTACCATCTAAGTCGCGATATTGAATATCTCCCAGAGACCAGTTTCCCCAAAACAAAGATTGATCAGGCATATTGGCTAGCTCTTCTTCTGTCTGAATAATTCCAACAGTCTCCATTCCCCAAATCTCTCCAATTTCCATTCCTTCGTAGTAAGTCGAAAGCAATTTAGTTGGATTATTGTATTTCAGCACTTTTGATTTGTAGTCGGAAAGGACGAAAGACAAACTGTAATCGAACTCTTTTCCAATACGATCTTTCCAGCCTAAGGTCAGTTCAAACCCTTTTGTTTCAAGGTCTGCATTATTTTTGGTCGGAACGGATGTCCCCAACACAGAAGGTAAAGCTTCTGCGGGTCCAATCATATCTGTTGTTACCCTTCGGTACCAATCGAAAGAAGCTGTTAAACGATTCCCCAACAATGCGGCATCAAAGCCAACATCAAAGGTGGTAGCCACTTCCCATGTTAAACTCTCACTAACCAAACCTGGAGTTCCTAGGTAATTCGGGAGCTTTCCATCAATGATATAGGGGTACTTTGTTCCAATTCCAATCGTACTCAGGTATAAGTAATTTGCGACATTCTGGTTCCCTAACGAACCATAAGATGACCTTAACTTGAAGGAATCTACAAATTCTAAATTCCAATAATTTTCTTTCGCCATATTATAGGCTACCGAAACTGAAGGGAACAAGCCAAAGCGGTCTCCCTCGGGAAATTTCGAGGTACCATCGTACCTGGCATTAAACTCAATCAAATATTTCTCCTTAAAATTGTATTTTAAGCGGGCAAACGTGCCCATGGTTGCCCACTGTGAAAGGTTCTCTGCCAAGTCGGTATCGCCAACACCAACCGCAATAGAAGGGATATCATGAGAAATTAGATCCCTCTTCAGTCCATATAACCTTTTATAATTATTCTCCTCAACCTGCTGCCCCAAAAGCACATAAAAAGAGTGTCCTCCTAATTCCTTCGTATAAGAAGTATAGAAGTTAAACGAATTGTACTCGGTTGTCGCGAACTGCGTTGAGTAAGCATCCAAGTGGCTGGTATAAATAGGTTGCTCATCAATCGTATACTCCCAAACATGAGGCATTGCGTGCGTAGATTCACGGTAAATATGATTTCGGTAGGTGTAATCGAAATTGATTTTCCAATCTTTTATTGGCTCTAACTCTAAAATACCACTAAGACTAAATTCGTCATTATTGTGATTGGTTCTTCCTGCAGTTTGCTTTCCCAAATGTGCTGTTGCAGCTAAATGTCCATTCGGATCATAGAGCGACCAGTTGGGAAATCGAGTAGTTGCCAGGTGCGCCCAATTTCCGATATCACCGTTATAGCCATCAGATGGCTTATCCAAGTAGGTTTTGTAATAACGGGTTCTCAAATCCACCCGCATCCAATCTGTCGGTTCTGTATGAATATTGGAGGTCAGGTTGTATCGATCAAAATCTTCGTTGGCATAGCGCAGAAAACCTCCTTCAGTATAATAACCGCCTCCAATGTAATAGGTAACATTCTCTCCGCCACCACTAATGCCAACATTGTGCTTTTGGTTCGATCGGTTGTTTTTAAAGAAAGCTCTCCACCAGTCAACATTGTCATTATCTAAATTGGCATATGACCAATGATTGGCTTTATTCGGATCAGGGACATTGGACGGATAATTCTCCGGATCAGCGATATAGTTTTTGATTCGTTGAATATGTTCCTCGGTAAACATTGGTGATTGTCCCGAATTCGCTGAAGCAATATTATAAGATTCAGCAAAATCAAGAGAATTAACTTGGTTAGGCGTATGTGTAGGATTACTAAAACCAAAAGAATTATTGTAGGTAATCGAAATCTTTTCGTTTTTATCTCCTTGCTTCGTTGTAACCATAATCACCCCATAGGCAGCCCTTGCTCCATAAATAGCTGCAGATGCCGCATCTTTCAACACGGTAAAGGTTTTGATGTCCGATGGGTTCAAGTCCGTTATGTTGTCAACTGGAATTCCATCAACAACAAAGAGTGGACCTCCTCCATTAATACTTGTCGTTCCCCGAATGTTATAGCTAGGTCCTGCACCTGGCGCACCATCAGTTGTCGCAACATTCAGGTTAGCCACTTTTCCCTGAAGAATCTGTCCAATATTTGATACCGGCCGGTCTTTTAGTTCTTCTTCTCCAACCTGAGCGACCGCCCCCGTAACATTTACTGCTTTTACCGTTCCATACCCAATTGCTACAACCTCCTCAATTCCAATCGCATCTTCTGCCATCGTCACATTAACAGTCATTTGATTCCCAACAACAATTTCCTGCGCCTGCATTCCTACAAAAGAAAAAATCAATACGCCTGTGGAGGGGATATCATCAATCGTGTAGTTTCCGTCAAAATCGGTAACTGTTCCCTGAGTGGTTCCTTTCACCAACACGGTTACTCCGGGAAGGGGTTGACCATTTTCATCCACCACCTTACCTGCTACAGTTCGCTTCTGTTGCATTCCCAGCCAATCAGCATCTTTCGAATCAGGTTTGAGAATGATTTGTCGGTCGTTAATGACAAAAATCGTTTCTGTTCCCTGAAAAATATCGGCCAACACCTCCTCTATTTTCTTGTTATTCAAATCGACATTAATCTGTCGGTCAACATCAACAAGAAGGTTGCTGTACAAAAAATAAAACTCACTGCTTTTTTCAATTTCGATTAAAGCATCTTTTACCGTGGAATTAGTCAGTCTTAATGAGAGCAGCTTATCTTGCGAATAGCTACTAATAGCAAAAGTCTGGCTAATTAAAATAGTCATTAATAATACGAATAGTTTCATAATCCGTGTAATTTTCCGGACTTGACAAATAGGCAGAACCAAGCCAAACCGGTTTCGATTTTTTTTCATAATTTTGTGATCGTTAGAATTTTACAATTTTTTCCAGAAGATTGTCTAATTAACTAATTGCAAGGGGGATGTTCCAGCATCCTCCTTTTTAGTTTTTTTAATTCCTTTCCGTATTTACATAGGCTCCTAGTTTTTATGTTTTGATATTCGATATTGTGCATTATGTATTGATTTATCATCTGTGGATTTTATTCGCTTACTCTCCAGATTCAAATCAGCAGCTTGCGTGATATAATCCAGCACCTGAGGTAAGGTTTCATGTTCAATGGTAAGTGTAAACGTGTGATTTGCCAGGCTACCATCGGGATCCACCAACTCAATATCTGCATGAAACCAGCGCTCCAGCCGTTGAACCACATCGGCCAAAGGATCATTTCTAAAAATCAGTTTTCCTTCAGTCCAGGCAGTGTATTTCTCCACATCCACTTTTTGTTTGACCAACTCTCCCGTTTGCTTCGTATAAACAAGCTTTTCGGTTGGAAGCAACCTAATCTCCTGCCCTTTTTCAGTAAGGAAATGGACTTCTCCTTCCTCCAGGACTAACGACGAATAAGCATCCTCTTCATAGGCAGATAGGTTAAATCGCGTTCCGGTTACTTTCACTTTTCCGGCTTTTGTTTTCACATAAAACGGATTGCTTTTGTCTGACACAACATGAAAGTAGGCTTCTCCAATCAACTCCACTTCGCGATTTTTTCCGGAGAAATAGCTTGGGTACCGCAATATGGTTCCTGCATTTTGCCACACTTCGGTTCCATCGGGTAAAGTTGTTCTAATCTTTGATCCGAAAGGCGTTGCCAGTTCAACCATGGTTGCTGGCTGCTTACTTTTTAGTTTATCCACAGTCAGCCAAAGTGTTCCAAGCAATAAGGGAATAAATAAAATGGCTGCAGCCCGCACAAAATAATTTTTCAGGCTTCTTAGAATGGGTGCTTTAGAGCGAGGTTTTGCCGTAATCAACTGCTGATGGATAAGCGCTAACATCTCATCCAGCTCTTCTTTTTCCAGTTCATTTTTATAGGACGATTTATTTTTCCAATACGCATAAAGCGCGCCTTCAACTTGTTGATGATCCCCATCTTTATTTAAAAGATGAATGAGCTCGTCCAGTTCTTCCGTGCTGCAGTTGTCTTCCAGATACTTCTGAATTAAAGTTGTTATTTCATCTTTTTTCTTCATTGATTGAAATTATTTGTGATCATCTGTGACAAACCTTTTTTTTCGATGCATGGTTCTTCAAAATACTTCTTCTTGTTTGATGCTTTTATCCAACTCGTTTTCGGCATGCTGTTGTTACTTTAGATCTTCATTCTAAGCCCGGTCAAAAGCATTACGCAAAAACGTGGTCTACCCCCCAAAAGAAATTATTATTTTTTTGAAAATTCCTGACATTAGGCCTCAAGAGCCAAGACAAGAAGACAATAGCTATTAGACATTAGATTTTCGGACAATTGCAATCTTGAAAACTAAACCCCTCCATTGACAGATCACTTCCCTTCACTCGTGATGACGATAGTATTTGAAAACCGAAAACTGACTATCAACTGAACAAAGCCATAAAAAGTAACACCAATAGACTATTGGAATCAATATGAGCACGAAGATGCCTTAAGGTCAAATTGATTTGGTTTTCAACCGTTTTCGTGCTTAACCCCAACTTTGATGCTATTTCCTTGTGGCTTAGCCCATCCTCCCGGCTCATCTTATAAATCTGTTGACGTTTTTCAGGCAATTCGGCAATTAAGCGCTGAACTTCCTCATTCAACTCCTGAAACTCCACCATGATTGCTGATTCAGAGCTGTTCAGGCTAAAATAATATTTCAGATAAGACTGAAATTCTGTTTCTTTTACCCTTTTGCGAAAAAGGTCAATAATTAGGTTATGGGAAATTGTAAACAGAAATGATTTTAATGAATGCGAAGTATCTATCTCAGCTCGTCGACTCCAAATTTTCAAGAAAGTCTCTTGCACAATTTCTTTCGAATCCTCCTTGTTTTTCAGCATTGAAAATGCAAAGCCATACAACCGCTGGCTGTAGAGCTCGTAGAGTTCATCAAAAGCTTTGATCTCACCACCACGAATTCGGGTTGCTAGTTTTTGAAGTTTATCCGGCGAAATTTCCATCTTTTTTCAAATAAGAGACTAGCTGTTAGACACTAGACTTTAGGTTTTTAGATATCCATCAATAGTTTTCAGTCTTAGCCTGCTCCTTCCTTTCATTATCGGGCTTCTGGTGCGACAAAAAACTATTGTCATGGAACTTTTGAACTGATAAAATTAGAAAAAAACTGAAAGATTAATCAGATCGTTTTTTTCATTGACAATTTCCAGGGGGGCGAATTACTAGAGTCCACGTTCTAGCGTCTAATATCTAACATCTAGAATCTTTACTTCTTTTTAAGATATAGACTTGCTCACGCTCGCATATACTATCGTTAAGCGGAATTAATATCCCAATGACATCTCATTCTGGTTGACTTAACTGGTAGGTTCTATCGTACAAGTTTAGTTGATTCGCTCGCCACTCAGCTCCTTCCAGAAATACCGGATGCGGTTGAGCAACATCCCAAGTCCCCAGTTTCTTTAGCAATGCCTTTGTCAATTCGATATTTTCAAGCGCAAGATCATGTTGTTCGGATAAATCCTCTTTCAAATTATACAAGACAGGAAAACGATCAGGCAGTCGAATCAGCTTCCAGTCTCCTTCCCGAATAACAGCACTAATGGTAAACCGCCAGTTAAAAGAATCATGCGGCTTCCCATCAATCTCTCCTTTGATGTAGGGCAAAAGATTAACGCCATCAAATTGGTCTTCCTCCGTAGTTTTGCCGCCTGCCAATTCAAAAAAAGTAGGAGCTAAATCCAGCGAAATAACAGGATCTGCTGACACAGTCCCTGCAGGAATAGTGTTCTTCCAGTTCATAATAAACGGGGTTCGGATACCGCCTTCCAGTAAGATTCCTTTTTGCCCGTTAAATGGGGCATTGATTGAAGCATTGGAATTCGTAGGCCCTCCATTATCGCTGATAAAAACAATCAAGGTATTATCGGCTATTCCGTTTGACTCAACAGCATCCATAATTCGTCCCACGTTTACATCCAGGCGATGCACCATGGCGCAATAGGTTCGTCGCTTTTGATTTTCAATGTGCTGATATAATTCCAAATCTGCTTTGGTAGCCTGCATGGGCGTATGAGGTGCATTAAACGAAGCAAACAGAAAAAAAGGCTCGTCCTTATGACGCCCGATAAAATCAACACATTCGGCCCCCTTGTCGTCCGTAATGTAGGTAATTGCTGATGGTTCTTTATAATTACATTCAATCGGGCTTTTATAACCTTTTCCATCCGGTTCTGAAGTGAAGTAGTCATGACCGCCGCCGGTATAGCCCCAAAATTCGTCGAAGCCTCGTTTTAAGGGGTGGAAATGAGGCTGACCGCCGAGGTGCCATTTCCCCACCAGACCATTGATATACCCCAGGGAATGTAAGCGATCGGCAATGGTCTTTTCGCTCAAAGGCAAGCCCAAAAACGCCTCATCAAAACCGGGCTGATTACCTCCAATATTATTGTCGTGTCCAAATGAGACCTGGTTTCTCCCGGTTAATATTCCTGCCCGCGAAGGGCTGCAAACCGGCGATGAAACATAGCCCTGCGAAAAGACAGCTCCATGGGCTGCCAACCGATCGATGTTGGGCGTTTTAATCTGCGTACTTCCGGTAAAGCCCAAATCACCGTAGCCCAAATCGTCAGCTACAATCAGAATGAAATTGGGAGGTTGCTGCAAGGTATTTTCCTGTGCTGTTGAATGTGAAAAGCAAAGGCAAGACAGGCCTGACAGACCAATGAGCGTTTTAAAATCCATAGTTTTAGTAGTAATTAAGTGTCTATTTAGATCCTCTAAAGCTAGCCAAAATCATTAAAATAGCTCATTCGATTTTCAGATTTCAGACTGCCAGATGTGTGTAGCCCCTTAATCCCGTGCCGTGTCAAGACTCCATTTTCAGTTTTGAATGCTCCAAAACAGTTTGCCCATTATGAATAATATTCATAATTTGTGGATTAGTTAAAAATAACGGCACGATTAGCCTCGTTTATCGTTTCAATTTTTAATCAGCTCTGTTCACATACCAAGGCATTGGTATGTACTCCGCCTTTCATAAGACCGGTTGATAAAGAGGCCGCCCCTCGGCCTTCGAAACTTCGGGCGGCCCACAGTTAACAACGAAATTCTTCGTTACTCTAACCGCCTAAATTAATCATTATGGCAACACTTAATGAAAAAGAAAGTCGTGATTTTGTTTCGCAGGTCATTGTCATGGTCGATCAAAATGCCAGCATGCTTACCGATGCGGGGTACGATCCGACCGCGCGCTCTGCCGAGCTGAAAACAAAACTGCAAACAGCCGACGAAGCCGAGGGAGAACAACAAAAAGCCCAGGCCATTGCGCTTGATGCCACCAAACATGCGAATGCTACGCTTAAAGTTGCTTACGACGAGGCATCGGCTTTCATAAACCTGATTGAAGGTTTACTGGGGAAGGACAACAGTTTGGTGCATCAATTGCGCCAGCTACGCAAAAAGTAATTTTGCAATCGTTAAAAGTTCCGCTTCCAAACTGAGGCGGAATTTTTTTTGCCCCGTTGCTCCCAACTAAACCCTCTGTTTTCAGCATAAGAAGAGGAAAGTCATCTTCCATCAGCGAATGATCCTACCCCATCCGATGGAGGCTATCTGGTATAAGATGATGACGCTACCCCGTCAGCGAGGCATTCTCTGGTAGAAGATAATGGCTATCTTATGGAAGATGATGATTCTACCCCGCCCGATGGAGGCTATCGGGCACAAGATGATGACGCTACCCCGTCAGCGAGGCATTCTCTGGTAGAAGATGATGACTATCTTATGGAAGAGAATGGCTCTACCCTTAAAGCAAAAAGCGCCCAAAGCCTATGGGAATCGGGCTTTGGGCGCTTTTGTTGTTGACATTGGGATGTTTTAATTCATCTTGCTTGTAAATGAATTGGAAAGCCTGCTCCCAGCGCTACAGGCAGGCGAAAAAGCTTGGAAAATGACCTTTCCTAAAACTTAACTATAGCTCATCGTCCAAGATCTCTTGATACTTAGTGGTAAGTTCCTTTACTTTTTCCACCTCTTCTTCGGCAACATTAACCTTTTGACCAATATCGCTGGCCAGATTGTAAAGCTGCACGTCGGTGTCGAAACCTGTTTCATTTTTCACTCCCCATGGCACCATTTTGGGCCCTTTTTGTGGAAGAATTAACGACCAGTCGCCATTACGGTATGCCGTGGTCCTCATTCCCTGAACAACCAGGTCTTCACGTCCTTTCTCCGTCTTTCCTAACAAAGCAGGAAGGATATTTTCGCTATCTTTTGTTTCAATTTGAATCCCCAATAACGAAGCAAAAGATGCCAGGAAATCCATTTGGCAAACCATGGCATCAGAAACCCCTGGTTTTACCTGTCCTGGCCAGCGCACGATAAATGGAACACGCGTACCACCATCATACAAACTGTATTTTCCGCTGCGTAAAGGTCCAGCAGGCGTGTGATTTCCCATTAAGGTTTCGGATTCATCGTGATAACCGTCATCGGCAACCGGCCCATTATCGCTCGAAAATATGACAATCGTGTTTTCGTCAAGCCCATTTTCTTTCAGGGTCTTCATAAACTCTCCAATGCACCAATCTGCTTCAACAATGACATCTCCTCTTGGTCCGAGTCCTGACTTTCCAGCAAACCGAGGATGAGGAACACGGGGAGCATGAGGCTGATGCAAGGCATAATAGAGGAAGAAAGGTTCGTCTTTATTTAACTCAACAAATTTTTGAGCACGCACCAGAAAAGTATCTGCCATGTTCTCATCAATCCATCGGGCACTTTCGCCGCCCTTCATAAAACCAATCCGACCAATACCATTCACAATCGAATTATCATGTCCATGACTTGATTTCATTTTGATCAACTCCGGATTTTCGGGGACCGATGGTTCCCCCTCAAAATTCTCCCTGTAATTAACTTCAATCAGATCATTTTGATCCAAGCCAACCACATGGCCTCTTTCCAGAAAAACCGTTGGAACACGGTCATTGGTTGCAGCCATGATGAAGTCGTAGTCGAACCCCACTTGCCGTGGCCCGGGCTTAACTTCTTCATTCCAGTTAATGCTTCCCTCGCCTAATCCCAAATGCCATTTACCGACAATCCCCGTCCGGTATCCGGCCTCTTTCAGCATCGATGGAAGGGTTACACTGCCCGGCTCAATTAACAACGGCGCATCGCCAGGGAGTACCTGAGCGCGCTTATTGCGCCACGGATATTGCCCGGTTAACATACCATACCGACTGGGCGTGCAGGTAGCCGAAGTACAGTAGCCCTGCGTAAACCTTACCCCCTCGCCTGCCAGCTTATCAATATTGGGCGTTTTTAGTTCTGTTGCACCATAACAACTGACATCACCATAACCCAAATCATCCGCATAGATAATAACGATATTGGGCGTTTTTCGCGAACTAGTTTCGGATTGACTTCCCGGAGTGCAGGAAGGTGCAAGCATTAAACTTGCCATAGAAGCTGAAACCAGCCCCGGAATCTTTTTTCTTAGTGTATTCATGAGTAGCGTTTTATCAGGTTGCTGTCCCTGGAAGAGAATTGTTTAGTCAATGACTCTCTTTCCGACAGCATAATTTCAAAGGCTTAAAGCTATAAAAAAACGAATAAAATTTGAGAAGGAGGGAGATATACATGTATCGGTAAAGGCCGAATAACAAAATGTATTGGAAAGCCTGCTTTCCACAAGAAAAAGGCAGGAAAAATTAGGGAGAAAAAAGTTACTTTACCCTTAAGCGTAAAATCTTACGCAACAGTTCTTGCGTTCATGTTGCCTTTATGAGCCGAAAACTCTTCTCTGGATATATACACATCATCCCAAAATAGATAAATACCCTAAAAATCAAGACTTTCAAAAAATATATTTCAATGACAACAATGTTCTAAGATTTAGGACTGATTTAGCACTGGTTGCCCCCCCCCTCTTATCTCCATTTACTATTCCATACCCCGCCGTAGTCAATTCTCCTTCCATTGAAATAGTTACCGGGAGATTATTATAAAGTATCCGGGGGGCCAGACGATACACCGTGTCGATATTAGAACCTCTTGAATAGAAAGGGCCTTCAACAAAATCTCTAGCCCCCATATTCTTGCTAAAACCGCCAAATATTCCGGCAATGAACTTCCCTTCGTTGGTTTGGATATCTGTCCAAACTGATGCTGTGTTTAGATTCATAAAGTTCTTTTCAGCTGTTTCCTTACTGATAACTTCTTTTACTACATACCCCCCTAGCATAAGCAAGTCATAAGTATTTTGGCCGTATACTACTTGTGTTGTAATAGTTAAGTGTTTTGTTCGTGCAAACACAAAGCCTGTATATGAAATGCTACTCAACGATGTATTCGTTGAGAAAATTTCTTCAGCATCATTTTCAGTAGACAATTCCGGAACTATTTTTTTGAAGTCAATTCCAGTGCCTGCTTTTACACAAGAGCAATTTGACCCGTATTGCACTTGGAAATGGATATTGGGAAGCCCAGAGTTTCTTAAGTATTTTGAACTCGGGCCATCAGGTCCTGTCCCGGAAAAATCTCTTTGAGAGAGCAAACTTCCAATAAAATTTAATTTGCCCCAGGATTGTAAAAGTCTTATTTGCGGATTACGGGACATAGGGTGAAATGGCGCTCCTGCACTAAACGCCACTGTGGCAGGGAAAAAACCAGGGATTGACATGGGGTGCCAATATTGTCCTGCCAATAAATTGGTCTTCCCCCAGTCAAATTTCACATATGCATTAAACAGCCGAAAGCCATTTAAATCACTAAAATTTTTGTTCTCATTTCCGTAAAAATCTGCCTCGACTAAGCCACTTGTTCGAACATTTAACAACGTAGGCCCAGCAATATTGCACCTTAGCCTACAATGGATGGAAAGCATATTCAAGCTATTTCTGGCGTTGATGTCGTTGCTGTTTTTATCGAGAAAGATATTTTCAGGATACAAAACGACCAACCCTTCCCGAGCATTTACGGTTTGACGGGTATCAGAAAAAATGTCATATTTTATAAACCCGGAAAATTTAAATTCATTATGTAGCTTTTCTGGACTATTGCCGTAACAGGTATAGCCATTAAAAACTATTAAAAGAAAAATTCTCAGTAGGGCGTTTTTCTTTTTTATCAAATACCAGAGATAACTTAACCCAATTCTTAAAATGCCTTTTTTATTTCGGGCTTTATCAGGTTTTTGATAATGCTTCATTGTATTGCACATAACTATTGTTTGCTTGATTTGCTTCTGAATGAAGCGACTACAAAATTCTTGGATTAGGTCTTACAACTGCGATTGATATATCATCAAAAACCTCCAGTGCCGTTGTTATTCCTTTCGGCGGTTGGATACTATTCCCCTCCTTTGTTAAAGTACTTATTCCTATAACTTTGGGGGTAACTGATTTACCCAAATCTGCCTCAATATATGCTTTGTAAAGCAGTGCTGGTTGCCCATTGCCTGACTCATCTGTTATTCTCTTTGTTTCATCATACTCGGGATAACTATCATTATAGTCCCCTGCCAGATTCATCTCTATCCAACAATTCCATTTGCTTCCGGGAGCAACTCTGACTTTTGTTATAAAATAGCCTGGAGCAGGCGTTGCCCCTGAAACTGCGTCTACATCTGATACCTCTTCGATTGGTTGTTGTTCTGTTTTAGTTATTTCATCCCACCTGGGCAATGCTGATGGAACTTCGACTTTCCCTTCCCAGTCTTCTTCACCGGCCCTTTGGGTCACAAAAATTGTTTTTAGCTCTTTAGATTCTACATTCTCAATCCATATGGCAAATGTTGGCGATTCTCCGAATACTGACTGCCTAACCAATTGTTCATTAATATGTATTTTGAATTCTAAATCAGTCTTTCCCCAGGTGCGTGCATAAGCGTATAAAACCAAGCAGCCGATGATTAACAGTCCCGTGGTTAGTACAATTATAACCTTGTTTTTATTTAATTTCATTTGATTGTTAATAAGTGAATTAAACCTCTGTTGGAATTTCGAAACCTTTACGGTAGTGACAGCTAATCATTTCTTGTGCCTTACTGTCATTCAATATTGTCTCGCTTTGAGGAGAAAAGCGTAGTTGTTTAGATCCTGTCCGGTAGGATAGATTGGCAAGGTGTATCAAAATGGAACTATTATGGCCTTCTACAATATTACTGTTGGGTTGTTTTCTGGTTCTGACGCAATCAAGAAAATTCAACAAATGCGCCTTCAAGGGATAATAAGAGGTTTGTCCAGCAACAACTTCACCTCCTTTATCAAAAACCTGCCAACCGCCCCCCATGCGTCCAACGTACATCATTCGCTTTGTTCCTATTATTTCCACGTGGGTCCCGTTGTGGCTCCAATTAGGAAATTCATTCCCATACCGAATTTCGGGGCCAGATTTTCCAAGGTAAGAAACACAGTCTCCTGCTTGAAGTGTCATTACATAATTGTCACAATCAAAGTAGGCCAATTGATAGTCCGGAACATCTCTATCGTCATTAAAAAAGTATCTTCCACCTGTGCAGTATACCGAAGATGGTAATCCTGGATTATCTAATACTAGCCTAGCTAGGTCCAACTGATGGATTGCTTCATTGCCCATGGCATTCCCGCTACCGTAATCCCAGTAATAGTGCCATGATTTATTCCTTGAAACGCTATATGGTGCCTTAGGAGCCGGCCCCAGCCACAAATCCCAGTCGATAGTGTTTGGTGCAACTGTTTCATCTTTCTTTGTAAAAGGAATTGGGCCCGGCAACATGCTTTTAACATGGACGGCAACCAAATCGCCTAGTTCTCCGCTTTTGATATAATCTCTGGCTGTAAGGGCTTCAGGAGTACTCCTGTTAAATGTTCCACATTGCACTACTCTTTCGTATTTCATAGTAGCTTCAATCATTTTCTGGCCTTCAGTAATATTGTGGGATATGCATTTCTCGACATAAACATCTTTTCCAGCCTGGCAAGCCCAAATTGTGGCCAAGGCGTGCCAATGTTCTGGTGTTGCAATAAATACCGCATCAACTTCTTTGTCGTCAAATACCTTACGCATATCCCGAACCCGGATGGGTTTAAAACCTTGTTTCTTCTCCAGCTCAGAAATCGCATGCCCTCCTTTGGTGTCGTCAACATCGCAAATGTATTTTACAAGGATATTTTCTCCTGTTTCTGATGCCTGCTTGATTAATATTGACCCCCATAAACCAGCTCCAATCAGAGCAACAACTATCGAATCGCTTGCACTTTTCGGAGTCCCGCTACTAAATGATGTCTTAATTGTTTTTCGGTATGACGGTTCTTTTCCCAATGATAGATTAGAGGTCTCTGAATTTTCTGTAAACTCGCTTTCACTTTTTGAGCCTTTGCAAGAGGATGCTAATGCTAAACCCGCAGCACACGAACTTGCTAACACAAAAAACTTTCTTCTTTTCATATTGATAATTTTTAAAATTTTCTTTTTTTATGCCATTTTATATTTCCCGATGCAGCCATTAAAACTTCTTGTGTAAGGTAATCGTGTTCGTAACTATAAGGATTGTCGATTTCCCCCCTGATGATTTTGGCCAACTCCAAAAATTGGTCTTGATAACGATCTGTCTGTACGCCTAAGTCTACAATATGGGTTCCTTTGGAGTATTCTTCATTTCCGTCGCGCAGCGTTAACTGTATTTGTAATGGTTTCTCATCGAAACGCTCTAAAGGACTCAGTTCAACTGTTCCTTTGTTTCCGCATATTTTTAAGCGACGCTGTTTGATACCATCAGGTTTGAGATCACATGCAGAAACAGAAACAATGGTGTTGGTGTACTCAATAATCGCCGTACAATTATTTTTGGCGCCATTTGCTGCGCCTTTTGTTGACTTCAAAAACGAGGTAACTTTTTCTGGCCTTCCTAACATTGAAACGATAAAATCGATGTGGTGACAGCCAAGATTGAGCATTATTCCTCCCTCAAAATTGCTTAGAAATTGCTGATAGGAACTACCTCCATAGTCGTGGCACATATCTGCCTGGATCTCAAAAATATCTCCGAGCCAGTTTTTACGCACTGCTTTTTGGCAAAACAGGAAGGCAGGGTTGGTGCGAAACATGTATCCCATCTGGAAAGGAAGGTTTTGTTCTTTACAACCTTGCAATAATTTATGAAACAAATCAAGATCTTCTCCCCCGGGTTTATCCATGTGTATGGCCAAATTGTGGTCAGCACAACGAATTGCTGTAGCAACAAGGTCGGAATTAGAGGTCTCAACTGTAACAGCCTGAAGACCGGGAGTATTGAGTAATTCCTCTTCTGTCATCCATTTTAGCCCCTCGTATGGTTTGAGACTGTTTCCTGAAAATCGAGCTGCAGAAGAACTTCGATCATCTACTATCCCGACAATCTCAAATAAATCAGACAACTTCCTCAGTGAATTAATTTTTGAAGCATGTTCATGACAGATACCAATTTGTCCAATTTTTATTTTCTCGGCTTTTCTATTGTAGCTTTCTGATTGCGTACCAGAAAGTATTGTAGGAGTGATAATAATTCCTGCGTTACTCAAGGCTGTTGCCTTGATAAAATTTCTTCTATCCATGAATCAATTTTACATAAGTTTTTAAGGACTATTTTAGTGTTTTCTATTAATGGCTGTAGAACAGACCATTAAATACGAGTGATAAAATTTTATTTACCAGGTTTGAACTGTAGTCCAGATAAAATATTAAGTAGTCATTAATTAGAATTACAATGCGTTAAAGCCTTTAGAAAAAAGATTTTATATCATTGGTAATTATCGGTCAAGACTAATGAGACTGTCCAAAAGTAAATGAGATGATACCAAAACTTACAATCTAAATCAATAGAACGCAGACAACTCAGCTTTCACTGATTTTTGCTGTCTTTATCTGTGATAATCAAGCTCATCAGCGTTCCGCTTTCGCGTTTTGCCTTGTAAGTAATTAGTAAGTATGTTTCACTTTTAGTACAGCCCCATTAGGTCTAAATAACGCATTCAAGGCTGGTTAATAGCCCGGATTCTGTGTCAGATTTTTGTTAATTTCAATTTCAGATGAAGGAATTGGCCATAGGTATTGCTTTGATGCATCAAAAGATAGAACCGCCAATAGTTTAATCAATCCTTTATCATACATGGAGGTAAAATCAGGCAGCCCGTCTTCGTCAATTTCAGGCGTTTCAGGAAAAAACCACCCACCTGTATTCACAAGGTTTTCTCTTAAATCATCAGGATCAAGAAGACCATATCTGTTCTTTGTTAGTGCTTTTTCTGCTAACCTCCAGCGAATTAAGTCTGAATACCTTCTCCCTTCGAATGCAAACTCCATACGTCTTTCTATCCTCAGGAACTTTCTTAGCTCAGCTTGATTTGTGGTAGTTATTGCTGGATATAAGTTTGTTTCGGCAAAATGTACACCATAAGCACGGGCTCTTACTTTATTAATTGCATCCAACACTGACTGATCAATATCTCCCAACTCTATTTTAGCCTCAGCATACATTAACAGGACATCTGCATACCGTATTACTATATTATCCGGATCAGTTTCCAGGTCAAGCCAGTCCTGATCAATCTTTTTCTTCCAAACTAAACCATTGAAAGAACTATACATTAGAATTGCTCTGTTATCAGCATTGCTTACATATTCACCAGTACTGGTTTTTAAGGTTGTTAACGAATCGGGATGCGGCTGATAAATATATCCCAGCCATTCTGTACCAAACTCTACAATGGATGCAGTACAACGCGGATCTCGGTTTCTAAATGGTTTATGTGGATCAAATAAGGGAGATTCATCTACGGGCAATCCATCTGTGCACAGATAAGCACATAGCAAATCCCATGATGGACCTCCGTTGGCAAAACCTCCTGCTAACCGGGAGAGTGGTTCTTTACTTCTGCCTCCCTTGGGAATCATTACTCCCAACTCTGTTGATCTTGGGTTTCCAAATATTGTTTCAGCTGAATTCTTAGTAGAAGATAGAAACAACTCTCTATAATTTGGGTGCAGACTATAAATCTCTAAATCAATACACAATTTTGCTGTCTCCATAGCTGTTCTGTAATCTCCTGTATACAAAGCAATCCGTGCTTTCATTGCGAGTGCAGCACCTTTGGTTGCAAATTGATATTCATTGCTTCCATATACTTCGGGAAGATATTTAATTGCATAATCATAATCCGCATAAATTGAATCCAGAATGGTTTCCTTAGAAGTCTGTCCCAGCGAAAAAGCCTCCTCAATCGTTAGCAAATTTGTATAATACGGAACATCACCATAGTGAAAGATTAATTTTGAATATTGCCCAGCTCTTGCAAATTTTGCATTGGCTGCAAATTCATTCAATTTACCTTCTGTAATGTTGGAAGATGCTTTATCCAGATTCAGTAATATTCTATTAGCTGCTGCTATACATTTATAGGCATTGTTCCATGTCCAATTAACAAAATTGGTTTGGCTGGTTAGCGTTCCTCCATCAACAGCACTTGTTGTTGTTCTAGCAGTCCAATCATCGGTAAACCTGTCTGTCCATTCAAGAGAATATCCTGCGTTGCCCGAAGATATCCTGGTAAGTTCCGCATCCCAATAGTCGATATTGAATAACTCGGTCACAGCCATTTCTATTTCTTCTGGAGTAGAATACCAATTTTCGCTGGACCCCTCCGACAGTGGGCTTAAATTCAAGTCATTGCAAGAGTACGAGATAATTATTATAAGTAATATAGCTATTCGTTTCATAATAATTCACAATTAAAATTTTAAAGAAAAACCAAACACAAAAGATGATGTAATCCAATATCCGGATGCTTCAGGATCCCAATCTTTTGGATAATTATCAACCGAGAACAAATCAGAAATACTCGCATATATCCTTGCATTTTGAATACCGCATTTTTCCACAACTGCTTTAGGTAGATTGTAAGCCATGTTTATATTTTTAAGGCGAAGATATGCTCCGTTAAATAGCCAGAAATCGGAAGCTGAGTTATAATTATTCGCGGTGAAAATAGTATAGTCGTTTAATTTTGGATATTGCGCCTTTGCATTTTGTTCCGGAGTATTATATTGACTCCAATATTTATTAACAATCATCTCAGGAAACCCTCTGTAGCCTCTAACCCAATTGGATTGGATCATTGAATTTTGTTTTCCTACCCCCTGGATAACAACACCAAAATCAAAGCTTTTATAATTGATATTAATATTGCCACCATATAAGTATCGAGGTAGTGAACCTCCCAACAAAGATCGGTCATATTCAGACGAAATCTTTCCGTCGGGGACTCCATCTGGCCCACTTAAGTCAAGATACTTGATGTCTCCGGGTTTTATGTTTGAGTTAATTGTTGCAGAACCAGCTATTTCTTCATCGGTTTGAAATAGCCCATCTGTTTTGTAGCCATACCATTCGTTAAATTCACTACCTTCAAATTTTACTTGATTTCCCAAAAATTCGGTTCCTCCCAAGTCTCCCATTACAGATTTGAAATCGGATAGATTGAAGGAAACTGAATAATTTACTTCTCCAATTTTATCTCTCCAGCTAATTTCAATTTCCCAGCCTTTTGTATTCATTTTACCTGTATTTTGGCTAGGATTAGCTAACCCTATGTAGTTGGGAATTTCAAGATTAAGCAACATATCTTTTGTGATCTTTTTATAATAGTCGCCGCTAAATTTTAGTTTATTGTCTAAAAAGTAGCCGTCTATACCAACATCGTAAGATTCGGTTGTCTCCCAGGATATATCTTCAATCGCATATTGAGTTACAGCGGCAGTTTGAGCTGCAACAACACTACTGCCAGAGTAAGCTAATGCTGTATTATAACCTATGGTTGACTGATAGGGGTAGTAACTGCCAATACGTTCATTCCCCAATGTCCCCCATGATGCGCGGAGTTTTAGAAAAGACAGCCAGTCAAAACCTTTCATGAACGCTTCTTCTGACACCACCCAACCAGCGGAAAAGGATGGGAATAGGCCCCAGCGATGGTCTCTTGCAAATCTTGAAGAACCATCATAGCGAGCATTAGCCTGAAGAAAATAACGATTATTGAAATTATACATTATACGTCCAAAAAACGAACGATAAGCATATTCTGAAGCGCTCCCACTGGTGTACTGATAATTTTCATTACCCAGATTTATGTATGGAAATGAAGTTAATTGAAAATTTTTGCGGGTTGCCCCAAGCGATTCATTGACTATAGAGTATTCTTCCAATCCGCTCATTAAGTTCAAGTTATGCTTTCCTAGAGATTTTACATAATTTCCCAAAAATTGTAAAATCGTACTAATGTTATCATTCCTATATTCCGTTAGGTTAGTACTTGTTGCACCATTTATATAACCTGCTATATTTACCGGGTCATCAAAATTGGTGTAGCCTATTTGTTTGCTAAATTGTTTTGACTTACTATTATAAAACTGAGGAGAAAACACCCCGGTAAAAGTTAGTCCATAAAATGGCGTAAAATCAATAGCTAATTTTCCACTGATGGAACTACCTTTTGTCTTCGAAAAACCACCTAATTGCGAACGAGCAACAACGTTATGGCCTGATAAACCCGGGGCTACTCTTCCATCAGACCAAAAAGCAGCATAAATTGGCGCATTTCTATCATCTTGCGAAAAACTATAATTATAACCCGGATTTTCATTTATAGAATAAATACCGTTAAAATCAATGTTTGCTTTCAAGTATTTATTTAATGTTATGTCATTATTTGCGCGAAACATGAATCGCTCATAATTTCTTCCTTCATATAAGGCTTCGGCATTGTCATAACTTACTGATACATTAGATTTAATCTTTTCACTGCCTGCAACCATGTTCATTTTATGGCTCTGTCTCGGGGCAAAATCTTTCAGATATAACCCGATCCAATCTAAATCAGGGTATCTATCCGGATTTTCTGCATGTAATGCGTTATAATTTTCAACCAATTCTTGTGAATAAAGAGGGAACTCGGTGCCTTGATTGAAATTGTCATTCCATGTCTGCTCATTAGTCATCTTCAAATAGCTCGTTGCATCAACCATCTTCTGTTTTCGAGTTGGTTTGTCAATTCCATATTCATAACTATAGTCTAAACTCAATTGCCCTTTTTTTGCGCGTTTAGTTGTTACCAATATAACTCCAGCAGCAGCTCTTGAGCCATAGATTGATGCTGATGCGGCATCTTTCAGTACTGAAATACTTTCGATATCATTCGGGTTTACCCAATCCAGTGTACCTGGAATTCCATCGACAATAATGAGTGGATTACTGTCGCCAATTGTTGTAATACCACGCACTCTAATTGTTGTGCTAGCATCAGCTGCACCACCTGACCTGGTTACCATCAAGCCTGGAATTGCGCCTTGCAGTGCCTGGGATGTTCTCAATGCTTGTTTCCTTTCTGATATTACTTCACCGGCGACGGTTGCTACAGCACCGGTTAAATCTTGTTTTTTTGCAGTACCATAACCAATGGCAATAACCTCTTCAATGCCAATGGCATCCTCTTTCATGGTTACATTGATTAGCGTATTCTTCGCAACCAGAATTTCTTCCGTTCTCATCCCCACAAAAGAAAAAACTAAAACCCCTTCTGCTGGAACACCAGCAATTGCATAATTTCCATCAAAGTCCGTAATGGTTCCGTCTGTTGTTCCTTTGATGAGTACCGTCACCCCGGGCAGTGGTTGACCACTAGCGTCCGTCACTTTTCCGGTGATCCTGCGTTTCTGCTGTACCGAGAATTCACTTGTTTGTGATTTTATAATGACATTTTTACCAACAAACTGAGAACTGATAGACAAATTTTTCTCAAAATAGTCTAAAACTTCTTCGAGTGTTTTATTCTTAAACTCGACATCTACCAATTGCGTATCATCCACTTCTTCTTTATTGTAAAAGAAATAGACATCCGATTTCTGCTCAATGGCATCAAAAACCTCAGCAATCGTAGCCTTAGTCATTTTGAGATTGAGTTTGGCATTTTGAGCATTCACTCCGGCAGCCACTGGAAAAACCGATATGAGCAATAGAAATAAGTTTAGCCTCATAATTAATCTCAGTTTTTTGAGCGCAGGCATACCACCACCGCTCGAACATGGAATTTTTTTCATAAATTTGATTGTTAATCGTTAAAAAATGATTTTCGTTTTTTACAGCAGGATTAGTTGGCGCTAATCCTGTTGTTTTTTTAATGTTCTAAGCGTTAGTCAGTTCTTTCCATCTCATGAAATTTTGAAGAATTAGTTATAGGTAAATTACTGGTTATTCCATCCAAATGTCGCGTCCTTCCACCCGGAAGTGAATGGATGTTGTTTGCTCTATAGCTTCCAGAGCATTCAAAATATTTTGGTCATACTCAAAAGTTCCGCGAAAGCGTGTCTCTCCCATTGCCTCGTCTTTCAGGTGAAACCGCACCTTATAAAATCGCTCTAAATGATAGATAATGGTTTTCAGTTCAGCATCTTTAAACACAAACTTTCGGTCGCGCCAGGCCGTGTGCAAATAGGTATCTGCTTCCTGAATCTGAATATTCTTTTGCTCTGGATTATAAATTGCTTGCTCCCCCGGTTTTATTTTCACGGGGGCCTGATTGGGATAATCCGTCAAGTACATTTCAATGACACCTTCTTCCAGTACTGCTTCGGTGTGATTTTCATCCGGATAAGCCCTCACATTGAATGAGGTTCCTAACACTTTTACCTGAAGCTTACTGGTTTTAACGACGAATGGTTTCTTAGGGTTTTTACTCACCTTGAAATATCCTTCACCAATCAGTTCAACATTTCGCTGGTCTCCCTGAAACGAAGGATCATAACGCAATGAAGAGCCGGCATTCAACCAAACATGTGTTCCGTCGGCCAGAATACTTTCTGCCACCTGCCCTTCAGGAGCAATCAATTCGCTGTAGAGTTTTTCAGAACCAATTGATTGGTTTCCCAAATACCAGCCAAGTGCCAATAGTAAAGGCATTGCAATAACTGCAGCGGCTTGCATCCATCGTCGCATCAGGCGTTTCTTCGGGATGTACTCTTCTTTTTTATGAATTGTTGCTTTAACGCTTGATAAGGCCCGCTGGACATCGTCGCTACTGATCGGTCGCTTGCTGTTTTGCCAGATACGACGAATTTGCTCAAAACTTTTTTGGTTTTGTTCGCTGGAACAAACCCACGCTTCAAACTGAGCCAGTTCTTTAGGTGTAGCCTCACCACTAAGCTTTCGGGTAATCAAAAATTCGATGTGCTGATCATCCATTCGTTGAGAATATTGCTTGATTAAATGAACACTTTACCCTGAGACGTATTCGAAAGCAAATCCCCTGAAAAGAAAATCAGTTTTTTTTCAAAAAAACAAAAGCCAAAAGATTAAGATACTGTGAATCTGAAACTTTGGCTTTGATTTTTTTTAAGGCAATGCTTACTTGTGTTTCTACTGTTTTCACTGAAATTTCAAGGCGCGAAGCTATTTCAGCATATTTCAGACCATCAAAACGACACAAAACAAAAATTTCCCGGCACCGTTCCGGAAGTTCCTGAATAGCGGTATTGATTTTGTCATTTAGCTCGGCAAGCTCCAATTGATCCAAAAAGACCGCTTCTTCCTGCTTAAAGCTTTGTTCCTGCAAATATTCCGACTCTACTTTACGATGCCTTAACCAATCCAAGGCTTGATTTTTAACCGATCGAAACAAAAACCCTTTCAACGAATACACTACATCCAAACGTTCCCGCTTCAGCCAAAGATCGACAAACACCTGTTGCACAATCGAACTGGATTGATCGTAGTCATGAATGATGTTATCAGCAAAAAAACACAATCGAGAATAATAGGACTCAAACGCCTCATTAAAGGCCGTTTCATCCCCTTCTCTGATTTTTAAGAATCGTGTTTTATCGTTTAGCAGAGTCATAGTGGACGCAAAAATAACGAATAAATCAAATGTGCAATTTTCAAAAAAAGAACTGCCAAAGATCGATTAGAACAATTCTTTTTACTCCTGGTAATCCGCATTGGGTGTTGAAGGTACTGGCGCTTGTATTTTTACCCGCCAGTCAATTAAGAGCTGGTGTAATTCATCACGCTTGTCAGGGTTTGCGATAGCCAGGTTATTTTCCTCACCTATATCATCCTTCAAATGATAAAGCTCCAAATCATCGTTTTCAAAATACTCAATAAGTTTCCAGTCTCCCAATCGGATTGCTGAACCTGGCCGGGTTCGGAAGATCGGATCCTGGGTTTCCTGATTACCCCCCTCCAAATAAACCGGGAAATGCCAAAAAAGTGCCCGGTCCGGTATAGTCCCTTCACCGATTAATACCGGCAAAAGACTTTCACCATCCAGATTCAGGGTTTCCGGTTTTTCGACTCCGGCCACCTCTAAAATGGTGGGAAAGAAATCGAGATTCGTTACAGGAAGATCCGATTGTCTTCCGGCTTGAATTTTCCCTGACCAAACCGCAAACATGGGCTCGCGAATCCCACCCTCGTAATAAGCTCCTTTACCCGCCCGAAGCGGCCATTGTTTTGAAATTGGGTAAAGGCCACCATTGTCCGAAGTAAAAAGAATAAAAGTATGCTCCAACTTGCCTGAGCTTTCCAACAAGTCAATCAATCGCCCAACTTGCCTGTCCAGATTTTCAACCATGGTGGCATATGCTGCATTGCCCTGCCCATTTGAAGCCGTTTTATTCTCATATTTCTCCAGCAAATCCGTCACCGGTTGAATCGGGGTGTGAACTGCATAAGGCGAATAATAAAGGAAAAAAGGTTCCTCTTCAACTGTACGCAAAAAATCAAGGGTTTTATCCATCACCAGGTCGGTCAGGTAATAATCCTCAGACGGAGCTTTAAGCGATGGAACATTTCTATAGGGTGGGTAGTAACTCCCCGGATTTCCGGCATGACTACCACCAATATTGACATCAAATCCCTTCTCCAAAGGATCGTCGGATAAATGCCACTTTCCGGCATGACAGGTCGTGTAGCCTGCCTTTTTCAGAACTTCAGGGATCAGCAGAAATTCGTCATCCAGGTATTCCGTGTTTGGCGTGGGAATCAACTTTCGGTCTTTACTCTTACCTCGTTCTGAGCTACCAACGGTATAAATTCCATGTCGGGGAGTCCATTGTCCGCTTATCAGGCAAGCACGGCTTGGAGCACAGTTAGCTGCCGCCGCATAGGCATTGGTGAAAACAATTCCTTGTCCGGCCAGCTGATCCAGGTTTGGCGTTTCGTAATACTCCGAGCCCATAAAGCCGACATCGCGCCAGCCCATATCATCGATATTAATTATTAGGATATTGGGAGTCGAGTTTTGCGGAGCCTGAGCCCGTTCTTTAGCTGTATTACATCCTGCAAAAGAAAACAGCGAAAGCAAAGCTGCACCACTTAAAGCAAGGCTTAGATTTTTGTGTAATTCCATCGTTAGTCAGTCGTAAATAGTTGTAGTTTAAAATTGAAGTTCAGAATAAGTTCTCTTCAAAAATTTCAATAACAAATCTACCTACAGGTTATCGTTATCCCAACAAATTTCCAGAATTTATTTGAGAGGCTCACTTCTAAAAAGAATATTATCATGATTCTGTCTACCTGTTTTTGCGCTTCAATGCGTTCCAAATAGACCTATAAATAGGATTCTTTTTTCAATAAAAAGATTTACTAAAAACCAAAGCGAAGTTAGCAGATAAAATTATCAGAACTAAACACAAAGAATAGTTAGATAAACTGGCCAACAATTTTCCTACTTACGCTAGGATGCTTTATATTTAGGCACTCAAAGAGCATTTTTAAGTTTAAAATAAACCAAGTTGCCTGACAATCAAGCAAATAACGAATTAGAATTAATCCAAAAATTAAAAAACGGAGATTCGGCTGCTTTTGACGCGTTATTTACACTGTATGCCAGTAAGTTATTCAACTTTGTTAATAAATACCTCGATTTAAAAGAGGAAGCCGAAGAGATTGTACAAGATGTTTTTCTGAACCTTTGGAAGCACAAAAAGGAAATTCGATCGGAAAAAGCATTTAAATCTTACCTCTATCAAATTGCCTTAAACAACATTCGGAACTATTTCAACAAAAAGCTGGTTCAGGAAAAGCATAAGCAATTGATTGCTCAAAATTACCTTTTTGAAAAAGAATCGGATGCGAATGAGCTGGATTACGAATCTGTCATCAAAAAAGTAGACCAACTGATTGACCAGTTACCGCCAAAACGAAAGGAAATATTTCTTCTAAGTCGAAAAGAAGGGCTTGACATCTCTGAGATTGCCAACTATCTCAATATTTCAGAAGCAACTGTAAAAAACCAAATTACATCGGCTGTTGCTTTTCTTAAGAAGGCTGCCCAAGAAAGCGGATTATCCAATTCCCTATTCCTGGTTTTATTTTATCGCTAAAAAAATTCTTCGAAACATAGTACCATTTTTTTTGAACTTGTCTTTAGAGTATATCAGCTTGACAAAAAGGATATCAAAATGACAACTTCGAAGAAAAAAGATTTTGAAAATATATTTGAAGGGAAACGCTCTTTCTCTTCCGTATCCTCTGTTATCGATTACCTTGGAAGACAAAAGAAGGAGCGGGAGACAGAAGATTTTCAACAAAACCAATGGCATCATATTTTATCAGATGACAGCATTCCATCGGCTGACTTAAAACATGTCCTGTATAAAGTCAAATACGATATTCTATTTGAAAAAAATCAAAAGCAAAGGAAGTTACTCCTAAGCATATCAGCGGTTGCAGCATCTTTGCTTTTACCCTTGATTTTGATTTTCACGCTCAACTACCAAGCCGGCATACGCACTAAAAATACGAGTAACCTTGTTGAATTGCATTGCCCGGAAGGAACACGAACAAAGTTCACCTTACCGGATGGCTCCAGTGGCTGGCTTGCCGGTGGATCATCCATTGCTTACAATCTGGACTTTAATCAAGCTCGGAATGTTAGCGTTAATGGAGAGGCTTTTTTCGATGTCAAACGTGATCCGAAGAACGAATTCACTGTAGAATTGGATGACATTACTGTTCGTGTATTAGGAACCCAGTTCAATGTTCTAAATTACAATGATGATCCAGTTTCCGAAGTCGTTGTATTATCAGGATTGGTACAAGTTGCCGGCAATGAGAAACAGTTTCAGGAACAGCTAAGTAACAATAGGAAATTACAATTTCAATCAGAAAAAAATGAATTGGCCCTGTCCCATGTAGATGCAAGTAGCTATACAGCTTGGAAGAAAGGTCGTTTGATTTTCAATAATGAAAACCTGGATGAAGTTTGTCGCAAAATAGAACGCTATTACAATATAGAAGTCGAACTAAAGAAAGAAGGACTTGATAATCAGCTATTCAGAGCTGATATTGAGATTGGCCGACTTAGCGAATTGTTGAACTACATGTCTTTAGCATTACCAATCAAATACGAACTAACTAATCAAAACCAAAATAAAACAGGAGAGGGAAAATCTCAAAAGCTCACTATCTCAAAAAATTAAAGTAACTAAAAAAAAGAGGAAATGCTCGCAACACTTCCTCTTACATTTAGCATATAGACGATTTTTTAACTAAGTACTAAACATTCCAAATTTATGAAAAAAAAACATGGGGAAAGAACATGGCAAAGTCATGTACTTTCAAAAACATTTAAAGTTATGCGCCTAGCCTTATTTTTTACCCTGGCAAGTATCTTTCAAACAGCTGCTTCAACCGGGTATTCTCAAAGTGCAAAAATCACTCTAAAGCATGAAATTGTAAGCCTTGAGAATGTGCTCAACAAAATTGAAGATCAATCAGAATACCGGTTTATCTTCAATAAAAACCAAATTGACCTTACTCGAAAAGTCAAAGTCAATTTTGAAGAAACAACCATCAAGGAAGTTCTGAGTGAGTTGTTTGTAAACAATAAAATAGACTACCGAATAATTGATAAACAAATCATTCTGACTACAAGTAAGCAAGCAAATGCGCAACAACCACTAATAATAAAGGGAAGAGTTCAAGATGATGCAGGACAGCCTCTTCCTGGCGTAACTGTTGTATTAAAAGGAACGACACAAGGAACAATAACCGATACTGAAGGTAACTATTCATTAAAGGTATCAAAACAGGAGAGCATCACTCTACTGTTTTCATTTATTGGCATGAAATCACAAGAAATAGTAGTTTCTGATCAAAGCACGATAAATGTCACAATGATTGCAGAAGCCAAAGGGTTAGATGAGGTTGTTGTTACTGCTTTTGGTACAGCTCAAAAAAAGGAAAGCATCGTTGGCTCTATTCAAAGCATACGGCCCGATGACTTAGTTGTTCCCGCAACAAACCTTTCAAGTGCCTTTGCAGGACGATTATCTGGGGTAATTGCTTTCCAGCGAAGTGGAGAGCCAGGAGCCGATGGGGCTAATTTTTACATACGGGGAATATCAACTCTAAGCGGAGCTAAAGACCCATTAATCGTAATTGACGGAGTTGAATCTTCTAAATCCAGCTTAGATGCTCTTCCTCCCGAGACCATTGAAAGTTTTTCAATCTTGAAAGATGCAACTGCAACTGCAATGTATGGTACACGAGGGGCAAATGGAGTACTCATAATAACAACCAAAAGCGGTGCCGACATGAAGCAGCCTGTTATTAATGTACGATTAGAGAATACTGTAAACACCCCAACGTCTACTCCTGATTTCGTTTCAGCCCCCCAATATATGAGCTTATTTAATGAAGCTGTACGCAACCAATCATTGGGCGACAGGCTTTACACCAATGAAGAAATAAGAGGTACCGAACTAGGACTCAACCCATATGTGTTTCCTGATGTTAACTGGTATGATGAAATTTTCAAATCGTCTTCCATGTCTCAAAATGTCAATTTCAATGTCAGAGGAGGTGGAAAAAAACTTGACTATTTCATGAATGTAGGATACAATCATCAAGAGGGAATGTTGAGAGGAAGAAGTAATGAGTTCTTTTCGTATAAAAACAACATTAACCTATCCCGCTATGTGTTTCAAAACAACATTAATCTAAAGCTATCCCAAACATCAAAAGTTGGGCTTAAGCTAAACACTCAACTTCAAACCAAACGTGCTCCATCCCAAGGTACCGGAAGTTTATTTTCATCAGTTATTAATACCAGTCCTGTGGTTTTTCCAGTGATGTATCCTCGCAATGAAGATGACTCCTGGATAAAATGGGGAGGGACCTCAGAAGGAATTTCCGGAATAAATCCACTTGCAGAATTAGTAAGAGGGTACGAAGATTCATTTAACAGTAACATAACAGCGAATCTGGAATTTGAACAAAAACTCGATATACTGACCAAAGGGCTTCGATTCAAAGCATTGGCCTCATTTCGCAATAATTCAGCAACAAGTACAAAACGCGAACAAGGGTATAATAGTTACCGCGTTACGGACTATTCATTGAATGAAGATGGCACCTACTCCTATACAATTGAAGCTCAAGGAGAAGAAAACGACCCCGTACTTTCTACTTCTGGGCAAATTAGTGGAAACCGCCGTGTCTATCTCCAAACTTACTTTGATTATACCCGAAAGTTTGGAATGCATGATGTAAACGCAATGCTACTTTACAATCAAGACCAACTAGCCAACAATAAGGCAGATAATCTTATGGCCTCATTGCCAAAACGTAAACAGGGGATGGCCGCACGTTTCTCTTATGGATATGACAACCGCTACTTGTTCGAAGCCAATTTAGGTTATAATGGATCTGAAAATTTTGCAAAAAACCATCGTTGGGGATTCTTTCCTTCAATAGCGGTTGGCTATAACATATCTCGTGAAGCTTTCTTTGAACCATTAAGCAATACAATATCTAACCTAAAATTCCGAGCTTCCTACGGATTAGTTGGTAATGATCAAATTGGCAGTGACCGTTTTGTATATCTTTCAGATATCAGTTTGAGCGGGAGCAGCAAATATATAACCGGCTATGGCTCAACTAAAACAGAAATGGCCGGGCCAAAGTATGTACGTTATAGCAACACCGACATCACTTGGGAAGTTGGCAGAAAGCTAAATATTGGAGCAGATTTGCAACTTTTTAGAAATCTAAATATTGTTGTCGATTTTTTCAGGGAGAATCGAGAAAATATTTTTCAGCAAAAAGCAACTATTCCGAACTATCTCGGAACAGCAGACACAAAAGTGTACGGAAACTTTGCAGCCGTGCGAAATCAAGGATTTGATCTTGCTGTAGACTATGGGAAGATATTAGACCAGGACTGGACTATCCAATTTAAGGGAACATTCACATTTGCTCGTAACAAAATTACCGCTTACGATGAACCCGCATATATGGAATATCCTCACTTGAGGCGTGTTGGAAGCTATTTAAACCGAATAGAAGGCTACGTCTCGGATAATCTCTTCATTGACTGGAACCATATTGCCAATAGTGCCGACCAGCAGATTTCGGAGAATGTTGCTCCCGGAGATATCAAATACCTGGACCAGCCCAATGCAGAAGGAGAATATGACGGCATTATAAATTCCGATGATAAGGTAACCATGGGACATCCTACTGTTCCTGAAATTGTTTATGGTTTCGGTCCCTCAGTAAGGTATAAAAACATCGACCTTTCCTGTTTTTTTCAAGGCGTGGCAAATACCTCGCTGATGATGTCAGGGTTTCATCCGTTTGGAACTCAAAATAGTCATAATGTGCTCCAGTTTATCGCAGATGATCATTGGAGTCCTGATAATCAAAATATTTATGCAGCTTATCCTCGACTCACAAAAATTGGACACGGCAACAATTCTGCCGCATCTGACTTTTGGCTACGTGATGCCTCATTTCTAAAGTTAAAAAATGCAGAAATTGGTTATACCTACAAAAGAGCACGTTTCTATGTTAGCGGAATGAATCTTTTAACAATTTCTTCATTTAAACACTGGGATCCGGAACAAGGTGGAGGTTCTGGTTTACGCTACCCAACACAGCGTTCTTTAAATGTTGGCCTGCAAATTAATTTATAACAAACACTAAATACAAAACAGATGAAAACATCAATATATTCAATAATACTCGCTTTTATTTTATTAGGAATATCATCCTGTAACTATCTCGATATTGTTCCTGACGAAAGACCCACTGAGAAAGATGCCTTTAAGGATCAAAAAGCTGCACAAAAGTTTTTATACTCCTGCTACTCCTACTTGCCAAACCCCAGAGATGGCGCAGCATCCCTTGATTTGATGACAGGTGATGAAGTAATTACGGCCTTTGAACACGAAACATTTGCTAAATTCCCCAAAGGGAACTACACAGCTACAACACCTGTTATTTCATACTGGAACACCTTATTTGGAGGCCTGAGGCAATGCTATATAATGAAAAACAATGTAGCGAACGTACCAGGACTTTCCGAAAAACTAATCAAAGACTATATAGCTCAGGCTGACTTTTTGATTGCGTATTACCATTTTCTATTAATCAAGTGCTACGGCCCCAGTATTTTGATAAAAGAAGAACCTGATGTCAATACTCCTCCGGAAGACTTTTCAACAAGAAGCAGTCTGGATGAATGCGTACAATTTGTTGTTGATAAATTTGATGAAGCTGCTACCAACTTACCTGCAAAAAGATTTGGAGAAGAATATGGATTGGCTACAAGTGTTGCAGCCAAGGCTCTTAAGACAAGAATGCTTTTGTATGCAGCCTCTCCCTTATTTAACGGGAACTCAAGGTATGATGACTTGAAGAATGATGATGGTACTCCACTCTTCCCAACAAGCTTTGATTTGCAAAAGTGGCAGTTAGTAAAAGATGCAACGCTGGATGCTATCACGACAGCTGAATCAGAGAATCATGCGTTATATACGAATAGCAGTTATGGTGAAAACGGTTATCCTGATGATCCGGTAATACGTACATTAAGGTACAACATTATTGAACCTGCTAATTCCGAGATTCTTTGGGCAGATACTCGTAAAGAAGGTACATATGGCTTACAAAATAAGTCTCGCCCCTTTGTATCAAAGGCTTCCTGGAATGGAGTAGGTCCCACTTTAGCCATGTTAGATCGTTTTTATACCGAAAATGGGTTACCCATAAGTGAAGACCCAGCATACAACTACGCCAATCGTTTTAATGTAATTACAGTGGAGCAAAAAGATGAAAAAGTAGCTCAACCAGGAAAGAAAACGGCAGTTTACAATCTGAACAGAGAACCTCGATTTTATGCCTGGGTATCTTTTCATGGGGGTTACTATGAATTAATGTCTGCTACATCCAATGGTGCCTATAAAGATGATCCAGACTTTCAGGAATCAATTATCGAAGGAGAAAACTACTCTCGGCTAGTAACTTCAATGTTGAAAAACGGAAATTGTGGAAGAGGCAACAGAACAAATAACTACAACCCCTCTGGTTTTCTTAACAAAAAAGGGTGTGATCCATCACACAGAACAAAACTAAGCAGTGAAGGCCCTATTGAGTATCCTTGGCCTGTTATCAGGCTGGCTGAGCTTTACCTTACTATGGCCGAAGCATGTGTTGAAGTAAACGATTTAGCTAATGCCAAAAAATATCTAAACAAGGTTCGAGTGCGTGCAGGCATTCCAACTGTTGAAGAAGCCTGGAGCACGGTTGCAGACCTAAGTCAGGATAAACTTCGTGAGATTGTAAGACAGGAACGTCAAATTGAATTATACCTTGAAAACCACAACTTTTGGGATATGAGACGCTGGATGTTAGCCGAAGAAGCCTTCAATAAAAAACATAACGGATTTAATACTGAGGCCGAAGACGTTGAGAACTATGTGAATGTTACAGAAATACCTTTTAATCGTGTATTTAAGCCCGCAAATTACTTGCTCCCTATACCAATCAAAGATATTAATGTAAACACAAACCTGGTTCAAAACCCCGGATATTAAGGCTTCGCTTGTATTTAACAAACTAAAACGAAAAACAGATGAAGAAATTACTATATATTTTAATCGTACCTTTTTTCTTTATTGCCTGTGAGGAAAATGAAACTGTAAATGTTATTCCTCCCGATATAAGTAACGTACATTCAGATTCCTTGCCTGGACAAATTGTTTTAAGGTGGGATATGCCAACTGATCACGAGAATATTCACTATATAGAAGTGAGCTATTTTGATCACCGTAAAAATAAAGACGTAATCAACCTTTCAAGTGGAGACTCTCTACTTATAGATGATACAAGATATAAATATGGTGATTACCAATTTAGACTAACCCCCTACAGTATTACCCGGACACCAGGAGATTCACATGAATATACTGGAATATCTGGTCATGCCCCAATTCAGGAAACTTTTCTATCTCAAGAGAAATTAAGTTTTACTGAAGCACAAATAACTGGTAATTCAATTATGGAAGGAGGGAAAAATCCTCCCATAAACCTTTTCGATGGCAATGATGGAACAATTTATCACGCTAGATGGAGTGGAGATATCCCAGATATTGCATGGTTGGATTTTGATCTTCAGGAAGAGGTCAAAGCTTTTAAAATAAACTGGTTTCCAAGAACAAATCAGTCCTTAGGAAAACCAATTGATGTTGACCTTATGGGGAGTATTGATGGTCAGGACTGGTTTTTGATTATTAATCTGACCAAAGAAAAAGACGGATTACCAACATCTCAAACAGACTGGTTCCAATCTCCAACATATAAATCCAGTCAACCATTTCGATATCTCAGATATGCTGTAAATAAGACAAATCAAGGTCATAAATTCTGGACTATGAGTGAAATGGAAATTTATAAAGTAAATTTACAGATTATCGATCCTGAGTCACCTGATTACGAAGAAGAGTATTAGCCATTTCATTCGCCTCATGCCATTTGAAAAAAATGGGTAATGAGTTAGCTCATAACAAGAATGATTAACGACTTCCCTTAGGTCGGAATCATTCTTGTTATTCAATTTCTATTATTTTGTCCCCAAACTCTATAAAAAATACCACTCTGACCGATTAAAAAAAACAGAGCGTACAGAAAGCTCCCAAAAACTTCGTTGTTCCTGCTTAAGCAATTACCTCTAACTAATATTCTCAAAGTAAAAAAGGCAAGGCTCAAATCACAAACTCCACACAAAAAGCCGCTTTTATTCACTTCTTCCTCCTCTCCTCCTTCCTCCTGGATATAATAATCTGAATTTCTCCTTATCTCCACTTACAACTTGCTTTTAAGCTGATATTTCCCTAAATTATATCTCGAAACAGCGACCATTCAAGTCATTACAAGATATTGACCCATTTCACAATTAGAAATTTAATATCTCCTCAAATTATGACAAAAACATTCGCCTTGGCACTAATCCTTACCTTTGTGGTAGGATGTGCTCCCCAGAAACCCACCTTTGAGCCCCCTGTAATTCCGGTGTACAAAGCCTCAATGGAGGAGGTAGAGGTCTACAAAGATTTTATCGGTCAAACCTATGGCCTTTATGATATTTCCGTTCGAGCCCGCGTTGATGGGTATTTGGAAGGCATTCATTTTAAAGAAGGCGGAAAAGTCAAAAAAGGGCAATTGCTCTACTCCATCGATCCGGCTCCTTTAAATGCAAAAGTAGCTGAAGCCATGAGCCTTTTGGCCCAGGCAAAAACCAACCTGATTAAAGCTGAAAGCGACTACAACCGCTACAAACCACTTGTTGCTAATAAAGCCGTCAGTCAAAGTGATTATGACGCTGTTGTTGCCAGCTATGGGGCAGCCCAAGCCTCACTGGAAGCAGCCCAGGCCTCACTCGACTATGCCAAAATTCAGCAAAGCTACACGAAAATATACGCTCCAATCAGCGGCATTATCGGAGCTTCAGAAGCAAAGACCGGAGATTATGTCGGGCTTGCTCCCAACCCGGTTGTGCTGAATACAATATCTCAACTAGACACCATCCTGGTTCACTTCTACTTAACCGAATTGCAATACCTGAACATTTCTCAACTCGAAAAAGCCCAGCAAGCCATTGCGGAACCAAACAAACAGGAAAAAGAAGCAGAGGTTCAGCTTTTCTTTGCCAACGGTAGCCGACATACTCACTTGGGAAGGGTTGATTTTGTTGGACGGAACATTAATCCAACAACCGGAACAATTCTGGTGCAAGCCTCTTTCCCCAACCCCAAAGAAACCATACGCCCCGGACAATTTGCCCGCTTAAGAATCGGTTTTGCCGAACGGGCCAAAGCAGTAGTCATTCCGTTAAAGTGCTTACAGGAAGTTCAGGGGCAATACCACGTCTATGTGGTAAACGACAAGGACGAAGTAGAATTCAGATCTGTTGAGGCTGGTGAAACCCTGCAGGACATCGTGATTATTCGCCAGGGAATCAGCCCGGGAGATTTGGTCATTCTTGAAGGAACCAACCGGGTTCGAACAGGAATGCAAATAACTCCTCAACCACAAGAGTTTGTTAGTGTACGCAACGAAGAACAATAAGCTATGGGAAATTTTTTCGTTAAACGGCCCATCGTGGCCATGGTTATTGCGATCGTTATTCTGATCGTCGGAGGGATCTCGGCCATACAACTTCCCATGGAACAGTTCCCTGACATTACGCCACCAATGGTTCAGGTAAGAGCTCAGTACAGTGGAGCCAATGCCATCAATGTAGAACAATCAGTTGCTACGCCTTTGGAACAGGAAATCAATGGTGTGGAAAACATGCTTTACATGAAATCGACCAACGCCAACGACGGCAGTATGGTCATTAGTATTTCATTTGAAATAGGCACTGATCCGGACATGAATACGGTGTTTGCCCAAAACAGGGCCTCTGCCGCTACGGCCAAACTCCCGGAAGAGGTTAAACGAATGGGGGTCACCACCAAAAAAAGCATGAGTAGCATTGTTATGGCTTTGGCCATTTATAGCGATGGACGATACGATCAGAAATTTTTGGGGAACTATTCCATCATCAACATTCAAGATGTCCTGGCACGGGTTAGAGGAGTAGGCCGTGTCACCGTCATGGGAGCCGGCAACTACTCCATGCGTATTTGGATCAAGCCGGACCGGCTGTCGCAATTAAACTTAACCGTACCTGAAATTACCAATGCCATCCGGCAGCAAAACACCATTGTTCCCGGAGGTAAGTTTGGCGCCGAACCGGCCCCTCCAGGCACCGAACACACCTACACCGTTACTTTACCCGACAGGCTGGTTACAGCTGAGGAGTTTGGAGAGATTGCCATTCGCACCAACCAGGACGGTAGTCAGCTCAAACTAAAAGATGTAGCCACCATCGAGCTGGGATCGGAAAGCTACAATACCGAAGCCCACTACCAGGGAAAACCCTGCGCTCTAATTTCCATTTATCAGTCTCCAGGAACCAACGCGGTTACCATGGGTGAAGAAATTATTAAAACCATGGATGAGCTGGCAGCCTCCTTTCCTGAAGGAATACAATACGAAACAGCATTGGATGCCACAGCTCCTATTACTGCAGGACTTAAAGAAGTAGTCATCACCCTCATTGTTGCTTTAATTCTGGTCATCCTTGTCGTATTCCTGTTTATTCAGGATTGGCGGGCAACCCTTATTCCAACCATTGCCATCCCGGTTTCTTTAATCGGAGCATTTGCCATTTTTCCATTGTTGGGATTCACCATCAACACCCTCTCCTTGCTGGGACTTGTTCTTGCCATCGGAATTGTGGTGGATGATGCCATTGTGGTTGTCGAAGCCGTGCAGGTTAATATAGAAAACGGCATGGATCGGAAAACGGCCACCATTGCTGCCATGAAAGAGGTTACGGCTCCGGTTATAGCCACCACGCTGGTGCTTGTTGCCGTATTTATTCCGGTAGCCTCCATGGGCGGAATCACCGGTCGGCTGTATCAGCAATTTGCCATTACCGTGGCTGTTTCCGTGGTATTTTCATCGGTCAATGCCTTGACCCTGTCCCCTGCCCTGGCCTCCATTCTCTTGCGAAAACCAACATTGCCCGGCGGTTTGCTTGGTCGCTTTTTCAAAACCTTCAACAAGGCTTTTGACCGAGGCTCCGTCAACTACATGAAAGTAACCCATATTGTTGCCCGGAAGATCACGCGAAGTATCCTGTTCCTGGTCATGACGGTGGTCTTAACAGTTGTTGTCAGCCTGTTTGTTCCCGAAGGATTCATCCCCGAAGAAGATCAAGGCTATCTGTTTGTAAACATGCAGCTTCCTGATGCGGCCTCGCTGCAACGCTCGACTAAAGTCGTTGATGACGTACAAGCGATCCTTGAAAATGTCGAAGAGATTCAAAGTGTCGCTTCCGTTGCAGGCTTTAACCTGCTTTCAGGAAGTATGTCCACCAACTCAGCCATATGTTTTATTACCTTGAAGAGATGGGATGAACGCAAGCTAAAAGCCAACCAGGTTGCTCAAAAGCTAAACATGCTTTTCAACCAAAACATCAAAGCAGCCCAGGTGCTCTCTTTCGGTCCTCCTGCCATTCCTGGCCTTGGAAACGGCTCAGGCTTTACCCTCATGTTGCAAGACAAGCAGGGACACACGCCTCAATTCCTTTCAGAACAAAGCGAACTGTTTATACGAGCAGCCATGCAGCGGCCCGAAATTGCCAATATTTTCACCACCTACCGTTCGAATGTTCCCCAACGACGGCTAAACATTAATCGGGACAAAGCACTGAAAGCCGGTGTCCAGTTGAATGACCTTTACACCACCATCAGTGCCTTTTTAGGAGGTGCTTACATTAACGACTTCAACCGGTTTGGACGACTATACAAAGCCTACTTACAGGCGGCTCCTGAATATCGTCAGGATGGCAATCAACTCAACATGTATTTCATTAAAAACAGCGATGGGGTTAGCCTGCCACTTTCTTCACTGGTCACAGTTGAAAAAAGCTCCGGAGCAGACTACACCAACCGTTTCAACCTTTACCGGGCTGTTGAACTGTCGGGTTCGCCAGCTTCCGGATACAGTTCAGCGCAAGCCCTTACAGCCTTGGAAGAAGTCGCTCAGGAAGTATTGCCTCCGGGCATGGGATACGAGTGGGCCAACATGTCGTACCAGGAGAAAAAAGCAAGTGGCTCGGGAGCAATCGTTTTTGTCTTCGCTTTAATCTTTGTCTTCCTGATTTTGGCTGCACAATACGAAAGTTGGTCGCTCCCTTTCAGCATTCTGCTCGGAACGCCATTTGCCATTCTTGGAGCCATGCTTTTTGTTTTACTTGCACGCTTTATAAGCCCCAGCTTCGAGAACAATGTATTTATGCAGATTTCGCTGGTTATGCTCATTGCCATGGCCGCAAAAAATGCCATTCTGATTGTTGAGTTTGCTAAAATCAAATTTGATGAAGGCATGAGCTTATATGATGCAGCCATTGAATCGGCACGGCTCCGTTTTCGTCCCATTTTGATGACTGCCTTTTCATTCATCCTCGGCGTATTACCTCTTGTTGTAGCATCCGGAGCCGGAGCCGAAGCCCGCAAAGTGATGGGCATGGCCTTATTCGGAGGAATGACCATCGCCACTTTACTTGGAGTCGTCATGTATCCGATGTTATTTGTTTTCATCGGAAAGCTGGCTAAATACGAAGAAAAAAGAGCATTAGCCAATCAACAAAAACCAAAAGAGTAGCCTTATGAAAATGATTCGAGCCATCGCTTTGCTTTTTCTGGGAATCCTAATTCTCGGAGGATGCAGAGTCGGAAAAAACTATACCCGACCCGAAGTTCAACTTCCGGAGCATTACCTTTTTGACGAAGAGAAAGCCAATTTTGACGATAAGCTGAAATGGTGGAACCTGTTTAATGATCCGGAATTGGATACCCTGATTCAAAAAGCATTGCACAACAATAAAGACCTGTTGGCCACTGCCCAAAGAGTTGAAGCCGTGCGCCACCAGTTGGCCATCCAAAAAGCTGATTTGTACCCGCAGTTTTCTTATTCAGGTACAGCCGGAAGAGGCAATTATGCGGGAAGCAAACTTCCCAACCCGGTCAACAGCTTTAACCTGATTGGACAAGCCAGTTGGGAACTGGATTTCTGGGGAAAAATAAGACGAATGAATGAAGCGGCTCAAGCCCAGTACCTGGCCAGCGAACATGGGTTAAATGCCTTACGGCTTTCGCTTGTCACTACCGTGGCAACGACCTATTTTCAAGTTCAGGAGTTTAACGCCAAACTGCAAATTGCTGAATCGACCTATGCGATTAGGGATAGCTCCTACCAAATTTTGCAGTACCGCCTTGATGCAGGAATCATTCCGGCAATTGACCTGAACCATTCCCGAATTCAAAAAGCCATCGCCGAGGCAGCTATCCCTCTTTATAAGCGGTTGGCAACACAATCGGAGAATTTCCTGGCTTTCCTGATTGGCGAGTATCCCAGTCAGCAAGACTATGCCAATAAGCTCAATGTTTACGCGCAGGTTCCGGAAATACCAGCAGGCATTCCTTCAAGTTTGTTGGACCGCCGACCGGATATCATGCAGGCAGAACAAGAATTAATTGCCCAAACTGCAATGGTTGGCGTTGCGCAAGCATTGCGTTTGCCATCATTTAGTTTAACGGGCTTACTCGGTGTTGCCAGCAACGATTTAAGTGAGCTTACTTCTGGTGATCCGGCCTGGAATGTCAATGGAAGCCTTTTGGGACCGCTTTTCAACTGGCAAAAAAATGCCAACCGCGTAAAGGCTGAAGAAGCGCTTACCCAAGCGGCCATCCACCAATATGAAGGCATCGTTCTCCATGCTTTTCGAGAAGTAGAAGATGCCCTGGTAGCTATTCAAACCCTGAAACAGGAAGAAAAAGCGATTCAGGAACATGTTGATGCTGCGGTTGAAGCTGCAAAACTTTCTGAAGAAAGGTATGACAAAGGAATTGCCAGCTACATCGAATTTCTTGAAAGCCAGCGCCAGGCCTTTGATGCTCAAATGTCGTTAACCAGCAACAAACAGGATTTACTCGAAGCCTTTATCAATTTGTACCAGGCCTTGGGAGGAGGCTGGGAATAGAGCACTTGTGAAGAAGTGCCTAAAGTTGGAGAAAAAGAGTGCCCGGAGAATGGTGATCAGTGGTTGGTGACTGGGTGGTTATGAGTGCCTGTCTAATGCCTATTGTCTTGATTATGAGAATCCGGGCATCTAAAGTCTATTATCCATCTTCTAATGCCTTGATTCCTGCTTCTAAGATCCCGTCCGGCTTAGGAATGACTTCACTCCCCTTCTGCCCCCTCTCAACGCTTACGGTAAGCCCGGGGAGTCACATTCATCACTTTTCGGAACTGTCTTGAAAAATAGAACTGGTCATCGTAACCCAGTTGATAAGCCACTTCAGCAATACTAAGCGATCGCTTATCCAAAAGCTGACAGGCTCGCTGAATCTTTAATTGTATAAAGTATTCAATCGGAGAATAACCCGTTCTATTTTGGAACGTACGCGAGTAATGCGATGCAGAAAGGGCAACAACCGAAGCGATTTGCTCCAACTTCAATTTTCGATCCAGATTTTCGAGCATGTAATTAATGGTTTGAGCAACCACATCATCTTCATCTGATAATTTGACCTCGCGAAATTGTTGCACATGTGAAAAAGAAGCCAACAGGTATCGCAAACAAAGGTTGACATATTCCAGCGTCTCCTGACTATAACCACGTTCCAGGTTACGAAAGATTTCAGCAAACAGGTTGAGGCGATCATGTATTCGTGAATTTCGCTCCCGCTTAATATCAAAACACGCCCCCGACAAACGATGATAAAGCATCGCTTTTTCTCCGGTAAAGTGAATCCAATAGATTGACCATGGCTGCTTTGAAGACGAATGATAAGCATGACCAACTCCAGCAGGGATAATAAAATATTGATCGGCATGAATCGGATAATCCGTTTCCTTTACGTGAATCACCCCTTCGCCATCCAGGCAATAAATCAAAATATACTGAGCACTTCCACGCTCTCGAAATCTAAAGTGATACCTGGCTTGCGGGTAATAACCAATGTCGGTAAAATACAAATCATTAATCAACCGGTTTTGCCTGATCAGATTAACGACCTTCTCGGGCAGAACAAAACTCAATTGTCCCGGAAATCCCTCTTCTTTTTTCATGAGCAACAGCTAGGTATAAAGATCACATACTTAATTAACTTATTCAATAACGATTCAAGCTTTCGAATTCCTGAGCTCCACCACACACCAATGACTTAATGCCGACCGTCAATCTTAAATGAATACTGCCTAAATAACGAATCCGAATTCTTGACTGGACAAAACTATCAAAATAGCAACACATTACCAATAACCACTAAGTTCAAATCTTTATAAAACCCTAAAAAGCAAACAGAAAACAAAAACAATAAAATATACCAAATAGCAAGATAATCCATAAAATCACAAAATAATTCATTTGCCATTTGCTCATTTGGTGCTAGATTTGCCTTCAAGTATAACCCCATAAACCTAAACACATGAATAAAAGGTTCATTTTCGGCATCACACTCATCTCTGCACTCGGAGGCCTGCTCTTTGGGTACGACTGGGTAGTCATTGGCGGTGCCAAACCTTTTTACGAACGTTTTTTCGACATTATCAACTCACCAACCCTTCAGGGATGGGCCATGAGCAGCGCCCTAATCGGCTGCTTATTTGGAGCGCTGTCCTCCGGATTCATTTCCGATCGCTTCGGACGGAAACCATCGCTGATTTGCGCTGCTGCTCTGTTTACCATTTCTGCTTTGGGAACGGGCTATGTTTCTCAATTTACCCCATTTATCATCTTCCGGCTGGTAGGTGGACTTGGCATTGGATTAGCGTCTGCTATTTCGCCTGTTTACATTGCAGAAATTGCTCCGGCAGCAACGCGAGGGCGCCTGGTTTCAGTCAACCAACTTACCATCGTCATTGGAATTTTGCTAGCGCAAATAATCAATTTGCTTATTGCTGACAAAGTTGATCCGGGAGCTTCTGATCAGGCAATCCTGAATTCCTGGAATGGGCAATGGGGATGGCGCTGGATGTTTTGGGCTGAACTGGCTCCGGCTTTACTGTTTTTCATTTTGGCATTCTTCATTCCGGAAAGTCCGCGCTTCCTTCTTAAGAAAGGAGATAATGCCGAAGCTCGAAAAATTCTATCACGCATTGGAGGCGCTGATTATGCCCGGCAGGAAGAAGCTAGCATCAACGAATCCTTTACCGAGCACTCCTCCCGAATCAACTGGAGCAAACTCCGTTCAAAAAAAATACGCCCAATACTTGTCATTGGCATTGTTCTGGCGGCATTCCAGCAATGGTGCGGAATCAATGTCATTTTCAACTATGCTGAAGAGGTGTTTACCTCCGCCGGCTACTCGTTGAATGACATGCTGTTCAATATTGTTGTTACCGGAACAGTTAACCTGCTTTTCACCCTGCTTGCCATGCGGGTTGTTGACAGCTGGGGACGCCGAAAACTACTATTGACCGGATCTTTGGGATTAGCCGTCATCTACCTGACCATGGGCATTTGTTTCTTTCTTGAATTGAAAGGCCTGGCTATTTTAAGCCTTGTATTGTTGGCGATTGCCACTTATGCCATGACCCTTGCACCGGTTACCTGGGTGGTTCTTTCCGAGATCTTCCCAAACAGCATTCGGGGAGCTGCAATGGCTATCGCCACCATGTCGCTTTGGATTGCCAGCTTTGTGCTCACCTATACCTTCCCAATACTGAATAAATGGCTAAATGCCAGTGGCACATTCTGGCTTTATGCCTTTATCTGCATCGCAGGGTTCCTGTTTATTCTGAAGAAACTGCCTGAAACCAAAGGAAAAAGTTTGGAAGAAATTGAAAAATTAGAGACTGAAAGTTAAACTTACTATTATACAAAACAGATGAAATACACGAACTTTATAATCTTTTTACTGATCATTTTTGCTACAGCCTGCCAACCTCACGCAGGTCAAAATCAGATTAATTTGGCTGGAAGCTGGCAATATGAACTGGATCCTGATGATAAAGGAATTCAAGAGGAATGGTACAACCGCAATTTTGAAGGTAGCCTGACTTTACCCGGCTCATTAACCACCAACAACATAGGCGATGACATATCGGTCAATACCCCATGGACCGGACTGATTGTGGACAGTTCCTATTTCAAAAGCCCGGAGTATGCAAAATATCGCGAACCGGGTAACATCAAAGTACCTTGCTGGCTTCAGCCCATAAAATACTACAAGGGAGCTGCCTGGTACCAGAAAGAAGTCAGCATTCCGGAAAGCTGGAAAGGTCAAGCCATCGAACTATACCTGGAACGTTGCCATTGGGAAAGCCGGGTTTGGGTTGACGGGCAAGAAGCAGGCATGCAAAACTCGCTTGGAACTGCTCATCAATACGATTTAACCAGCATGCTAACTCCCGGCAAACACCGCCTGACCGTTTGCATTGACAACCGGACAAAAGCGGTTGATCCCGGATTGAACTCTCACTCTATTTCAGATCATACCCAATCCAACTGGAATGGCATGATTGGCGACTTATTACTAAAAGCTGAAGCGCCAATCCATATCAACAGCCTGCAAGCATTTCCAGACCTTGACACAAAATCATTCACCGTCAAAGCCACAGTGGTCAACACGGGATCAGTTACGCAAAAAGGAAATTTTAGCTTGAATGTACAGCCTCATAACTTCAAATCGAACGAAGACATTGCAACGGTAACCCAGGAATTGGAACTATTGCCCGGTGAAAATCAGGTTGAGCTTTCTTGCCAATTGGGAGAATCAGCTGCCTTGTGGGACGAATTCAATCCAAACCTGTACGAACTAGACCTTCAGTTACAAACAGAAGGCACTCAGTCCGGCAAAAGCATAATCACCGGTCTTCGCGAATTCAAGGTTGAAGGAAGCCGATTTGCCATTAACGGGCGTCCGACCTTTTTACGAGGAACTTTAGAATGTGCCATTTTCCCAAAAACAGGCTATCCGCCGTGCGATACCACTGAATGGAAACGGATTATGCGCATCGTAAAAGCTCACGGATTAAACCACATTCGATTTCATTCCTGGTGCCCACCCAAAGCTGCTTTCACTGCAGCCGATGAACTAGGTGTTTACCTTCAGGTAGAATGCTCTTCATGGGCTAATACCACGACGACCATCGGCGACGGAAAACCTATTGATGCCTACCTGTGGGATGAAAGCAAGCGAATGGTTGAAGCCTATGGGAACCACCCTTCGTTTTGCCTGATGGCCTACGGAAACGAACCCGCCGGGAAAAATCAACGCGAGTTTTTATCCGATTTTGTCAACTATTGGACTGAAAAAGATTCCCGCCGTCTTTATACCGGAGCAGCTGCCTGGCCCGTTATCGAGGCCAACAACTACCACAATATCCCCGCTCCTCGGATTCAGGGTTGGGGTGAAGGGCTGCAGAGTATTATCAACAGTCAGCCACCTCGCAGCGACTACGACTGGCGCGATGACCTGACTACTGACGGCAAGCCGGTTGTCAGCCATGAGATTGGACAATGGTGTGCCTACCCCAATTTCAAAGAAATTGAAAAATATGATGGCGTACTGAAAGCCAAAAACTTTGAGATTTTCCAGGAAAAGCTGGAAGAACAAGGCATGATTCATTTGGCCGATAGATTTTTGCTGGCTTCAGGAAAACTGCAAGCACTGTGCTACAAGGCCGACATTGAGGCAGCACTGAGAACCCCTGGATTTGCCGGATTCCAATTACTTGACCTGCACGACTTTCCGGGACAAGGAACAGCCCTGGTTGGAGTTTTAGATGCCTTTTGGGATGAAAAAGGCTATATCACTCCAGAAGAATACAGCCAGTTCTGCAACTCCATTGTTCCCTTGGCCCGCTTGAAAAAACATGTTTTCACGGTTGGCGATACCTTGCAAGCTTCTGTTGAAGTTGCCAATTTCAGTTCAGAGGCTCTGAACCAAGCCAAATCAGGCTGGACCTTAAAAACAACCGATGGTACCACCGTTGCCCAAGGAATTTTCAAACAACAAGATATCCCTATTGGCAATTGCTTTAACCTGGGACAGCTGAACTACGTTTTTAAAACAAGTGATTCGCCCAAACAACTCCGTCTGGAAGTTAGCATTGAAAATGCCATCAATCACTGGGATCTTTGGGTGTATCCCGCTAAAAAAACGCCTACTCCATCTGAAATTCTGGTTACCCGTCAACTCAACCGTCAAGCTATTGAACAACTTAACAATGGCGGAAAAGTTTTACTCAACTTGGGTAAAGGAACCGTAAAGGAAGGTTATGGAGGCGAAGTTGGACTTGGCTTTTCATCCATCTTTTGGAACACCGCATGGACCGTAGGGCAAAAACCGCATACCTTGGGTATTTTATGCAACCCAAGCCATCCGGCATTAAGCCAATTTCCAACGGAATATCACAGCAACTGGCAATGGTGGGATGCCGTTTCGCATGCCGATGCCATCAACATCAGCCAACTGAATGCGGATATTGAGCCAATTGTTCGAATCATTGATGATTGGGTGACGAATCGCCCACTGGCTCTATTGTTTGAAGTCACCGTTGGAAACGGCAAGCTTCTGGTTAGCAGTGCTGACCTAACCACCGACCTACACGAACGTCCTGCAGCCCAACAGCTTCGGACAAGCCTGGAGCAGTACATGCTAAGCGAACAATTCAACCCCAAGCAAAGCAGCAGCATTAAACAGCTCAAGAACCTACTACGCTAAATCAATTGGATATGAACTACAAACTACTACTCATACTACTTACTACCCTCTTCCTTGGGCCATTAACTCAAGCTCAGGAGAATCCACGTTCCCTTGCCGGAACGTGGTCGATCAAACTGGATCCGGATAACTTGGGCGAGCAAGAAAAATGGGCCGAAAGCTCATTCAATGGCACCATTCAACTTCCGGGCACAACGGACGAAGCCCAACTCGGAGAGAAAACTTCAGGTTCCGACTATGGCATTTTAACCCGGGCATACAAATACATTGGACCAGCCTGGTATCAACGGGAAATTGTCATCCCGAAAAACCTGCGCAATAAAAACATCGAACTGTTTTTGGAGCGCGTGCTCTGGGAATCCAAAGTGTGGATTGACGGCAAACTGTGCGACACTCAGGATGGCCTCGGAGTTCCTCATCGCCACCAACTGGGAAAACTTAGCCCCGGAAAACACACGCTTACCGTACGTGTCAATAACGACATGATTCACAACATTGGCGACAAAGGGCATACCTACAGCGAATATACCCAGTCGATCTGGAATGGCATTGTTGGTAAAATTGAACTTCGCGCAGCAGAGACTATCCATATCGACCGGCTAAAAACATGGCCCGATGTCGATAAGAACGAACTGACCATTACTTTCGACACAGAAAATGAAGGAAAAGAAACGAAGGTAAACTATCATTTCCAACTAACTGATTTAAGCTCGGGAGAAGTGGTGCTTGACACCAAAGAAAAAGCCACAGCTTCCAGCGGTAACAGTGACGCTTCCTTCAATTTTAAAATTGATCAACCGGTTAAGAAATGGGATGAATTTACGCCTAACCTGTATGAACTTTCAGTTACTGTAGCCGCCGGGAAGGCTCGCGAAACACAGCAAACGCGTTTTGGTTTCCGAAAAGTGGGCCATTCAAAATCGAAAGTTCTGATCAACGACCAGCCGGTTTTCATGCGCGGAAACCTGGATTGTGTGCATTTCCCGCTAACGGGTTACCCTTCTTGTGATCCTGCAGAATGGGAACGTATTTTCAAAATTTATAAGTCTTACGGACTCAATCATGTCCGCTTTCACTCCTGGTGTCCTCCCGAAGCTGCTTTTATTGCGGCCGACAAACTAGGATTATACCTGCAAGCAGAAATCCTGTGGATTGACTGGTGGATGACAACTCCACGTGAAGAGCGACCCGATATGTACACCAAAGGATTACCTGAAGGTTTGGGCAAAAATCCATCGGCTGATGCTTACGTACAGGCCGAAATGCAACGCATGCTTGACGCTTATGGAAACCACCCTTCCTTTACCATGTTCTGCATTGGCAACGAGTTGGGGAACTCCGATTTCAACACCATGCAACAATGGGTTGAAAAGGCCAAAAATGAAGATAACCGCCGCCTGTATTCTGTTTCAACGGCCCGAAAAATTATGCCAGTTGACCAATACATGGCTACGCACAACATTCCAGGAGTAGGACGCACCTATGGCGTGAGCGGCTATACCACCGACTTCGATTTGGAGAAGCATTACGCGCAAGCCAATATCCCGATTATTGCACACGAAGTTGGCCAGTTTCCGGTTTACCCGCTTTGGAGCGAGATCGACAAATACACCGGCGTTTTAAAAGCCCGTAACCTCGAAGAGTGTCGTGAGTCGGCCAAAAAAAATCACCTGTTGGTCATGAACCGGCAGTTTCATGAGGCCAGTGGAGCCATCCAGGACCTGCTTTACAAAGCGCATGTTGAGAACCTGTTTCGCTCCGAGTCCTGCGCCGGCTTTCAACTTTTAAGCATGCAAGATTATCAAGGGCAAGGTGAAGCGCTAGTTGGCTGGCTCGATTGTTTTTGGGACGCCAAAGGCAATACTACTCCCGAGAGCTTCCGACGCTATTCCAACACGGTTGTTCCTTTGGCCCGGTTCGAGAAATTTGTTTGGGAGAATCAGGAAAACTTTTCGGCTAAACTACAAGTAGCCAACTATGGCCCTACCCCACTTCAAACAACGGCCACCTGGCAACTAACATCTGCTTTGGGCCAATTAATTCAGCAAGGAACAATAGATGATTTTACCGTTAAGCGTGGTGTGCTGAAAACCATTGGAGAAGCAACATTCTCCTTTGATCAGATTCAGCAAGCCGGGAAATATACCTTCAGCATCACCTTAAACGGCACCGAGTTTTTCAATAGCTGGGATCTGTGGGTTTACCCTCCGGTAACTCCCGAACAGAAAGAAGTATTGACTGTTGACAAAATTACGCCTGAGGTACTAGAATTCTTGAAAAATGGCGGCAAAGTACTCTTGTATGCCAGCGAACTGGGCACCAGCACAACATCGCGCCCAATTTATTTCACGCCTCTTTTCTGGTCAAGCGTATTTTTCCCGGGACAGGCAAACTCAACCTTGGGCTTGTATGTCAACCAAGCGCATCCGGCACTTGCCAGATTCCCGACTGATAATTTCAGTCATTACCAATGGCAAACCATCAGCAAAGGCCGGTCCTTCGTGCTGAATGATCACCCGAACCTGCTTCCGGTAGCACAACCGATAAGCGATTTCCATATCAATGACAAGTTGGGATCCATCTTCGAATGCCAAGTTGGAACGGGTAAGCTGATGGTGTGTGGCTATGATATCTCGGATGACAGCAAGCCCGTTGCCCGTCAGCTAAAGCACAGTCTGCTGAGCTACATGAATCAAAGTAATTTCAATCCATCGTATCAACTAAGCGAGGATGAAATCGAAAAGCTCTTCTATTTTGTACAACCAGCCGTATCGCAAGCACCAGAAGGATTTGAAGACGCCATTTTGTATGTAAAGAGTGGCGCTAACCGGACAGCGACCGGATCAAAAGAATGGAAAAAAAGCTTCGATAAAATCCTGGTTCAAAAAGCAGGCTGCGATTATGATGTTGCAGCGCATGACACCTGGAACGATGGAAAGGAATCTGCCTGGACTGGTCGGGAAATGACTGTCAAACTAAAAACTCCAAACGGCATTATTGGCAACTTGTTTGTTCGTTTTACCGATCCGAACAAGCAAAACCGGGCCGGAACAATCTGGATTGAAGGGCGCGAAATGATGATCGACAACATTGGGCAGGATGGCAAATGGGTAAAATTATTTGTCATGCGCGAAGATACCAATGACGGAGAAGTCGTGCTCAAAACCAAAGTTCAAAAAGGTGGAAACCTGATGATCAGCGAAATTGGATTAATCGCAGAATAAAGCTCAATGCTGATATCGAAAAAATTGAATCAATAAAATGAGAAAATTGAATTCATTAAATATTAAGATTAAATACCTTGCACTCACTCTACTGGTCTGCTTATCAAGCTATACCTTGCACGCACAAAGCATCGACTTGTCAAAAGCAGAAAAAGCAGGGATCATTGAAAAAAAGCTTACGAATGTAAAGCCTGATCAGCAAGGAATCATTGAATCGGATTTACTTATCCTGCCCGATTTTCAACGGGGCGTTTATTATTGCCCACATGTCGATAAACATGCCATTGGCAACCGTGTACTTGGCATTGACTTTGAAAACTTAGACCATTTAAGGTCACAACGTATCAAACTAAAAGCCAACCAACCATTTGAAGGCATCGATATGGGATCATTTATTTGCTTACAGCTAAATGATAACCGCTACCTATCGATCTTGGCCATGGCAGGCGAAAGTGCCTTTTCCACATTCACCATTCGTGAAGATGGAATGTGGGTTGATGCCGGAACGTTTGGTACGGCCAGCTTCTCAGGAATACTTCCTAAAATTGCCTATGCTTTTGGGGAAACGCCGCATGAGGCCAGCCTGAATGTTTGGGAAAAAGCGCTGCAATCCCGCTCCTTAAAATCCAAAACAGCCTTGCGTCAACACAAGGAATTTCCTGAGCCGTTCAAGTATACCGGCTACTGCACGTGGGAGCACATCCGCCGTAACATGAACACTGAAATTCTATCGGGGATGATCAAGGACATGGAAACAGCCGAAGTTCCGATACGATGGATGTTGATTGACGATGGATACGAAGATCATGAAAACAACCACCTACTGAGCTTTCAACCCGACAAAACCAAATTTTCAGATGGTTTTCAATCACTAAAGGATTTGAAAAGTGAAGATGGCGTTCGATGGATTGGACAATGGTGGCACATGGCTGGTTACTTTAAAGGGATTTCACCCAACCATCAAATCACCGAGTTAAACAACCACTTGTTTGAGTTACACGACGGTTTCATGGTACCCAAAACCAATCAAAAAAGTGCTGATATCTTCTACGAGACCAGAGCGAAAGAAATGGAAGAGGCCGAAATCGATTTCATAAAAGTGGATTTTCAAACCGATTTATTAAAAGAATACCAATCGCAACCCAATCCGGTTCAAGCGGCAAGCTACAATCATCGTGCATTGGAGAAAGCGTGGCAAGGGCATTTTGACGGACTGCTCAACTGCATTGCCCAACATCATCTCCACGTATTTAAACACGAAAAGAGTGCGACGATCCGGTCAGGAATTGACTACCACCGGGATGATGAAAACAACCGTTACATTGCCGTTCAGAACCTACGGAATTCAATTTACCTGGGCATGACTCACTGGTTGGATCACGACGCCTTTATAAGTTCCTACCATACCGGCCAGTCAGGCGCCGAGCTACGTGCCGTATGTGGCAGTCCTATTTACGTATCGGAAGACATGGACAAAGTGAACTTTGAGAGCATCAAACCTGCCACTTGGAGCGATGGAGAGTTGATTCGACCACTGGCTCCCGGAACACTAACTCCCGAAGGATTTTTTAACGATCCAACAGAAACCGGACTTCGTGTAGTTGCCCCCTTAGAAGGTCAGGTTGCTACATTCTGGCTGGCCAATTTTCACAATGAACAAGACTTGGAAATCAAACTATCTCCGGAAGAATACCGATACGGAGGAACCATGATCCAACCCTACAAAGGATTATGGGAATCCCCCAAGGAAGGACTTGTTGCTTTTGACTACCACGAAGGGAAAGCCTGGAAAATGACAGAAACGTTCTCCACCAAATTACCCATGTGGAAAACTAAAATCATCCACTTGATTCCGGTTCAGGACGGATGGGCCATCATTGGTCGTCCTGACAAATATTTGTCGCCTGCCAGTTGTGAGATTGTAAAGCGCTCAGCCAAAAAAATTACCGTCAAACTAAAAGAGAGTGCTCCATTTCTTATTTGGCACGAAAAAGGGAAGTTAATTGCTGATAACGCAAGCGTGACTCAACTAGCTGAGAATCTTTATCGCATTGAGCCCACTTCGACACAAACAAGCATTACGATAAACAATAAGTAAACACAAAATACAAACAACGAGTCGCTTTTTGTAAAAGTAGCGGCGGACAGCCCTGGTATAATTTCGCAATTGGTTCTTTGGGAACCAACGGGCTAGATCCGCCTCAATCTTAACACGATACAGGACGAGGTATGTCCTATTGGCAACCTTTAAAACAATGAAAAACATGAACAATACAGCAAAAGCCTGGCGCGAACAGGTGATCATCCCAACCTACGGAATTGGGAAGCCGGAGAAAAATCCGATGTTCCTGGAAAAAAGAGTTTACCAGGGAAGTAGCGGCGTTGTCTATCCCTATCCTGTCATTGAAAAAATACTGGATGAAAAAGAGGATAAAGTATGGAATGCCATTTATTTGGAAAACCAATACATCAAAATCATGATTCTCCCCGAACTGGGAGGTCGCATCCAGATGGCTTACGACAAGACCAAACAACGTCACTTTGTTTATTACAATCAAGTGATTAAACCTGCTTTGGTTGGTTTAACCGGCCCGTGGATTTCCGGCGGGATTGAGTTTAACTGGCCCCAGCACCATCGCCCAACCACCTACGATCCCACAGATTCCTGCATCGAAGAGAATGAGGATGGAAGTGTTACCGTTTGGTGTCATGAGCTGGAACGTATGTTTCGCACAAAAGGGATGGCCGGATTCACGCTTTACCCGGACAAAGCTTACCTTGAAATCAAGGTGAAGCTTTCCAACCCCACTCCTCACCCACAGACCTTCTTGTGGTGGGCCAATCCGGCCGTAAAAGTGAATGACGACTATCAATCCGTCTTCCCGCCGGATGTGAATGCCGTGTTTGACCATGGTAAGCGTGATGTTTCCAGCTTCCCGATTGCGACCGGCACTTACTACAAAGTTGACTACTCTGCCGGAGTGGATATTTCGCGTTACAAAAATATTCCGGTGCCGACCAGCTACATGGCCATCACCTCGAAATACAACTTCGTGGGAGGTTACGAAAACGACAGCAAAGGAGGCCTGCTTCATGTGGCCGATCACCATCAATCGCCCGGAAAAAAGCAATGGACCTGGGGCAACGGAGATTTCGGTCAAGCTTGGGATCGTAACCTCACCGACGAGGACGGCCCTTACATTGAGTTGATGTGCGGGGTTTATACCGACAACCAACCTGATTTTTCCTGGCTGCAACCTTATGAGGAGAAAAGTTTCAAGCAATACTTTATGCCCTATCGCGACTTGGGGATGGTTAAAAATGCCACCAAAGAGGCCATGCTCAACCTGGAGTCGGAAAACGGAACAACCCGCATCCGGGTTTACGCAACCGCCAACTATCCGGGAGCGAAAATCTGCCTTAAAAGTTCGGGCAAGCTGATTTTCGAACAAACTGTTGACCTTTCACCAGAAACCAGTTTCGACACAAGCATTGAGGCTACCATTTGTCCTGAAGATGCTTACCTTTCGGTAACCGATTCCAAGGGGGCCATTTTGGTTGATTGGAAAACCGAAAAAGAAGAATTAAAACCAGTTCCGGATCCGGCCCAGGCAGCCAAAGATCCGGAAGACATTCATTCGATTGAACAACTTTACCTTCGTGGCTTGCATCTAGAGCAGTACCGTCATGCCACCTATTGCCCAACAGATTATTACCTGGAAGCACTGAAAAGAGAACCAGGTAATGTCCGAAACAACAATGCCATGGGCTTGTGGCTCCTGCGCCGGGGACAATTTGCCCAGGCTGAACCCTATTTCCGCCAAGCCGTTGAGACCCTGACCGAGCGCAATCCGAATCCTTACGACGGAGAGCCCTTATACAACCTGGGAGTTTGTCTGCGGATGCAAGGTAAACTAGATGAAGCCTACGATGCATTTTTCAAAGCCACATGGAATGGCGCCTGGCAGGACAGCGGCTTCTTCCAGGCAGCTCAAATCGATGCAGTACGCGGAGATTATGAGAAGGCGCTGGAACTATGCGACCGCTCACTTTGGAGAAACTGGCTAAATCAAAAAGCCCGCCACCTAAAGATCGCCTTACTCCGGAAACTCAATAAAAAAGAGGCAGCGCTAAAACTCGCTGAAGAATCACTTGAGATGGACCGTTTCAGCTTTGGTATTTTATACGAAAAATACCTGCTTCTGAACGATCCTACGATTCTAGAAGAAATGCAAGCCTTAATTCGCGATAATGTACACAACTACATCGAGTTTTCGCTAAACTATGGTATGGCAGGTTTTTATTCCGAAGCAATTGATTTTATTTCACTTTACATCGATAAACACCAAGCAGCCTACCCTATGGCCTGGTATTTAAAAGGTTATTATCTGCTCAAATCAGGCCAGGCAGAAGAAGCAAAAGCAGCTTTTGAAAAAGCTTCGCAGATGCAACCCGACTATTGCTTCCCGAATAAACTGGAAGAACTGTTGGCTTTGCAAGAAGCCGTAACCATTTGTCCTGAAGATGCTAAAGCCTGGTATTACATGGGGAACTTCTGGTACGGAGTTCGTCAACATGCTGAGGCACTCAAATGCTGGGAGCAGTCAACAACTTTAGACGACTCATTTCCAACCGTCCACCGAAACCTGGCTCTGGCTTACTACAACAAGCAACAGAACCCGCAAGCGGCCAAAGAAGCTTTGGAAAAAGCCTTCAAGCTGGATACTTCCGATTCTCGTGTACTCATGGAGCTGGATCAGCTTTATAAAAAGCTGGGGGTTCCTGCAAACGAGCGCTTAAGCTTGCTGGAAAAATATCCGGACTTGGTCGACTTCCGGGATGACCTATACCTGGAGCGTGCGACCTTATACAACCTGCTTGGGCAAGAAGAAAAAGCCCTGGACTTAATCATGAAACGCAAGTTCCACCCTTGGGAAGGAGGCGAAGGAAAAGTAACCGGGCAATATTTGTTCAGCCATATTGAACTGGCCAAGAAAGCCATTAAGCAAGGGGCATTCTCAGAGGCTATCCCACTTCTTGAAGCATGCTTTGCGTATCCTCATAATCTGGGGGAAGGCAAACTGGCCGGAGCTCAGGAAAATGACATCAACTATTGGCTTGGTTGTGCCTATGCCGGCATGGGAGAAACAGCAAAAGCCCAGGCAGCGTGGGAGCAGGCAGCTATTGGCTTGGCCGAACCATCAGCAGCCATGTACTACAACGACCAGCAACCGGATAAAATCTTTTACCAAGGTTTGGCTCTTCGCCAATTAGGCCGGATGGAAGAAGCCAACGGGCGTTTCAACAAGTTGCTGAAGTACGGTGAGAAACAACTGTTCATTCCTTTCAAAATGGACTATTTTGCCGTTTCCCTTCCCGACCTGCTCATCTTTGAAGATGACCTTCAAAAAAGGCACGAGTTGCACTGTCATTACCTGATGGGATTGGGGAACCTGGGACTGGGCAACATTGAAAAAGCACAACAAGCTTTTGATCTCATCCTGCAGTCCGACCCCATGCATATCGGAGCAATAACCAGTTTACAGTTAATCAAAAAAGGACTGCTAGCATGATGACCAACCCCATACAATCAAAAGGAAACCTCCCAAAGAGCCTTCTCTTTGGGGGGCTTGCTGCACTTGGCATAATGCCACAGCAAGGAATTTCAGCAGAAAAAGGGAAAGAACAGCCCAATGTTATCGTCATACTGACTGATGATGTTGGCTACGGCGACTTGGGCTGCTATGGTGCTACCAAAGTAAAAACACCCAACATTGACCAATTGGCAAGTGAAGGTATCCGCTTTACCAGTGCTTATGCACCGGCTTCAACCTGCACGCCCAGTCGTTTTTCACTCATTACCGGACAATATGCCTGGCGTAAAAATGCAGGAATTTTGCCTGGCGATGCTCCCATGTTAATCAAACCGGATGAACTTACCCTGCCAGCTCTTATGCAAAAGCAAGGTTACACAACGGCTTGTGTGGGCAAGTGGCATCTGGGCTTAGGTGAAGGGAATCCGGATTTTAATCAGCAAATTAAACCGGGGCTGCAAACCATTGGTTTTGACTATTCCTTCATCATTCCGGCAACCAATGACCGGGTGCCTTGCGTTTACCTGGAGAATGATCAGGTGGTTGGCCTTGAGGCCAATGATCCGATTCAGGTAAGTTTTAAAGGACCTGTTGGCAACTGGCCTACCGGGAAAGAGCATCCGGAGCTACTCAAGCTCATGTACCTGCACGGTCACGATCAAACCATTGTGAATGGCATCAGCCGGATTGGCTACATGACCGGTGGAAAGAATGCCCTTTGGGTGGATGAGCACATGTCGGAAGACATAACCAGCAAAGCCGTTGAGTTTATTCAAAAGAATAAAGATCAAGCCTTCTTCCTATACTTTGCACCACATACCATCCACGAACCACGCGTGCCCAATGCTCAGTTTAAAGGCTCGAGTGAGTGCGGGGTTTATGGCGATGTGTTGCAGGAAATGGACTGGTCAGTTGGTCAAATCATGCAAGCCCTTAAAGAAAACGGGCTTGACGAAAATACGCTGGTTATTTTCTCCAGCGATAATGGTCCCCGTGTAGAAGAAGGCTACCGGGATGGCGGTTTAGCCAATTTGAATGGCCATGATCCGGCCGGCGGGTTGCGTGGCGGAAAGTATACCTTATTTGAAGGCGGAACACGAATGCCATTGATCTCACGATGGAAAGGAACCATCAAACCCGGAACATCGGACGCTATTCTTGGTTACATTGACCTTTTCGCCTCGTTTGCAGAGTTGACCCACTACAAGCTTGAAAAAGGAGAAGCCCCGGATAGCCGGACTGCACTGGATGTTATTCTGGGAAAACGCAGCAAAACGCGCCACAATGAAGTGCTCACTCAAAATAATTCCGGCACCAATGCGATCCGAAAAGGCGATTGGAAATTCATTCCTCAACAAAAAGGGACATCCCAGCCAATGCTTTTTAACTTGAAGCAAGATGTTGCTGAGACCACCAATTTAAGCGAGCAGTACCCCAAAAAGGTGGAAGAATTTGAGACCATTCTGGAAACAGTAAAACAAGGGAAAGGCTACCGGTAAACACTGGCAAGCGAGGCCAATCAACAGGCAATAAAGCCGCCATTTACGATTGATCAGCAGCAATAAAAAAGGGAGCATTAGTTAAATAACTGATGCTCCCTTTTCCGTTTTACAGCTTAATGTGCTTTTTTAGTTCCAGCAACAACGCCACATCTTGATCTCTTAGCCGCCCTTCGCGATTGGGCGGACAATTCAAGATCAGAATGTTATCCTGCGCTGTCGCTTGCTCGTACAGCTTTACCAACTCATCAATCGATTTAAACATGGTATCTGTTGTGTTGTAAAACCAACGCTGACTAATACATACCGTAGATTCCCACGGCATGTAATACCTTTTGCCATCATGCGTAAATACCTTCGGGTCATTCGCCACCGGCAAGTACGGATCGCCCAGGCGGAAATCGCTGGGGAAATAGCGAATGGGGTATCCTTCTTTTTGATCCTTTGGATATACGGGGTGATGATCGGGATTTTCGGGCAGCCCAATTGTCCAGTTGATTCCTACCTGACATTGTGGCTCGCGCGATTTGATTGTTTGGTATATTTCCTTCAAAGGCCATCGATGATTTGCCTTAGTCCATCCACCATCAAACCAAAATTCAACAACAGGGGTGTATTTCTCTGTTATGTCCATCAACTCATTTAGCTGATTAATCATGTAGGTATTATACGATTTATCAAGAAGCGTATTTTCATTGTATAACTGGGGGTGTTTATCATTCAGATAACCATTCCCATTTTCCTTTCGATCCCACAGCGAATAGTACAAGCCCAGGCCGATATCGTATTTCTGACACGCTTTGGCTACGGCTTCAACAACATTCGTGGTGTTCCCCGAATTCGCCACATCGTACTCGGTATATTCGCTATCCCACAGGCAAAAGCCATCATGGTGCTTCGTAATCAGGATCACATATTTCATTCCGGCATCTTTGGCCGTTTTAATCCATTGGTCCGCATCAATGGCTGTTGGTTGATACGATTCAACAGGCTTCGATCCATCCGTCCATTCCATGTCATGAAACGTATTGATTCCGAAATGGATGAACATGCCATACTTCCGTTCTATTTGCTCAAGTTGTTGTTTATTGGGCTTTTCAGAAGGAACAGGCCATACGTCTTTCAAAGATTTCTGCCCCAAACTGGCTGTTGCTGCAACCAGAACAGTGCAAAGTGTAAACAAGATTCGTTTCATCGTCAGGTAGATTAATTCATTAATTGCATGTTTGAATCCAAGCGATAGCTTTGTCCTTTCTTCGTTTGCTCCAGCTCAATCATTTGATCTCCATACTTCAGTTTTACCGGCAAGCCATTCAGCGATGTTATTGTTGCCTGGGTCAATTGACCGTTTTGCCAATCAATATCCACAATGAAGCCACCCCGTGCTTTTAATCCTTCAACTTTACCGGTTGCCCAAGCTGAAGGTAAGGCTGGCAACAAATCGATATACCCCGCATGACTTTGCAGTAGCATTTCGGCAATACCGGCCGTTGAACCAAAATTGGCATCCATCTGGAATGGTGGATGTTGCCCGAATAAGTTTGGAGAAGTACTCTTGGCCAATACCGTGTTCAAGCTTTCCTTCGCTTTGTCTCCATCATGCAGACGCGCATATTGATTAATCAACCAGGCAGCACTCCAGCCCGTGTGCCCTCCTCCATTGGCAATGCGATGATCCAAGGACTTACGAGCTGCTTCCATCAACTCGGGAGCGCTTTCAAAGTTAATCTGAGCCCCCGGATGCATAGCAAACAAATGCGAAATATGGCGATGCCCAGGCTCAACCTCCGAAAACTCTTCGGCCCACTCCATCAATCGACCATCCGACCCCACTTTTGATCCGGCCAGTTTTGCTTGTGCTTTTGCTACTTTGCCTACCAGTTCCTTTTCAATGCCTAAAATCTGCGAAGCGTGAACGTAATCGGCAAACAACTGCCAGATTACTTGCTGGTCGTGCGTTGGCCCCATGCTAATCTGGCTGCGGCTTCCATCAGGGGCAATAAACGTATTCTCCGGCGATACAGCCGGACCTGACACCAGTTTCCCGGTTTCTTGATCTTCAACCAGCCAATCCAGGTAAAATAAGACTGAACCTTCAAGTACGGGATATAGGCGCTTTAAGAAAGCCTCATCTCCGGTAAAAGCATAATGCTCAAAAATATGGGTACTGATCCAGGCACCACCACCAGAGTGCAAGCCCCAGCTGGCCATTTCTCCCGGCGAGGTATAGCCCCAAACGTTTGAAACCGGATGAACCACCCAGCCATTCATCTGGTATTGAACTTGGGCTGTTTTTTCTCCCGGCTCCGAGATCATTTCAATAAAATCAAACAAGGGCAGGTGCATTTCCGAAAGGTTGGTCACCTCTACCGGCCAGTAATTCATTTGCACATTCACATCGGTATGGTAATCGCCATTCCAGGGCGTTTGGATTTTGTTGGCCCAAAGACCTTGCAAGTTGGCCGGCAAAGTTCCGGAACGTGAGGATGCAATCATCAGGTAACGACCATATTGAAACAACAACTCAGCCAGGTGGGGATCATTTTTTGTTTCCTTGAAGGCCGCCAATCGCTCATCCGTTGGAATAGCGTCCAGCTCTTCCGGTGTAATGTCCAAACTCACCCGGTTAAAATAGCTTTGATATTCATCCAGGTGGGCTTGTTTCAATTTCTGATAACTCTTTTCAGAAGCGGCTTGAAGTCGCTGGCTCGTTAAGGCAACATAGTCGCGCCCTTTAAAGATGGGATAATCCAACACATAATCGGTTGATGCTGCTAACAGAAGTGTTACTTCGTCGGCATCCTTAACCGTCAACCCATCATCGCCAGAGCTAACTGTTCCTCCGTCAGTAATGGCTTTTAAGCGAGCCATGTAGTGCAAGTTTTCGCCTCCCTTACCATCACTAAGGGCTCCGCTCATGATCAACTCATCGCCTTCAGCGTAGGTTTTAAAACGCTCCGGACGATCCAGTTCACAGCTAAAAGAAAGCTGTCCGGGTTTGTCTGCTGTTAAACGAACAACCATCACCTGATCAGGTTGACTAACGAAAACTTCGCGTTGGAAAGTCACCCCATCCTGAACGTAAGTCACGCGGGCAATCGCATCCGTTAAATCCAACTCACGATAATAGCTTTCATAGGGCAGCTTTTTGTCAAAGTCGATGCGTAAATCGCCCAGTGTTTGGAAACATCCAAAAGGGACTTCTGCCCCATTGCCATGCCCGGTCCCTTTCCCTTGACAGATTTGGGTCTGGTTGGTTAATGCGGTCGCCTCTTTGTACTTTCCATCATTCAACAAACCACGAATCTCACCGAGGTATTTACTCGCCTCCGGGTTGTCATTTTCATCCACACTTCCCGACCACATGCTCTCTTCACTTAGCTGAATGCGCTCCTGGTGAACATCGCCAAAAACCATGGCACCCAGGGAGCCATTTCCCAACGGTAAGGCACTTAACCATTGAGGATCATCTTTCCATCCATTGGGATCATCGGCAACCGTAGCATCTGCCGGTTGATCGTACCAAATTTTAACAGGCTCTTTCTGCGGCTTCGTACAGGAAACACAGAGCAGGAAAACGAGTAGTGTAAAAACATTCATTGAGTTTTTCATAAGTAGTAGTAATAATAATCGATTGTTTGATTTTCAGATTTTATACATTTATCGTGTATGGGTTTTGATTCAATTACCTGGCATTCGTCTGACCACGCTTTGCCCCTTCTGGAGCAACTAACAGCAAGAACTGTTCAAATATAAAACGCACTCAAGCATTTCGCTACGCGCAGCTCGAATGCTTAATTATTATAGGGTGTTTTTTATATTCTATTCGTTTTCAATATATTATTAGGATATATTTTTGTCAATAATTTGAAAAGTAATTTATCATCTGTAATTATCTGATTTTGGTATTTGTATAGATAAATCAAATGGTTTAAATCTAAATAGTCATTCTTCCCTGGAATGTTTTTAAAAGATATTTTTTCGTCAATATAAAAAGCAGTTACAATTAAGTAAATATCAATAGAATTATCGTATGCAGAGTAAATTTCTGATTTTGACTTTCTACTTTGATTTGGTAAATTTCTAAAAATAATACCAGCATAAAAGTCAACAATTTTAGTTTTAAGAAGATTTAAATTTTCTTGAGTCCATCTTTCATTAAATTGTTGAATTAATTTCTTTATTCCAGAGTCTGGGAAGCGATTAAAAATCACTTTTCTAAATTCAATATTCGCGTTTTTGTCATACTGTTTGACAAACTCCCAAACATCAAATAAATAATTCAATTTAATTGTACTCTCCATATTATTGTAGTCTTTGACTGTATCAATGATTCGGATTATCATCATGATTTTTTCCAAAATTTCCGAGTTATTATAATCTATTCCGAATGCATTATAAATTTTCAGTTCGGGAAGAGTCAGATCTGTTTTAATTTGGCTTCTAATTATCTTCTTAATAATTGATTTTCTCAATTTAAATGATTCATCGTCACTAATTCCCGAAATAATTTCAAGTAACGATAATATCGAAGTGTACTTATCCGATATAAAGCTCTCTTCAGTCAGTTGTGATGCAAATCTTCTTAGCGAATTTGTTTCTAAATATCTCATTACTTGTTAAATGTACAGATTCAGATTACCCCAATGGTCATATGCAAGTTGTCGTTGCGGATTTCGGAGAGCGTTCCTGTACAAAGGACACGGAACTACGAAACGAGAATCCTAGCCAGCCATATTACAATGTGTTATGGGGTGTTTTTTTTCAATTTAATCGCTACTAAGAAATTTACAGAAACGATCTTGTCATTCTGTTTTGCAGGTTCCCAATCTGGCATTAAATAAATCACTCTCTTGATTTCTTCTCCAATTGGTGTTGAATCGATGTTGGTTCTACGTCCAAAATAGTTCTCAAAAACACAGAGGTTTTCAACATGTCCTTTTGCATTAATATGCAACATCGCATGAATTGGATTACTCGTAATTTCCTTAGCCTCTGGCAAATTAACATTATCCTGAATAAACGTATTCATCGCGTCCTCTCCTCCAGGATATTTCGGGACTTCGGTTACCATTACAGCAGGAATACTTCCATCGGCAATGGAATCGCAAAAAGATTTGATAGTCGTTACACTTTGCCCCTTGGTTATTGTGACAAAACAAGCAACTATGAGCATTAAAATTATTTTTTTCATATTTCAGGTGTTAGTGATCTTAGCTCAAAATGCCCCATAACGGAGGTGGTGGATGAGATCGGATTCCTGTTTCGCAGTTGGCATACCACCGAACCCCGCCCTGCAATATCTACATTGTTACCATTTCATTGTTCTTATTTTTCCAGATGTTCTTTTAGTTCCTCTCTCAGTTTGTGAAAATATTCAAGTTTTTGAGCGATTATTTCTTTCTCTGATAGTCGTTTGCGTATTGTAGTTGGTGTATCAAAATCATCTGAAATTATTTCTATTGAAATTATATCCCCTTTGTTTAAGCTATTACGATGCCAATCAACGTGTTCATTGGTATCTGAATTTAATCCCCCAATTGAAATATCTAATTCTTCCGAATCATCATTTTTTCGTCTAACAGAATTAAGTATACAGGAAACAACCGAGTTGGCATTTTCAAATCCTGCTCTACAAATAATTTCATCATTTATACAAACCTTAAAGCCAAATATTTTTTTCATATTCAATCTCATTTTGAGGGATTCTCAATGTATTATTCAATTATTATTCTCAAAATATAAAGAAGCACTGCAACTGTAATAGATGCCCTTAGGATATTAAAAAGTATTTTAGGAATCAATACTTTGATACTATTTACTATCCCCATTGAGGCAAGCATTACAAAAAGAAAATAGTCTTGACCTTTTTGCCAGAAATATATTGATGATGATATAAATACGATTGAAAATACTAACCAAAAAATGTCAATCTTTTTTATCGCTGAATTTGCTAGATTCATATTTCTGATTTTAAATTATTTTGAAAAAATTTGAATTTTCGGTTTTTTCACAATGAATGGTAACGTTTATATGATCTCCCATATCTTCGAGCTTATTGAATAAATCACTTTAAATATAGAAAATATAGTTCGGCATCTTTAATTTTTGGATAACATATTAACCACCGGATTTTAGATTTACCCCAGCTTGCTCCACCTTACCGCTTGGCCCAAACAAGGGGGCTGTTCGTTTCAGTTTGTCACGCATTTCACCAACTTGTTTAACCAGACACAAATCCTTTCTCTCCGGCATTTTTCATTCCTCAGCCCACTTGCCCCGCCAACTGCGCCTTTCAGAAGAATCGCCCAACCTAAAAAACATGCTAATCAACTGACTAACAGACCTCCCCATTGACCACTGGCAAGCTTTTGTTCGGAAACATTTGGTTGCCGGGCACCGCTGGCAAGCCCATCGGTAGTGTTCATTAAACTGTGTCAATTGTATTTTTTGCTATTAGAGTTTTAGTTTGCATCGTTCTCCAAATTTGATAATTAATTCTTGTTTTACTTGCCCCCAGTAAGGAGGTTTGCTGACCCAGTTTTTTGTTATTTGTTGTTGAGCCAGATAAAGTA
>NZ_JBNGOT010000016.1:0-111963 GCF_050589705.1 Sunxiuqinia rutila
TTCTCGCAACATCGTTCCGTCCTGCCGGACAGGAACGAGCTCCGAAATCCGCAACGACAACTTACAAGTGACCGTTAGCGGTAAATTAAAAAAACAAAAAACATGGAACGATTGAAGTCAATTTTAATAATTCTAGTTCTTATAGCAGGATTCTTAGGCTATTCGTATTTCAACTATAATAAACGACGAAAAGCTGTTGATGCTGTTGAAGAATACAGAAAGACTAATAATCTTGTACAAATTTGGCATTTTAGAGAAATGCACTTGAACATCTTTGACAAAATTATAGCTGACAAATCACAATTCAATTTCATCTTTGTAAATGCAAGCTCTGTAAAAAAAATAAATAATAAGCATTACTGGGTTCAATTTTCCTCATGGAAAAACGCACAGAAACTTGAAACACTTTCGCACTATACACTTGACCGAGAAGATGAAACTTTTAAGATTACAATAAATGATTTGTTTTGGGTTCCTGAAGACCGTGACACTTTGAATTTAGATGAAATTGAGGGAACTGTTTTCGAAATTACTGACAATTGGATAAAAGATTATAAAAATCAATAACCTAAAAGAAAAAGTTATATGAAACGCCCCTTCGAATTTGTAATGGATATTTTCTTTGAAAACCTTGATAAGGTCAAAGATAACCAAAGATATAATTTTAATAATTCAGAAAGATTTTTAATATGGATTGTTGGTTTTTCAATCGGAGGACTTTCAATTATTGTAACCAATTTAGCCCAGTTTACTAAATCATTTGACTATTGGACAATTAAGATAATTCTAATTTTACTCTCGGCATCAATAATTTCAGGAATACTGTATCGATGGTTTTTTTCTATTTATCAAATTCATTATCAAAGTATCGAATTTTATCTTTATGGAGCTTTCTCAAATCAACAAATTATGGAGGTAAATCCTGATGATATCTCAGGTGAAAATGACATTAAAGAAGTTATAAGACGTTTAAAAATAGACTATGACGATGATGTATCACATATTTTAGATGAATATTCTAAATTGAATCCCGAGGACAAACTAATAGTTCTTAATGATTTAAAATCTCGCTATCAAAAAATTGCACAAGGCGCTAAACAAGAATTTGAATTTGCAATGGATTATGCAAAAGACACATACAAAAAAGCATTTGGATTATCAGATAAAACGGCAAATAAAATGTTTCAGTCAAATTCGTCAAGGAAATTGAAACTCTTCGGACTTTTAACTTCAATTTCTTTTCTGACAAGTTGTTTATCATTTATTGCTGTTGTGATAATCATGTGCATTAAATATTGAAAAAATGAAAAAATCTACCGCTAACACAGTGCAAATGTAATGCGGGCGGGCGTGGTGTTCCAGCGTTTACTCTCTGTTCAACCACCGCCAATCCGTCGTTGACGGATTTTCGGTTAAAAATAATGTTTAGTAGTACGCCGGCTTGGCTCTGTGCAAACCTGACAAGTTGCCGTTTCAAAGCTCCGCACTCCACTTGCACCAACCGTTATAGGGTATTTTAAAAAAAGACAAAACAGCATGAAATGAAACTTTACGCAGTTTGTAATAAATGTAAATCAGAGATTTCCTTTTGGACTTGGAATGTAAATCGGACAGATTTTAAAAAGTCAAAAAACGAATGGATTCCATTGACTTGTAAAAAATGCAATCACAAGGAAAAATATCATATCGACACAATTTCTGCAAGAGAAAGTAAAGTTGCGCTGATTGTTGGATTAATTATTTTTCTTGTTGGGACTCCTCTGCTTTTCATTTTTCTATGGGACTATTTTTTTAAAACAAACAACGTTTATACAATTTTAGGGCTGGTAACACCATTGATTGTCCCGAGTTTGATTTATGGAATAATTTCAAAGAATGACCTACAAAGAGTTCGCAATTTCAATAGAAGTTAAACTTGCCATGACAAAAAAACATATCAGAATCGGATTTTTTGAAAATTTCAAAGGAGAAAATAGCATTTTAATTTCGGTGGACATTCATGGACTTTTAGAACTTGAGAAGGTATTTTTAAAACTCTCCAAAAACCTGACTGACTTCAATTTTGACAAGTTAAAGCTCTTAGACAATAAATATCGAATCAACTTGAAAACTTTCTCCGACAACGAAAATATTGGATTATTAAAAACAAGTCACGAGAATTATGAGTGGAGAGTAACAAAAGAAAAATGGGGAGAATTTCGAGAAAAACTAACATCAATGTACAGACTTGGCAGTGGTGGACATCATTACTTGGACAGCGATTCAAAAGCAAACAATGACCTCCAGGTTATTTTGTCTTGGAACGAATACGATATTGATTTTTGGAACAAAACAAAAAATGAATAAAAAACACCCTATAACACGGTACATATTGCAGGGCGGGGTTTGGTGGTACGCCAACTGCGGATTCTCGCATCGCAGTTCCGTGTCCTTCGGACAGGAACGCTCTCCGAAATCCGCCCCGACAACATGTACTAAACGTTACCATAAAAAAAACAAACGCGTGAATTACCGGGAGAAACATACCAAAGGATTTATTTCCAACTTCATCAAAAGTTTTTGGGAGTTTGAAACTGCCGAAAAGGAATGCCAGTATGAAATACTTCCAGACGGATGTTTCGATTTAATTTTTGAGATCAAAAACGGACAAATTCACAAAGTATGGCTGACAGGTGTTTGGACACAGCAAATCCAAATTTCCATACCAAAGAATACCAAATTGATTGGCACTCGCTTCAAATTGATTTCTGCCGAGTATCTTTTCAAACAGTCCATCAAAGAACTTAAAAACACCAAAACAGAACTGTCCACTCCTTTTATGGGCTGTGAACACCTCGATTTGAACGATTTCGGCAAATTTACCGATTCGATTAGCGAACAATTACAATACGGACTCAAAAACCTTAAAGAAATTGACAGCCGGAAATTTGAGCTGTTCAAAATTCTTTACGAACGAAAAGGCGAAATTTCAGTCCAGGAACTTTCAGAACGAATTATTTGGAACAGCCGGCAAATGAACAGATATTTTAACCGTCACTTTGGTTTTTCGCTTAAAACATTCTGCAAGATCCTGAAATGTCATTCTTCGTTAAAACACATTGCCAATGGCAAGCTTTTCCCCGAAAACGATTATTACGATCAGGCCCATTTTATTAAGCAAGTAAAGCAGATTACAGGCTCAACACCAACGAATTTGTACTTGAACAAAAACGACCGATTTTTACAATTGACCACCATTCAGTCAAGCTAAATTTGTGCTGTGAACAAAAAATAAGGAAGATGAAAGCAAACAAATTAACGCCCAATTTTGAGGTTAAAAACATTCGGGAAACCATTGAATTTTATCAATCCATTTTAGGCTTTTCGTTGGTAATGGCTGTCCCCGAAACACAGGACGGAGTCGAACAATCGTTGACTGAGGGGAAAGAATATGTTTACGCCTTGCTCAGTAAGGACAGCGTGGAAATGATGTTCCAGCGAACCGACAGTTTCAAAGAAGACGTTCTTCTCGCCAAAGACCGCTCTATGGGAGCAAGTGTTTCGTTCTATATGGAAATTGACGGAATTGACCGCTTTTATGAACAAATAAAAGACAAAGGCCTGAACCCAACCCCACTTAAAACGGCTTGGTACGGAATGCGTGAATTTTACCTACAGGACAATAACGGCTACATCCTTGCATTTGGACAAAAAAGCGAATAGTGAACCTGGAAACGTACCGAAACGAATGTCTTTCCTCTCCACTGGCGCGGGTTTGTAACCCGTGCCTTGGTTGAAAAACCGGAAAGCAGTAAGTACTGAATGAGCCAAATAAGCTGCGCTTCAAAATACACCAATTCCACACAGATTGATTCTGATTTAGACCCCATTGAGGCCCTAAAGAAAGCTCCCCCCATCTTAAGTTTTAGATAACAGCTGGAAAGCCAGTCTGGGAAAAATCGATCTGCTTCTGCTTTTTTCTTAGTTTTGCGTGCAAACCTTTCGACCTGCTTAAACGTCTGAACCAGAAAAGACGCCCCTCCACACAAGCGATAAAAAAACAGAAGATGATACGTAAAACAGTTTCCAGAAAAGAGTTTATTAAAAGTTCAGCCATGCTGGCTACCGGACTAAGTTTAGCCGCACCGACACTTGCCGCAAATACAGCCCGGCAGGCACCAGTTGAAAACACCATACTAACCAAGATGAACAGCATTCGTTTAAAAAATGTACGCCTTGAAACCGGCTTTGACTATGAAGGAGATGAAGTAATTGCCACAAAAACCGACTTGTTTTGTGTCGATATTGAAGATGGAAAGATCCGCAAGGTTTCGCCCAACAATCCGGCGGCACAAGCCGTTGATGCCAAGGGCTATCTGATGTTGCCCGCCTTTAAGGACATGCATATTCACCTGGACAAAACGTTTTACGGCGGCCCCTGGCAAGCAATCCGGAAAAGACAGGGCGGCGTAAAAGGAATGATTGCCCTGGAGCAGCAAATTCTGCCCGAAATGCTAAAGACATCCACCGAACGGGCGGAAAAAATGATTGACTTGCTGCAATCCTGTGGTTCTGCTTTTGCCCGAAGCCAGGTCAACATTGAGCCAACCTCCGGCCTCAACTCACTGAAAAACCTGCAGCAAGCCCTGGAAAATAAAAAGAACACGTTCGGCGCTGAGCTGGTGGCTTTCCCCCAGCATGGTGTTTACTATACGGATTCGGCTCCACTGATGAAAGAGGCTGCCCAAATGGATATCGACTACATTGGCGGCGTTGATCCTTACACCCTGGACGGGCAAATTGAAAAAACAATTGATTTTACCGTTCAGCTGGCTCTGGACCACAACAAAGGAATTGACATTCACTTGCACGAAACAGGCGACTCCGGACTACAAACCATGAATTACCTGATTGACAAAGTCAATGAAAATCCGGTGCTGAAAGGCAAGACATTTATCAGCCACTGCTTTGTACTGGGCCGGATTGACCAGGCCAAACAAGAAGAAATGGCTGAAAAACTAAGTGCCGCCCAGGTTGGCATCATTTCCACCATTCCTTTCGGACGACTGATCATGCCCATTCCAACATTGTACAAACACGGGGTAACGGTAGGCACCGGCAACGACTCCATTATGGACCATTGGAACACCTGGGGAAGTGGCAGCGTGCTGGAAAAAGCTAAACTAATGGCTCAGCTGTATGGCTATGGCACTGAGCATGCCCTTTCGCGAAGCCTGAAACTGGCCACCTACAATGTGCTACCACTGGATGACGAAGGTAACCAGCAATGGCCAAAACCGGGAGACCAGGCAGACCTTGCCTTTCTGGATGCCAGTTGCTCGGCAGAGGCTGTATCCCGCTTATCGCCGGTTAAGTCGCTGATTTATCAAGGCAATCTTGTATTTTAGCCTGTACCGAAATACACCATGAACATATTCGTGCTTTTCGTTGTGCTTAACCTTTTGCACACACAACCGAATCCTCTAAAAACAACTGAAATGAAACAAGAGCAGTCTGCGCTTCTTGAAGCTGTTAAGCAAAACAAGCTTCAACTGGCAGAAGAAAAATTAAACGCCGGAGCCGACGTGAACACCCGGGATGAGAACCAGCGCTCGCTGCTTCTGATTGCAACCCAGGCCCGCCATTTTGAAATGGCCCAACTGCTTGTAGCCCATGGTGCCGATGTCAATCAGCAGGACAATCAACTGGCCAGTCCGTTTCTGCATGCCGGGGCAACGGGCCAAACCGAATTGCTTAAACTATTTTTAGCGAATGGTGCCCGCTTCGATGTTTTTAACCGTTACTATGGCAGTGCGCTGATTCCGGCCTGCGAGCGAGGCCATGTTGAAACCGTCAGGCTATTGGCCAACACCCAGGGCTTCCCCATTGACCACATTAACCGTTTGGGATGGACCGCCCTGCTGGAAGCCATCATTCTTGGCGATGGCAGTGCCAGATATCAGGAGATCGTGCAGATTCTGATTGCTGCGGGCTGTGACATCAGCCTGCCCGACGGCGAGGGGGTAACACCCCTGCAACACGCCAAACGCGCAAACCAAACCGCTATTGTCAAGCTGCTGAAAGAAGCGGCCAGCCAAAAGGCAAAGTAGACAGTATTTCTTCGGTTAACGAAGAACCGGCCAGACTCAATAGCAGGTGAAAGCCGCTTGTAAAAAAGCAAAGACGACCGGGAAGTTCCGGTCGTCTTTGCTTTTTGAAATCATTTCTTCAACAGGCTTAATCGAGTACTTTCAGGCGGATATTCCGCCAGCCTACCTGGTAGGGCCCGCGATCGCCTACGCCATGCACTTGCAGCCCGATAAACCCACTGGGGTGCGATTTGAACTTCTCCTCATCCACCAAGTCGGAGATTAGCTTGCCATTCACCCAGGTTTGTATACGGGGGCCTTTCGCTACAATACGGTACTTGTTCCATTGGCCATCGTCGAAGTTTTTATGCGGAATGCGGAGTTCCTCCGGGGTCATCCATCCGCCACAGGCTTCGCCGTAGAGGTAGCCGGCTTCGGCGCCCTTCGCACCACTTGCTTCAATTTCAACCTGCGGCCCATTCACCCGGCCAAAAGCTTCATCCCCTTCCGGCGCTTTGGTGGTTGAGCGAATCTGAACTCCTGAGTTCAATTCATTATCAAACAGCTTGACTTCAAACCTCAACTCAAAATCGGCATATTCGTTTTCGGTACATAAAAAGGAGTTGGGGCTCCCGGCAACAGTTTTTCCCATAATTACCCCGTCTTCAACCCAGTAACTGGCTTCCCCGTTTTTTTGAATCCAGCCATTCAGATTGCTCTCGTTGAATAAGCTAAGCCAGTCGTTTCCTTTGGCCCAGGTTCCTACAGCGAGGAGCAGCAATAGGGAGCACAGTACAAATCGTTTTTTTCTCATCGTTTTAGTTCTAATAGTTAAGTTTTCACCAAGTTAGGAATAATTCAAGAAAAGCCCAAGTGCATTCCCAAGCGGCAATAAAAAAGGCCTTCCAAATTGGAAAGCCCCTCATACTGAATCAAAAAAAAATGCTTATTTATGCTTTGGCAATGTAGTCGGCAATCCAGTCACCCACTTCAGATGTTTTATAGGCTTTGCCTTCAGCAATGTCTTCGGTAACCACCTTCTCAGCCATTGAAGCTGCAACGGCATCCCGAATCAGTTTGCCTTCTTCTTTCAGGTCGAAAGCATACTCGAACAACATGGCTGCCGATAAAATGGTGGCAATCGGGTTGGCAATGTCCTTGCCAGCCGCCTGTGGATACGATCCGTGAATCGGCTCAAAAACCGACGTATGAATCCCAATCGACGCCGATGGCAACAGCCCCAGCGAACCGGTGATCACACTGGCTTCGTCGGTCAGAATATCACCAAACATGTTTTCAGTAACCATCACATCGAAGTTTTTAGGCCACTGAATAATTTGCATGGCTGCGTTATCGACAAACATGTACTCGGTAGTCACCTCCGGATAGTTGGGAGCCATTTCCTGGGCAATCTCACGCCACAAACGCGAGCTTTCCAATACGTTGGCTTTGTCCACAACTGTCAGTTTCTTATTCCGTTTCATGGCAAATTCGTAGCCCAGCTTCAGGATACGTTCTATTTCTTCGCGTGTGTAGGTGCAAGTGTCGAAAGCAGTATTGCCATCGTCTTTACGCCCTTTTTCGCCAAAATAGATTCCACCGGTCAACTCGCGAATGGCAACAAAATCGGCGCCTTCAACCAACTCGCGACGCAAAGGTGATTTGTGCAGCAGCGACTCAAACGTTTCTACCGGACGGATATTGGCATATAAGCCCAGCTTTTTACGCATCAGCAACAAGCCCTGCTCGGGGCGCACGGTAGCCTTGGGGTTATTGTCGTATTTGGGGTCGCCAATGGCTCCAAACAAAACCGCGTCGGCATTCATACACAACTGGTGTGTTTTTTCAGGATAAGGCTCCCCCACCTCATCAATGGCTACGGCTCCGGTCAAGCCAAACTCAAACTCCAATTCATGCTTAAATTTCAAGGAAACAGCCTTCACTGCTTTCATGGCCTGATCAACAATTTCAGGTCCGATACCATCTCCGGGGAGAACTGCTAATTTTAATTTCATGTGTTTATTTTTTTCAATCTTTTTTCGTGTAATTGGCGTGTCATCCGCTGAATCAATAAGCAGCGATCAACGCATGGGCCGCTATTTCTCAAGCTCATTCCAGTGTTCAAGTAAGTTCAGCATCCGAACCGTGGCTTTAATAGCAGCGGCTGTTTGATCCGGATCCAAGCCTCGGGTTTTAAACTCCCGATCAAGCTCCCAAACAATAACGGTTTCAACCAAGGCGTCGGTTTTTCCCCCTGGCGGAATGGTCACACTGTAGTCAAGTAATTTGGGGAAAGGCTTGTTCAAATTCTCATAAATTACCTTCAAGGCATTCATAAAAGCATCGTACTGTCCGTCGCCGGCAGCCGCAGCCTCATGGGTTTTTCCGCCAATGGCAATACTCACCGTAGCCGATGGCTTTAAACCCATGGCGTGGGATAGCGAGTAATTGTTGATCTTGATTTTTTGCTCAATATTTTCCTGCAAAACATCAGCCACAATGTAGGGCAAATCTTCGGCGGTTACCGTTTCCTTTCGGTCGCCCAACTCAATAATCCGGTTGGTAACCATTTTCAGAACGGCAGGATCCAACTCCATTCCCATCTCTTCGAGATTGGCCTTGATGTTGGCTTTCCCCGAGGTTTTACCCAAGGCATAGCTGCGCGTACGTCCAAAACGCTCGGGCAAGAGATCGTTAAAATACAGGTTGTTTTTATTGTCTCCATCAGCATGAACGCCGCTGCATTGGGTAAAAACAAATTCACCAATCAAAGGCTTGTTGGTTGGAATCCGGATACCGGAAAAACTCTCTACCAGTTTCGACACGCGGTTCAACATGCTTTCGTTCACGCGGGTTTCCATTTTCAGGTGATCTTTCACCGTGGCAATCACGCTCGACAGCGGAGCATTCCCTGCCCGTTCGCCCAGCCCGTTGATAGTGGTGTGCACACAAGGGATACCGGCTTTAAGCGCATGAAAGACATTGGCAATGGCTAGATCATAGTCGTTATGCGCATGAAAATCGAATTGCACATCGGGAAAGCGGTCAATCATTTCCTTGCAGAACTCGTATGTTTCATCCGGGTCAAGAATTCCGAGGGTGTCCGGCAACATGATCCGCTGAATATCCAGTTCTTTCAGCTCGGAAATCATGTAGTAGACGTAATCTTTGGAATTGCGCATTCCATTCGACCAGTCTTCCAGGTAAACATTTACCGTAATGCCTAACTCGCGGGCATAATCCACTGACTTTTTAATGTCGGCCACGTGCTCTTCCGGAGTTTTCCGAAGCTGCTCGGTTACGTGCTTGTAAGAACCTTTACACAACAGGTTGATGACTTTCCCCCCGGCTTGGTTAATCCAGTCGAGCGAGATTTTGCCATCCACAAAGCCCAGAATTTCGATGCGGTCCAGATGACCACGTTCGGCCGCCCAGGCCATAATCCGACGGGCAGCTTCAAACTCGCCATGAGAAACCCGTGCTGAAGCAATCTCAATGCGATCGACCTTGACACTTTCCAGCAACACCTTGGCTACGCTCAACTTTTCGGTATCGGTAAACGAAACCCCTGAAGTTTGTTCGCCATCCCTCAGCGTGGTGTCCATTATACTTAATACCTCAGTTCGTCCTTCCACCATTTTTCCCGTCATCTTATTGTTGTTTATCGTTCAAAAGCCTCAATTTCTTCCTTCATATTCACGAGGTAATCAATATCGTCCAAGCCATTTTGCAGACAATGCTTTTTATAGGCATTAATCTCAAATTCTTCGGATTCGCCCGTTGTCAGCAAGGTAATTTTTTGATTTTCCAGGTCAACTTCTAATTCCGTTGTAGGGTCAGCTTCAATTGCGGCAAATATTTTCTCCAGAAAGGCGGGTGAAACAATCACCGGAAGCAGCCCGTTGTTGAGTGAGTTTCCTTTAAAAATATCGGCAAAGAAACTGGATACCACCACCCGAAAACCATAGTCGTATATGGCCCAGGCTGCATGCTCGCGACTGGAACCACTTCCAAAGTTCTTACCTCCTACAAGTATTTTGCCGCTGTATTTTGAATCGTTTAAAGGGAAGTCGGCAATCGGCTGATTGGCCTTGTCGTATCGCCAATCGCGAAACAGGTTATCGCCAAAGCCTTTACGCTCCACCGCTTTCAAAAACCGTGCAGGTATAATCTGGTCCGTATCCACATTTTCCACAGGCAGTGGAACAGCACGGGAAGTTAATGTTACAAATTTATCGTATGCCATTTTGATCTATTATTTTTGATTTATTATTTTTGATTTCACCTGAATTGATTTTCTTGAGGCAACAAATATTGACGTAAGTTCATGGGCTTCTTTGATCAGAGGTTCTGCAACAGCGGTTGAAAGAATATTCTCTCCAATTGCAAAATCCAACCAAAAACCACATTCATCTGCTTCCTCAATAACAATTGATAATTTTGCAGCAAACGCAGCCCTTGAATGAGCTAAGTTAGCTGCCCGGTAATTCGCCGGAACCGAAGTCGCACATCTTATTAATTGGCCACAAATATGATTTCCAAGTTTTGTCCCTTCCAGTGACAAAGCCGTCTTCACACAGTTATGGGCAAATACTTTGGTTCGTGCTTCTAAGGTTTTTCGATCCATTCAATCACCAATTATCAATCATAAATAATCAATCTACATCAGTTCCCTGGGGTCGGTAATTACGCCGGTTACTGCCACTGCTGCTGCGGTGAGAGGGCTGGCCAGCAAGGTGCGGGCACCCGGTCCCTGACGACCTTCAAAATTTCGGTTCGATGTGGAAACTGCGTATTTGCCTTCCGGAATCTTATCGTCATTCATGGCCAGACAAGCTGAGCAACCCGGCTGACGAAGGGCCATTCCGGCTTCTTCAAAAATCTGATCCAATCCTTCCGCGATAATTTGTTTCTCAACAGCTTTTGATCCGGGAACCAGCCAAACATGAATATCATCGGCTTTCTTCTTCCCTTTCACAAACTGGGCAAACGCGCGGAAATCTTCAATCCGTCCGTTGGTACAACTTCCCAGGAATACGTAATCCACCTTTTTACCTTTCATCGGCTCTCCGGGGTTGTAATCCATGTATTTCAACGATTTCAGGAAGGTTGTCCGGTCGGTTCCCTGCAACTCTTCCCCCAACGGAATGGAGGCTGTTACTCCAATTCCCATACCGGGGTTGGTTCCATAGGTAATCATGGGCTCAATATCAGCCGCATCAAAATGGTATTCGGTATCGAATTGAGCACCTTCGTCTGATTTCAAGCTTTTCCAGTATTCAACAGCCTTGTCCCAATCGGCACCTTTAGGCGCAAACTGCCGGCCTTTGATGTAGTTGATCGTCGTGTCATCGGGGGCAATCATACCACCACGGGCACCACTTTCAATACTCAGGTTACACAAAGTCATCCGGGCTTCCATGCTCAGGCTGGTAATGGCCGATCCGGCATACTCGATGAAGTGTCCGGTTCCACCGCTGGTTGAGATTTTTGAAATGATGTAAAGGGCAATATCTTTTGAAGTCACCCCTTTACCCAATTCACCATCCACCGTAATACGCATTTTCTTGGGCTTGGGCTGCATAATACACTGACTGGCCAGCACCATTTCCACTTCGCTGGTTCCAATTCCAAAAGCAATGGCTCCAAAAGCTCCGTGTGTTGAAGTATGGCTATCACCACAAACAATGGTCATGCCCGGCTGTGTCAAGCCCATTTCCGGCCCAATGATGTGCACAACCCCGTGTCCTTCGCTTCCCAAACCATGGTAAGTAATGCCATGCTCTTCGCAGTTTTTCTTCAGCATTTCCACCTGGTGGCGCGACAATTCATCTTTAATGCTCAATTCCTGGTCAATGGTCGGCACGTTATGGTCAGGTGTTGCTGTGGTTTGGTCCGGACGAAATACTTTCAGTCCCCGGTTTTTCAAGCCCAAAAAGGCAACCGGGCTCGTCACTTCATGAATAAAGTGACGATCGATATACAATACACTGGGGCCTGCCTCTACCTTTTTAACCACGTGTGCATCCCAGATTTTATCAAATAAAGTTTTTGCTTCCAATTTATTCTCGTTTTAAAATTTTACACTAACTACTTTACATGGATTTTATTGACCGCATCCAGGAAAGCTTCCACCGAAGCTGTAATGATATCGGTATGCGCTCCAAAGCCGAAATACTTCACGCCTTCAAAATCCAGCTCCATGTGTACCTTACCAACATCATCGCTTCCTTTGGTAATGGCCTGAATTAAAAACTCCTCTAATGTAACCTGACGGCGAATAATTTGTTTAACCGCATTAATGGCAGCATCAACCGGTCCGTTACCCGAAGCCGTAGCATCAAACTTTTCACCAGCAATATCAATTCGTACCGAAGCCATCGGCTGCAGCGACTTCCCACTAATAACCTGCAGGAAATCCAGCTTTACGCGACGCTCTTTTTGCTCGGCATCACCCACCAACAAGGCCACATCGTCATCACGAATGTCTTTTTTCTTGTCGGCCAACTCCAGAAATTTCTCATAAACCTCATCCAATTGTTCCTTGTTCAGCTCAAAGCCCATTATTTCCAAACGGTGCTTCAAAGCGGCCCGTCCACTACGGGCTGTCAAAACAATGGAGGATTCGTTGATACCAACATCAGCCGGATCGATAATCTCATAGTTCTCGCGGTTTTTCAACACGCCATCCTGGTGAATACCGGAGGAATGTGCAAAGGCATTACGCCCAACAATGGCTTTGTTGGGTTGCACCGGCATGTTCATCAGGTTCGACACCAATCGACTGGTTTTGTAAATATTCTTCGTGTTGATATTGGTATCGATATTCAACACCTGGTAACGGCTTTTCAGAGTCATCACCACTTCTTCCAACGAAGTATTTCCGGCACGTTCACCAATTCCGTTGATGGTTACCTCGGCCTGGCGGGCCCCATTGATAATTCCGGCAATGGTGTTGGCTGTTGCCATCCCCAGGTCGTTATGACAGTGCGTGGAGATAATGGCATTTTCAATGCCCCGTACATTATCCACCAGGTACTTGATTTTTTCACCAAACTCGTAAGGCATGGTATAACCTGTGGTATCCGGAATGTTAACCACCGTAGCACCGGCCTTAATAACCGCTTCAATTACCCGTGCCAGGTATTCGTTGTCCGAGCGGCCGGCATCTTCGGCATAAAACTCAACATCTTCGACATACTTTTTGGCGTATTTTACAGCAGCAACAGCACGTTCAAGAATCTCTTCAGGAGTCGAATTGAGCTTGTTGTAAATGTGGTAGGGCGATGTTCCAATCCCAGTGTGAATACGCCCTTTCTTGGCATATTTAAGGGCCTCAGCTGCAACATCAATATCTTTCTCTACTGCGCGGGTAAGGGCACAAATGGTTGGCCAGGTTACCGCTTTTGAAATTTCGACTACCGACTTAAAATCACCCGGGCTTGACACAGGGAAACCGGCTTCAATTACATCGACTCCTAATTCCTCCAAAGCTCTGGCTACTTCAATCTTCTCAACCGTGTTTAACTGACACCCGGGAACTTGCTCCCCGTCTCTTAAGGTGGTGTCAAAAATGTACAATCTGTCGCTCATGATGCAATGATTTATTTGTTATTCGTTATTATTTGCTAAAAATGAAAAAAGCCATTCTCGTCTGAGAATGGCTTTATGTATGTTTATTATAAATTTAGTTACTCCATACCATTCTCATTACCGCATCCAAAGTAGAATACCGAGTAGAATATAGAGAATAGAAATGGAATGAATTCGTGTCATTTTTTCAATGATTTCCTGCAAATATCACAAATTAATTTTAAAATGAAAACAGAACGGCTATTTATTTTACGATTCTTAATAAAAAGATTATTCGGTCTTAATTTGAGAAAATCAAATCACTTTTCCTTTTTTGGAAAAAAGTGCTTGACAGCGGTTTACAATTCCTAACTTTGGCATGTTGTAGCAATACAGCATTTGACAATGATTAAAGCTGCCGGCAATGGAGACGCACCAAAGCCGGCGGCTTTTTTTTATCACTAAAGACTTGACCAAATAATCTGATAGCTTATTTTTCTATTCTCTTTTTATATCACCTAACAATTCCTTACTTGAAGTTGAATGTGCATCAATTGTTACAACCTCTTTTTAGAATTGATTTCATTTATCAATTTCTTCAATTCACCCATTAAGTTAATTTTTTCTATAATCCCAATTTCATCTTCGTTGAGCAGGTGGTGGCTTTACTTCTGTCACATTAATTTGACCTAAGTAAACGTTCAATGGTATTAGCTTATCAATTTCATCTCGCTGCGTATCAGGCAAATTAGAATAAGATACTTTGAAAATATTTTTCGAGTATTTTCCTCTAATTTCGAGAACTGTATTTCCAATTCTGTTGGCCAATTCTTTAAACAATGAATAAGGAACATCATCACCTCGAATAACTATTTTCGAAACTGAAGCCATTTTCTCATTCCCATTGACGCTAATCTTTTCAAATATTGATTTATCATCGGCAAGATCATAATCCCTCCACTTGCGGATAATGGCTGGTACACCGGATAACATGAGTTCGTCATTCCCAATCGTTATGTGAGACTGAGCATCCATGGAAATTTCCAGAAACTTTTCATCACCCAAAACAAGAGATTCACGTTCTTTTGGTTTCAGGATATTAAAATCTTTCTCTGTCCATTGCTTCACCGAGTCTGTCGAATTGGAGAAAACTTCTGGAGAAAGCAAAATTTGTTCCGGCGGTGCATTTTCGCCCGTTCTGCCGAAAGCCATCAGCAACAGGGCAAGCAGGGGAAGAAAGGTCGCCACCTTCCAGCGCCACGCTTTACTCGTTTTTTGTTTGTTCATCATAGTAATACGATTTTTAATTTGACAATGATTAAAACTGTTTGCAAGTGCGAACTTTTGATGTCCGACACATTTTTGAATGATTAATAATTGATATTGAGTTGCATCGATGCCTGAATGAAGGGTGTTGTGGTCTGCCTGAAATTCGTGAATTTCCTTCAGATCACGGGCTAAGCGGTAAATCAACGGGTTAAACCAAAAGATAATTTTTGCCAGTTCCATCAACATGAGATCGTAAAAATGCCCCAGGCTAATGTGAGACCGCTCGTGTGTAATAATAGCTTCCGAATTCGTTTCGTAATCGTACTGAGAAATCAGGATGTAACGGCCAAACGAAAAAGCAGGAATGTCGTCGGCAATAATCATCAAGCGAATTCCATCCAGCGAAACTTTCCGGGCTTTCCGAAAGAGCCGAAAAACCGAAATAATGCTGGAAAACAACACCAGAAATGAAATGAAAACACCAGATAGATAAACGAATAAAATAATAGTCATAAACGAAACAGCATTAGGTTGAACTGCTTCGGATACTGCCGCTGAAGGCTGAGGAACCTCTGATGAAACAATCGTTGGAACAGTTTCTTCAAAAACCAGGTGACTTTGAAAAACAGGATTCAATTTTGTTGTTACCGATGGCTGAGAGAATTGAGGTGCACTTAAGAATGGAATTATTACTGATATCAATAACAACAACACCAGCCTTGTGAGCTTAAAGAAAGTTTCCTGGCTCATTAACAACCGGAATGTCAAGTACAGCAAAGTCAAACTCAGGGTCGATTTGACCAGAAACAAAAGTAAGCTATTCATTTTCGGTGTTTTTACGCGATTCAACCTGACGGATCAACTCTTGAATTTCTTCGGTTGTAATTTTCTGTTCTTCAACAAACATGGAGACCACCGAAGCGTACGAGGTATTGAAATATTTGCTCACCAGATTTTTAATCGTATTCTTACTAAACTCCTCACGTGATATTTTAGCAAAATACCGGTAGGTATTTCCAAACTGTTCATGGTCGACAAAACCCTTTTCTTCGAGCCCCCGCACAATTGTTGAAATGGTATTGTAATGAGGTTTTGAACCAACCATTAATTCAATAATTTCTTTAACAAACAAGGAACCTTTTTCCCAAAAAAGCTCCATAATTTCTTCTTCTCGATTCGTCAGATGTTTCATGATTATTTATGCTTGCACCAAATATAACTATATTTTTTAGTTTTCAAACTATTTAAAATAGTTGCACTACTATTTCCTTAGTTGGTAACATAATTGTGCTGGTTCAATAATCACATTTCCTTCAAAAATTACCATAGCAGCAATTTTCTTTGTAACATTTCTTACTAGCTTGCATCAAAGGGGCAAAACAAAAACAAAGAAGTATGGAAGATTTGATGTTAGCACTCATTTGGCTGGGTTTTTTTGCCAGCGTGTTTTTTGGATGGTACTATTTCCTTCAGGCCCGAAACAAAGAGCGTATGGCCCTAATTGAACGGGATAAGGATGTTTCGGAGATTTATGCCAAACGTGAATTTCGCTTTCGGTTCCCTTGGTTGAAGCTTGGGCTACTAATTACAGGTATCGCTTTTGGAGGAACTCTTATCATCTTTTTAAGTGGAATCCCTACAATTGAAAAGGTGATTGACAGAACTAATGGTTTTGCTATTTTCGTTGCATTAATGTTGTTTGGGGGAATCTCAATGATTATTGCCCATTACGTCGACAAACCAAGCAAAAACTAGGAGTCACGAATGGACAGCCTTTACATCAAAAAGGTATTAAACGGAGACACGGAAGGGTTCAGGTATTTTATAAGCAATTATAAAGACCTGGCCTTTTCAGTGGCCATCTCTGTGGTCAAAGATGAATTTTGGGCCGAGGAGGTCGTCCAGGAGTCGTTTATCAAGGTGTTCCAAAAACTGAAATCGTTTAAAGGGCACTCTAGTTTTAAAACCTGGTTTTACCGAATCGTTATCAACGAAGCTTTCCAGCGCTTACGCGAAGAAAAAAAACAGCACCTTTATCAAGATGAACTCCCGGAAACGGGATTAGATTCTATTGAAGACACCCTCAACGGCATGACCTCCGAAGAGCAAACGATCTTGGTCCAGGAAGCCTTAAAGCAAATTCGGCCAAAAGAAAGTTTGGTATTACGGCTATTTTACCTGGAAGACCAATCGGCTAAAACCATTGCCGATGAGACCGGTTGGGCGGAAGCCAACGTGCGGGTGATTCTGCACAGAGGTCGTAAGAACATGTTATCGGTTGTAAACCGATTATTATGCAACGAGTTAAAAACAGTGTGACATGGACAAAATGCAACAAGAAGAAAAATTGATTAAAAATCTCATGAAGCATTCGCTTACCGAAATGCCCTTTCAGGATTTTGAAGATCGGATGATGGATCAAATTTATCAGGAACAGCAGCAAAAAAAATCGGTTAACAACAACTTGCATTTAGCCTGGCTCTTTTTCTTTCTCGGCCTTTTTATGGGCTTACTCATTACCAGCCTCACCGTCAACCTTAACGAACAGATCCATGGAATTCCACTACGCAAAATCGCCTTATTCGTTCAATTTGCAATTGCCGTGATTCTACTTTTCCAATTTGATCGGCTCCTGAATTTTTCTTTTCGCCGGAAGAATTAAAACACCGTAACGGGAGGCAAGACCTCCTGTTTTTCAAAATGAATAGTAGCTGCCTCCTCAGTCTTTCCACCAGCTGTTGGTGTAGGACAAGTCAATTTCAGGCTTTTACCCCGCACCCGGGCATGAATGATTTTATCCAGGCCCTCTTCGCTCGAAAACAGCGAACCTTCAACATGATGCACAATGTAATCCTTCTCCCGGTTGTATTCATAGGTTCCAAAATAGGATACACCTTTCCAATTATCCGCTTGCTGATGCCGGGGCATGTATTGAACGGAAAAATGACCAGACCCCGTGTAGTTAATGTAGCCAATGGCATCTTTCCCAAACGGGTACTCCACGGTCCCATTCTCTTTTTCAAGGCTAAAAGACAAAAGCTTGTAGGTTCCTTCAATAATGCTACTCATAATATTCAGTTTTAATGACTAATATTACGCTTTTAGCAGCAAACTTCCAGCACGCAAAAACATGTTTAAAAGATAGTTTTGAGACAATTCATAGCACGATTCTATCAATCCAGAGATGCATACCTGGAACTGCAAACTATCTGCTTGGAACTTGAAAAGTGAAGTTTGAAACGTCAGCTACTAGCCCAAAGCCACATCCAGGGTCATCATCACCGCGAAGCCCAGCATGGCACCAATGGTTGCAATATCCGTGTTTTTCTCCAACTGCGACTCAGGAATTAATTCTTCCACCACAACATAGATCATGGCACCGGCAGCAAACGAAAGTGCATAAGGCAAAATTGGGCGCATCATCACCACGGCTGCTGCTCCAATTACACCGGCAATGGGCTCCACAATTCCGGAAGCCTGCCCGTACATGAAGCTTTTGCGACGCGAAAAACCTTCCCGACGAAGTGGAACTGATACAGCAGCTCCCTCAGGGAAGTTCTGAATACCAATACCAATGGCCAAAGCAATGGCTCCTGCCAATGAAGCTGCCGGAAGGCCAGATGCCACCGCACCAAAAGCGACTCCAACAGCCAAGCCTTCAGGAATATTGTGCAAGGTAATGGCCAACACCAACAGCACGCTTCTGCGCCAGGAAGTAGGAACCCCTTCGGCCTCTTCCCGAGGAAATCCAAGGTGCAAGTGAGGAATCAGCTGGTCGGCAAGCCATAAAAAAGCCCCCCCACTGAGGAATCCGATCACTGCCGGAATCCATGGTTTGTCACTGGTTTCACTTGCCATTTCGATGGCAGGACTTAACAAAGACCAAAAACTGGCGGCAATCATAACCCCTGCGGCAAACCCCAGCATGCCATCCAACACCTTACGGTTGATCCGTTTAAAGAAAAAAACCATACCGGCACCAAGTGCCGTTACAAACCAGGTAAATAATGTAGCAAGTAATGCCTGCATCACAGGCCCTTGTTCAACAAACCATGAATACATAGTCAGAATCTCTTTGCGTTAATAACCAGAAAAATTTTAGTCAACATGAAAATACAAAAATAACCATTGCCAACTACTGCTTCCCTCATTCACCCTGTACGATTTCATTTTGAATTAAGAAACCCGCTTCCCTAAAGCCTATTTTCACCAACAGGAATCCATATTTCGTTCTACAGATACCTAAAGTTCCAGCAAAGCTTTTATTTTCTCGCCGTAGTTTCGCCCACTCACCAGTTTTGTCTTAACCAGATCATCCAAACGAACCACATACCGGCAGCCCGAGTGCTTGTCAATTTCGTGAATCAGTGTTGCATTAACTAAAATACTCCGATGAATGCGAATAAAATTATCGGGAAGTTTCTCTTCCAGAAATTTCAGGCTGTGGTCGGTCAGGTACTTTTTACCATCCTTTTTCACAATCGACACATACTTGTCTTCGGAAATAAAGTAGCTGATATCGGTCAGTTTAACTAACAACATCCGGTCGCCCAGCTTAACAGGAATGCTGGTCACTCTTTTTCGTTTTTCCGGAGAAGAATAACTGGACAGCAATTGCAACACCTGCTCTCTTTTCACCTCCTGCTGCAACGACCGCAGTTTCTCGATGGAGCGCCTGACCCGCTCGGCTTTTACCGGCTTTACCAGGTAATCAATTGCAGCAGTTTCAAAAGCCTCCAACGCATAGTCATCGTAAGCGGTGCAAAAAACCACCGTAGGAAAATAGCTGATCTGTTGCAACACTTCAAAACCATTAAGGCCCGGCATCTGGATATCCAGAAAAATCAGATCCGGCTGCAAATCTTCAATCAGCCTGACCGCTTCCAGTCCATTGGCAGCTTCTCCTACCAGATCAATCTCAGGCATTTCTCTTAATATTTGCTGCATCCGTTGCCGCGCCGGACTTTCATCATCAATAATCAGGGTTCGATAGTAATTATTCAACATGCTGTTTTTTTATTCTGAAAAAGGTAATACAATAAGAATGTGTTTCTCCGGCGCATTTTCCCACTTGAGCCACGCCTTGTTTTGATAAAGCAAATTCAATTTTTCCTGAATGCTTTGTAGTCCGTAGCCGGCAATTGGCTCATCCGGAAATGCAGGTCCGTTATCAAAAACCCGGATTTTAAGTTGTTTATTCACACGCTCAACCACCACCCGAATCAACCCATTGTGGGTTAATTGAGACAGGCCATGTTTCACGGCATTTTCAACCAGCGGCTGAATCAAAAACTGGGGAATATGCGCTTCTTCGAGTTCCTGCGGCAGCTGAACTTCATAATTGAGCCGCTCGCCAAAACGCACCTTTTCAATGATTAAGTAGGTCTCAACCGACTCCATCTCTTCTTTCAAACTCACCGTTTGCTTTTGCTCCTTGTTCAACGAATACTTAAAGAAATCGGATAAAGCCAAAGCCATCTTCTCCGTTTTTTGTCCATCGATGGTTGCCAGGCTCGCGATCGAATTTAACGAATTATACAAAAAGTGGGGATTAATTTTGGATTGCAATGATTGCAGTTCAGCTTGTTTGTGCAATTCGCTCAACTGCGCCAACTGCACATCTTTCTTGCGCAGCAAGTGGCGCGACTGCATGCTCATATAGATGTAAAAAGTACGGGCCACTCCAATAAGCGAGCAAAACAAAATGGTCGTGACTGTCACTCCAAAAATGGCTTCCTCATTTCTCACTGAAGAAGGCATAATCAGCGTTAGTCCCATGGGGAGCAGTGCCGGAATAAACGTAGTGGTTAAAAATGGAATCAGCGTATTCAGCAATAAATCATCCTTTCGCTTTCTTAAAATGCCAAACTCCGTCAGAAAAATAAGAATGATGCTTATAACCCCCAATGCAGCAATACCAATGGTATTGCCCAGCACAATACGGTAATCAAACTTGACATTTAAGAAATACACTTTGATGGACGAAGCAACAGCCACCTGAAGCACATAGGCAAAAAACACCAACATGCCCTGCCACAAAAACTTCCCAAAATCATAGTTATGGTTCTTAATCACCCCTGTCTGCACAATCGCAATCAGGTAAATAATTGCCAGCAACATGCCCAGTAATCCGGCTGCTGAACTCACTAAAAAGCGGTTTCGAGGACTGACGTTTTTCGATTGAAAAGAGAATTTATTTGATTGAAAAGACGAATTTTTCCTTGGCCTGCGCGACCGATCATCATACACTTTTGCGTACAAACTTTTGATGACGGGCAAATCAACCGAGGCAAAAGTGATTTTCTCCGGCGAATCTTCATCAAAGACACTTCCCTTTACTTTAGGCGACTCTGCAGCCTTCTCGGTAAATTTTACCAGCGAACGCATCAGGTAATAATACAACTGCTTTTTGCGTGTCAGTGAATCAGCATCTGCGTCCATATTCAAGATAATCTTATTCTGAACAATCTCTCGTGAATTATCCCTACGCTCTATATGGTTTTCCTTTCCAATATTTTCCGGCATATTCAGCTGAATCACCAGGTTCGATGTGCCTTCATAAATCAGGTACACTTTCCACACATCAATAACCGAGTTTAAAGTATCAACCAGTTGCTGCACAATGAGCGAGTCATCAACTGTTGGCTGTCCCTCCAGCCGAATCAGGATGTTGGAATAATAACGAACGGGCAGCGAGTCCACCACAAATTTGTTTTCAATTCGTTTCAGAAGATCAGCATCAACTGGGTTGGGCTCATTAGCCGCCCAAAGTTGACACGACAGCAAGGTTAAAAGGAAAAGTACGATTCGATTTTTCATCAGTCCGGTATTAAAGGTTTGTTCAAAGAACCTCTAAAAAGGATGAATTTAAAAGAATATTCTGACAAGCTGCAAAACCAGCCGGATAAACCGCACAAAAAAAGCCCCATCACCAGGATGGAGCTTCTATCTTATCTTTTCCCGGCTACTTTTGTTTGCCGGGAAATTGCGAATAAACTAGTAAATCGCTTTCATGGCAGCCATAGCCGCACGCAATTCTTCGCCAATGATTTCCACATCGTGGTAGCGAATTTGGGCGTTTACTTCAATCAGTCGTTTGTTATCCACACTGTTGTCATAACCTTCGCCATAAGTTTCACCAATCACATCAGCTTCAATTTTGCTCATGAAGTCAGCTAACAAGGGCTTACAGGCATGATCGAACAAATAGCAGCCATACTCGGCCGTATCCGAAATAACCCGGTTCATCTCGAACAACTTCTTACGGGCAATCGTATTGGCAATCAGCGGCGTTTCGTGCAACGACTCGTAGTAAGCTGACTCTTCTTTGATACCAGCTTCGGTCATGGTTTCGAAAGCCAACTCAACACCAGATTTCACAAAGGCAACCAACAAAACGCCATTGTCAAAGTATTCCTGCTCACTAACTTCTTCATCGGTAGCTGGCGTTTTTTCAAAAGCCGTTTCGCCAGTGGCAGCACGCCAGGTCAACAGGTTTTTATCATCATTGGCCCAGTCTTCCATCATGGTTTTCGAGAATTCACCCGACATGATATCATCCATATGCTTTTGGAACAACGGACGCATAATATCTTTCAACTCTTCAGCCAATTCAAAAGCTTTGATTTTTGCCGGATTCGACAAACGATCCATCATGTTCGTGATTCCACCGTGTTTCAAGGCTTCGGTAATCACTTCCCATCCATACTGAATCAGTTTTGAAGCATAGCCTGGCTCAATGCCTTTTTCAATCATTTTGTCGAACGACAGGATTGAACCTGTTTGCAACAAGCCACACAAAATGGTTTGCTCACCCATCAAATCTGATTTCACTTCGGCAACAAACGATGATTTCAAAACACCCGCTTTGTGTCCACCAGTAGCCACGGCATAAGCTTTGGCAATTTCAAATCCATCTCCGTTTGGATCATTTTCGGGGTGAACGGCAATCAGGGTAGGTACCCCAAAACCACGTTTGTATTCTTCACGCACTTCCGAACCCGGCGATTTAGGCGCTACCATAATCACGGTAAGGTCTTTACGGATTTGCATGCCTTCCTCAACAATGTTGAACCCGTGAGAGTACGATAAAGTTGCTCCTTTTTTCATCAGTGGCATCACCGCGTTAATCACGTTGGTGTGCTGTTTGTCCGGAGTCAGGTTAATCACCAAGTCAGCGGTTGGCAACATTTCTTCGTAAGTTCCTACTTTGAAATTGTTTTCAACTGCATTTTTGTATGACTGACGCTTTTCCTTAATGGCTGCTTCACGCAGGGTGTACGATACGTCCAGACCTGAATCGCGCATGTTTAAACCTTGATTCAAGCCTTGTGCACCACAACCCACGATGACTACTTTTTTGCCTTCCAGCTTTTTTACGCCGTCTGCAAATTCAGCCTGGTCCATAAACTCACAAGTTCCTAACTGTTCCAATTGCAAACGCAACGGAAGTGTGTTGAAATAATTTGCCATTTCTATTTTACTTTTTAAATCTATTTTCAACTAATCTACAATATTCTTTTTCAATGTTTCACCGGCTAGTCAACCTGACTCAGCAAGGTGTCCCGTTCGCGCAGGAACTCAGAAAGCCGCTCAATCGGGTCGCGTGTAATGGCAATCCGGCCTGAGCGAATAAACTGAAGTACGCCAAACTGGTTCAACGCTTCAAACAGCTCCTGGGTTTCTTCTTTGTGTCCTGTTTTTTCGATAACAGTATATTCACGGGTAATTTCCAAAATACGGGCACCCGATTTACGAACAATGCGTTCTACCTGGTCGCTGTCGTAAAGCGTATCCGTTTGTACTTTGTAAAGCGCTAGCTCCTGAAAAACCATTTCATCATTGGTGTGGTAGAAAGCTTTCAACACTTCAACCACTTTTTCCAACTGCCCAACCACTTTTTTGACGCGGTCTTCCTCTTCTTTTACAACGATGGTAAACTTTGAAATTCCCTTGATCGCGGATTCAGAAACGGTTAAACTCTCGATGTTCATCTTACGCTTGGTAAAATTGATGGTAATCCGGTTTAACAAACCAATGTGGTTTTCTGAATATATACTAATGATAAATTCCTGTTTCATTGTTTCAATTTTTTAGGTTATGCTTCAAGGATAATGTCAGAAACGGAAGCTCCTGAAGGAACCATAGGAAATACATTATCTTCTTTTTCAACAACAACTTCCAGCAAATACGGACCATCGTGGTCAACCATGCGCTGAACGCCTTCTTCCAGGTCTTCGCGTTGGGTAACTTTATGACCGGCCATGCCAAAACCTTTGGCAATGGTGATGAAATCCGGGTTTTGGAGCTCAGTAAACGAATAACGTTTTTCAAAGAACAACTGCTGCCATTGGCGCACCATTCCCAGAAAATTGTTATTCAGCAAGATTATTTTTACCGGCAGCTTATTTTGTACGATTGTTCCCAGCTCCTGCAAGGTCATCTGGAAACCTCCATCGCCCACAAAGCAGCATACCGTGCGGTCCTTGGCACCCAACTGGGCCCCTACAGCTGCAGGAATTCCGTAGCCCATCGTCCCCAAACCTCCGGAAGTTACATTGCTTTTCGACTGGGAGAACTTAAAGTAGCGGGAAGCAATCATTTGCTGTTGTCCCACATCGGTCACCAGCACCGCATTGTGGTTTGTCTTTTCAGAAGTGATGCGCACCACTTCTCCCATGGTTAAGCCTTCCTTGTTCGGGTAAATATCTTTATCAATTACTTTTTCACGTTCAATTTTGTCGCAGTCGCGGAATTCCTGAAGCCAAGCCTCATGTTTGTTTTCCTTCACATTGTTGGTCAGCATAGCCAGCGATTCCTTGGCACTTCCCAGCACCGCCACATCGGTTTTGATGATTTTGTCGATTTCCGCCGGATCAACTTCCAGGTGGATAATCTTCGCGTTTTTGGCATAAGCGCTTACCTTGCCGGTTACCCGGTCGTCAAAGCGCATCCCCACCGCAATAATCAGGTCGGCCTCATTGGTTTTTATGTTTGGCCCATAGTTGCCGTGCATCCCCAGCATCCCTACATTTAAGGGGTGATCACTCGGTAAGGCCGACAGTCCCAACAAGGTCCAGGCAGCCGGGATTCCTGTTTTCTCTACAAAAGCCTTCAACTCCGCTTCGGCCTGGGCAATAATTACCCCCTGCCCAAACAGCAACAAAGGTTTTTTGGCCTGATCGATCAGCCAGGCTGCCGCTTTCACTTTAAACGGATCAACAGCACGCTTGGAAATATAGGATCGTATTTTGGTACACTTCTTATAGCTGAAGTCGATTTCCTGAAATTGAGCATCCTTGGCAATATCCAACAACACAGGACCAGGTCTTCCGGACTGGGCAATGAAGAAGGCCCGGGCAATGGCTTCCGGAATTTCCTCGGCCTTCGTGACCTGGTAGTTCCACTTGGTAATTGGCATGGAAATACCGACCACATCCGACTCCTGGAAAGCATCGGTTCCCAACAAAGGAGAAGCCACCTGGCCGGTAATGCAAACCAGCGGAATGGAATCAATCATGGCATCAGCAATCCCGGTAATCAAATTCGTTGCACCAGGACCTGAAGTGGCAAAGCAAACGCCCGCTTTTCCGGTCACTTTAGCATAACCTTCAGCCGCATGTACTGCCCCCTGCTCATGGCGGGTCAGGATATGAGAAACTTGTTTGTCAAAATCATACAAAGCATCATAAATGGGCATGATAGCCCCGCCCGGATAGCCAAAAATGGTATCAACGCCTTCTTCTAAAAGTGACAGAATAACGGCTTCCGAACCTGTAATTCTCTTTGTTGCCATATGAATGAGTTTTTATTAGTTACTAATCAATTAATCGAATTGCACCTTTATCGGCTGATGAAACAAGGCTGGCATATGCTTTCAGCGCTTTGCTCACCACCCGGTTACGTCCTACTGGTGTGTAAGCGTCTTTGCCTTTGGCTTCTTCAGCGGCTTTTCGTTTCGCCATCTCTTCATCCGAAATCAGCAGGTTGATTTTTCGTTCGGGAATGCTGATTTCAATCAAATCACCATCCTCAATCAGCGCAATTTCCCCACCGGCAGCCGCCTCGGGCGATACGTGTCCGATAGACAAGCCCGAAGTTCCGCCTGAAAAACGTCCATCGGTTATCAAGGCACAAGCCTTATCCAGTTTCATGGATTTGATGTAGGACGTAGGGTAAAGCATTTCCTGCATGCCCGGCCCGCCTTTCGGTCCTTCGTAGCGGATAACCACCACATCGCCGGCCTGTACAGCATCGCCTAAAATTCCATTGACTGCTGTGTCCTGCGAGTGAAACACCCGGGCCGTTCCTTTAAAGGTGTACACCGAAGGGTCAACCCCGGCTGTTTTGATGATACATCCGTTGCGGGCAATGTTTCCGAACAAAACCGCCAGCCCGCCATCTTTGCTGTAGGCGTGCTCCATATCCCGGATACATCCTTCGGCACGATCCGCATCCAGCTCTTTGTAATAACTTTCCTGCGAGCCCATCACATTGTTGCGCACACCTGCCGGTGCCGATTTGTATTTTTGAACAGCCACTTCCGATACCCCTTCCTTCGTGATATCAAACTGCTCAATGGCTTCGGCCAGGGTGTACCCGTCCACCCGCGAAACGGAGGTATCCAGCAAGCCACCCCGGTTCATTTCGGCCAAAATGCCCAGAATTCCTCCTGCGCGGTTCACATCTTCAATATGATAGTCCGAATTGGGTGCCACCTTACACAGGTTAGGCGTATTGCGCGAAAGCTGGTCAATATCTTCCATCGTAAAATCAACCCCGGCCTCCTGCGCGATGGCCAAAATGTGCAGCACCGTGTTGGTTGATCCGCCCATGGCAATATCCAGTTTCATGGCATTTTCAAACACAGCCCGGGTGGCAATTCCACGCGGCGTTACTTTGTCATTGCCATTCTGATAATGATCGTAAGTAATGTCAACAATGCGGTCGGCCGCCTCAGCAAACAGTTTTTTACGGTTGGCATGCGTAGCCACAATGGTTCCGTTACCGGGCAAAGCCAGTCCCAGCGCTTCCGCCAGGCAGTTCATCGAATTGGCCGTAAACATGCCCGAGCACGAGCCACAGGTAGGACATGCTTCCTGCTCCACGCGCAATATGGTTTCATCAGAAACCGAGTCGTCGGCAGCCATCACCATGGCATCCACCAGGTCATAAGCTTTATCGTCAATTTTACCGGCTTCCATCGGCCCCCCGGAAACAAAAATGGCCGGGATGTTCAAACGCATCGCAGCCATCATCATACCAGGAGTAATCTTATCGCAGTTTGAAATGCAAACCATCGCATCTACCTTGTGCCCGTTGCACATGTATTCCACACTATCGGCAATCACATCGCGCGAGGGTAAGGAATAAAGCATGCCATCGTGCCCCATCGCAATGCCATCGTCAATGGCAATGGTGTTGAATTCGGCGGCAAAACATCCTCGTTTTTCAATCAGTGCTTTTATTTCCTGACCGATGTGATGCAAATGCACATGCCCCGGCACAAACTGGGTGAAGGAATTGACAATGGCAATCATCGGTTTGCCAAATTGTTCCTCTTTCACTCCATTGGCCCTCCAAAGACTTCGGGCCCCGGCCATTTTCCGTCCTTCGGTAGTTGTGGCTGATCTTAACTTTTTCTGCATTTCAATCCTCTTTTATATTTTTAAAAAAGCCCTTCTCCTATAGAGAAAGGCTTTCGAATTTTATTTGTTCAACAATCCCAGGCCTTTCTTAGTGAAATACTAGAATGACGAGTAGAATGACCAGGTAAATTGCTGTAAAATGTCTCATAACTATAAGTCCTAATAAATGAAAAAAGCCATTCCCCCTATTGAGAATGGCTATCGGTTATACCAACGTACGACATCCTCACTTCGCTTGCGAAATGACCACGAGAAGAATAATGACGTTAAGTATGATAGCCGGAATTTTCATTTTTTTAATTGTTGATGGAGCAAATGTAAAAATTAATCCCCAACACACAAAATTAATTTGTAAGCAAAAAGCAGTTTTTTTCTAGAATTTCGCAGTTTAAACACATTCGCACAAATAAACTAGAAGAAGCCCGAGAAGGAAAACCAAGAATAAAGAGCCAAAAAACGTGAGCGAAGGGCGAAGAGCAACGGGCAGAGGGCATGGAGTGCCTTTGTCTTTGCCTCTGCTTATTTCATAACAACTATTCTATTTATCAATCTAAATTGATTCTAAACAAACATTATCGTAACTTATTCATATTTAACTAAAACCATTTATTTATGAGTATCAACTACAAAGTGATCGCGCGCGTCAATCCAGCCGATCGGGAAGCTGCTCCTAAGTATTATGCTTCCATCAACTCCAAAGGGCAACGTAGCCACCGTTTCATTGCTCACCAAATTGCTGAACGTTCATCTTTGAACGAAATGGATATTCTTTCTGTTATTGAAGGATTTCTTCAAATTGTGCCGGAAACCTTAAACGATGGGTACACCGTTGACTTGGGAGATTTTGGCTCGATGGGCTTAACAGCCAAAAGCCAGGCCACCGAGCAAGAGGATGCTTTTAATGCCAGCCATATTGAAGGTGCCAAAGTACTTTTTCGCCCCGGCAAACTGTTTAAAACTGCCTTGAAGACCGCCGAATTCGTTAAAATGGAAGAAAACGGGCAATAGGCAGGAAACTTAAAAATGTCCTGACCTGGAAAAAAAATGTCCTGACTTTTTCTGGAAAAGTCTGGTTGTTTTTTCAAAAAGGTCAGGGAGTTTTCAGAGAAAAGTCCAGACCTTTTTAAATAAAGTCTGGACTTTTTTAATTTCTCTCTGGACTTTTTTGAAAAAAGTCAGGACATTTTCGGAGCAAGGCATGGAGTGCCTTTGCCTTTGCCTTTGCCTTTGCCTTTGCCTGTTCTACTTCTTGATAATCTTGGTTGAATAGGCGTTTTCTTCCCAATCCAGTCGAAGTACATACATTCCCGGAGCAAGTGAAGCGGTAGAAATTCGCTTTTCTCCTACGGAGCTGTGCACACATTTTCCGGTAATATCAAACAGGCGGGCCATGGCCTGATCCTGCCGGGTATGGGGAAGCTCGATCTGCACATAATCCACCACGGGGTTCGGATAAACCTTGATGCTGGCCTGGCTGATATCATTCAGGGAAGTGATAATTACATCCAGCTCTTGTTCCAGCTGTGCTACCACCTCCTGTTTCTCGTTCAACACTTCCAGCAAGACTAAAAATGCTCCGGACTTGGTGAAGGTATAGCTACAACTGGCTTGACTGAACTGTTGACCATCCTCAAAGCTCCATCTATAACTGTACTTGCTTTTATCAGCCCCACTTACATAAAAGCGGTATTCATCCCCTTCCTGGCTGTAGTTAATCGCCAGATCCACTTTCTCAAAAACCTGCACTTGCTTTTCAAAGCTAATGGCCGGATCATCGGGGTTAAAATCCCCTCCGGTAAACGTATAGCGAATGGTATAGATTCCGGCTTCTTGCAGTATATACCACGGATTATCATAAGCATACATGCCGTCCTCACCATCCTTCCGGTAATAAGTAAACTTAAAAGGGCAGTCATTTAAACCATCAGGAATATCGTTAATAAAGAAGGTTCCAAGGCTAGTCCCTTTTTGACTGGTGTCATTCACTTTTAAGGTATCACCTACATAGTAATTACGCTCTTCAAAGGAAAATCCGGCCTGTACCTTTTCATATACTGAAATATACATGGGCTTGGTCAGGTTCTGATTACCGTTAGGATTAACCACCTCCAGGGTAATGCTCTTTTTTCCGGTAGTCGAATAACTCACCTTAACTGAATCCAGGTTGTAAGTGACCAGCTGCTGTGGGCTTGCTCCCTGCCCGAAACTCCATCGGTATTCCTGGTTGGAGCCGGTACTGTGGTTATCAATGATTACCGTTTCATTCAGGTAAGCTACGGTTTCCCTGGCTTTAAATGCTGGCGTAGCATTGCGATGATAAACCTCAATGTAATCGCTGAGCTGAAAGGTTTCATCCTGACCGGTCGTATTATTAAACACCGTAAGAGAAGCCGAATAGGTTCCGATAGCCTGATAAGTCACGTTAACCGGCTCCTTGCCTGTGGCGGTCTTTGGGCTTGCCATTTCTCCGAAGTTCCAACGGTAGTTGCTGTAATCTCCGTGGGAGTAATCGGTAAACGTTATGGCTTCATTCAGGTAACACAGTTCGCGGTCCGGGTGCATGTAAACTCCTTGCTGCGGATTCGGATCGTAGCCATTAAGGGCCATTACGTCCAGATTTAGCGGATCGAGCCAGTGCTTCAGCTGTTGTCCGTAGGCATCAGAACTGTTCCAGGCTAAGGAAAACATTTGGTAATAATCATCTATCGGCTGTCCACAGCGAGAAGCTCCCCCTGTTAAATCGCCAATAATGCGATGATTTTGGTTATACAACGGGCTTCCTGAAGATCCTCCTTCACTTACTCCGATAGTCCATTCTGCAACTTCCCAATGCGATTCTTTATCAAAGTTCAAATCGGTATTACGAAAGGTGCCATAGGCTATCACGTTTGAATAGCTTTTCGATATCTTCTTCACATCACCCACAGGATGATGAATAGCCACAGCAAATTCTAAATCCTGGTCATTGCGATCCCAACCGGAATAGTAAGGACGGTAGCTTGAAGGAACAGTTTCCGAAAGTTTCAACAAGGTAAAGTCCATGCCTGGCTTAGTTGCCATTACCTGTGAGCCAACAAGCGTTTGTTCCTTATTACCATCCTGACCTAAAACGATGCTTTCATAGTTGAAAAAATATATGGATTTCTGAGCATGTTCATCATCTTTCACACAGTGAGCTGCCGTCAGCAAGTACGGGGTTCCATCCTGAGCCGTATTGTTAATCAACGCACCAGAATATTTTGTGTACCATCCTCCCGGTACATCAGTGCTCCACTGTTCAGTTATCACCTTAACAACACTTCTTTTTTCCCTTTGCCAGCCTTGCCCTGCTAGATCATTTATATCAACCTGACACTCCCCACTTAAACCAAAAGAATTATCATTTTCCCCCTTAATCGCTTTCTCCAGACTGTAAATTAGCTGATCAATGACCAGCTCGGTTTGCGTGTGGTCGGGTTCAAAGTACTCCAGGTGTAAGGTATGCCCTTCAACGGGCCGAATCATCATACCTCCCCAGGGTTTATTGTTATGGTGGGTAAAAGCCCCAATATAGCTGGTACGGTCACTATTCCATACAAACAGTTTACCTCCTTCGGGTAGCTCCCATCGGGAAAAGGATAAACCTAAAGCGGTGGCCTGCTCTGCCCCGATGCTTAATTGGTACCACTTTCCCCCGCTTACTTTCGATACAGAAGCGCTTTCCAGAAAATTCACGGGTGCGGCTATTCCTTTACCATAAATGGCCGTTTTTAGTGTTCCTTTAATCCGGCTGGCTTCTGCCAGCAGGGAGTCACGATTTACCTTCAGCTCCACTTTCGCCACTAGCCGGGCTGACTTTAGTTGAACTTTCGCGGAAAAGGGTTGATCATCCTGGCTAATCTGGCCGGAAAGCCCCGCATGAACAAACAAGAAAAAAGAAAGGAGATATAAATACTTCATACTGAACAAATACTAAACTTTTGTGCGTTTTACGAAGTTTGCAAAGATAAACGAAGTTTAGTTGAATAAAACCGGAAAAGCCCGGGGAGAGTAGCGAGCATAGCGCAAACAGCTTAGAGCTAGGGGCAGAGGGCATGGAGGGAAGCGCAAAGGGCATGGGGCGAAGAGCAGAGTGCCTTTGCCTTTGCCTTACCAGAAAACGAACAAATGATCTTTCTTTTTTCTTAATTTGAAATATTTATTTATTTTTATCTCATTCTCATCCTGCTCGTACAGAGCCCTTTGAAAAGAGCGACGCGATAAGCGCCACGAATCTCCAATGCTTATCACAGGTTATATTCACTGGTCGTTCCAGCACCACCCCCAGGCAATAGCTGTCAGCAGAATGAATAAGCGAAAAGGAGCAGACATGCTTCAGCCTATGATCATGTGAGTCAGTCCGAACCATTCCGCAAAGGCTTGATCAGACTGACAGAACAGTCACGAAAATAAATAACCATAACAAACCAAAAACGTCACCTATGTTAATTCAAAACCGAAGCCTTAAACTTTTAGTTCTTCTCCTGCTGGCCGGTTTCCTATGGACCTGCAAAGAAGATGAGAAGAAACCCGAAAAAGAACCGACTCCTCCTGAAGTTACCATCACTTCCCCTGCTGACCAGTCCGAGAAAGTCCTTGGCGAGGTCATTACCATCAGCGCTACGGCCACAGATGACGAAGGCGTTCGCTTTGTCCGTTTCTACATTAACAACTTAGAAGTTGCTTACCTGGAAAATCCGCCCTATTCCTACCAATGGGATACTTCGGAAGAAGCTTTGGGTGAACACATCATCCGGGCCGAAGCTGTGGACCAGGACAACCAAACAGCCTTGGAGCAGGTGCGGGTGAAACTGGCCGAGCCCAAGCTAAATGTATCGGTTAGCGGTACCTTAAAGAACCGGCTCACCCAGGAAGCCTTGAGCAACATGACTATCGCTTTAGAGAACACCACTGTTCAAACCAACGAGCAAGGAGCCTATCAATTCAGCAATTACCAAACACTGGGGCCCGTATGCACCATCACCAGCGAAGTGGGTTCAGGCTACATCCCTTTTAGCTATGGATTCGACCTGATGGACGATGCCGAACTCACGATTCCCCTTTATGCCTATCCAACGCCTCAAAACGTAAACCCCAAACCGGACGATTTTATCAAAGGAATCAGCTTGTTTGACGCGGGTCCTTGGATGGGAGAAGACCTCTACCCCGATGCCTTTGAAAGCACCTTTGCCCGCTTGAACAGCATGAAGGTCAATGCGGCAACCGTTTTTGATCCGGTATTTGTAACCGTTGTTGGTACCGACTCCGTGAAAATGAGTACGCAGGCTGCCACCACACATTCCTGGGACATGCTTAGCTACTCCCAATATACCAACCTCACCGAAAAAGCCAACGCGCAAGGACTGGACTTAATTTATTGGTTCGGGGTGTGGCCACAGGACGAAGAACAGCTGGACGGGAAGTCATTTAATGAGCTGGTTTTCTCAGGGACGAAACTAAGCGATGAATTCTGGAACGACTGGTTCTCCGAATACACCCGGGTGTTAACCGATTATGCTGCCGTAGCACAAACCAACAACGTTCCTTACATTTCCTTAGGGCACGGGCTCAATTATGCCACATCGCCCGTACTTTTCTCTTCCGAAGCCCGCTACCACGAATTATGGACCAAGCTAATTGCTGACCTGCGCGCAGTTTTTTCTGGCGAAATCCTCTACTTTGGCACTGCCCGGCCATTTGAAGCCCCCAACTACCATGGAGGCCGCGAGGTGGCTTACTTTGAAGATTCCGGATACACCAAAACCTTCATAAACCTATTTGATGCCTTTGGCCTGGTTATTTCAAACATTACGGAGACGGTCAACCCAACTCTCAGCCAAGTCAAAGAGGCCGTTGCCACCACACTGAATCGCTATGCCGATTTTGACAAGCCGATAATCTTATGGATCTGGGCACCATCGGCTGATGGAGCAGCCAATCACTACGGTCATCTGGAGCCGGTTTTGGCGGTAGGCCGCGAAGCCGACAATTTTGAGAAGGATTATTATGAGCAGGCCGATATCTATCAGGGAATCATGGAAGCTGTTAATGAAACAAGCACTAATGTAAAAGGCATACTGTCGCACGGCTACATGTATTATGACCAACTGGAGAAATATGCACCACGTGACATGGAAACCGCCTTTCAAAAATCAGCTTCAGTCAGAAACAAGCCGGCTGAAAAGCTATTGCAATACTGGTTTACCAACTGGTAGCCCTCCATCTTTCTAAAAAGCAAAAGTCCGTTGGCTCATAGATTTATTCCCCTCAGAGCCAGCGGACTTCTTTTCATCCATACCGTCCGGATAAACATCCGATAGATATTACATAGAACAAAGAACTAAGCATATGGGTGGTGCCTTTGCCTTTGCCTCTCCCGGCTCCACCAATGAATTAGATGTCAGGCAGTGTTGTCCGGCTTGCTTACAAGCCTGTTCATAAACTCTGGCAGCAAATCGTCAAATTCGCTCCATTCGCTCCGACTTTATTTTATCTTTGTGTCTTGCCAAAAAGGGAAATAACGTGAACAAACCACTTTTTTTGTCTTTCATTGCCTGTCTGTTTTTTGTGCTATCGGTAAAAGCGCAAAGAATGCCGCTATTGGTTGATGATTTTGCATTCCCTTGTACGTCCTACAACAGTGCAGACCAAGCCAGAATCGGCAACGGCTCGCAGGCTTTTCTTTTTAAACTGAGGCAAACACAACTACCGGCCGACATTGAGCAATTTTTAAAAACACTTGCCGGAAAAACGAAGCATGATCAAGTTATCTGCCTGGCATTTTCAGGCACCTACAACCAAAGCGAGCTTCAAACAGCCTTGCAAACAATTCTGGGCAAGCAGCTCTTCATGCCCAACAACCGCGACAACTGGCCTGCCATCGACTCCTTGCGTCAAACCAACAAAAACATCATTGCGCTATTCAACGAAGACCTGAGCTTTACCACGCCAGCGCAAATTCAGGAGAATATTGCTTACGCTGATCGGTTCTCCAACGATCCCTTAAATCGAATAGTTGTCTTTCAAACTGAGGCAACCGACAGTTTATACAACGAATGCCTGCGCGTGTGGCAACTCACCGGAAAGGTTCCTAACCTAATCGTGGCACCGGCCGAAAAACAGGAAGCTGTCGCCCAGGTTAGTAGCAAGCTCAATAAGAAGCGACGTTTTAAGGCCATCTTCCGACACGAAGACCAATACCTTAGCGAGATATTCTGGAAGAACCGACCGGGCATGATCACCCCTGCCAGGTTTTCATCTCCCCTGTTGAAAACTCAGGAAATTTTTTCACCCTATAAAAACGGGTTTAAAATTACGCCCGGCGAAGTCATTCATCACAGTGGGCTAAGCGATAGCCCCCGGGAATTCATCGCTTACAATAGTTCCATCGAAGATCAACTGAGCATGCACTTCCCCTTTGACAAGGAAGTGAAGAATAAGATTGATCCGGACTGGGATCGAATTATTTCGCACAATGCGACCATTGAAAAAGATGCCGAGAGAGGTCGCGTCCTGCATCTAACAAAAAACAATTCCTTCGTGGATTATGCCAAAGCCAATGAACTGAATTTTGACACCCCCATAAGCATCTCGACCTGGATAAAGCCCGACAGTTTGCGCCCATTCATGGGGATTATCGGACTGGGAACCTCTCTCTCCTTAAAGCTCAACAGAGGGTTTCCTGATTTTACTACGCCCACCATCAAAGACCACCTGCTGGATGAACCGCTGGACTTAAACCGGTGGTACCACATTGCAGTTGTTTTCAACCCCAGTACCAACGTGGAGTTTTACATTAACGGTGAAAAGAAATCAACCATGAATGCTTCGGAAATAGTCGCTTCGGAGCAGTCTGTTATTATTGGCAACAACATTTGGGGCGAACAATTTTATGGTTCGATTGATGAATTGAAAATATGGGATCGCGGGCTTTCGGATGATGAAATCATGAGCATTTACCGAACTCAAAGGGAAGTCTCCTCCTCTTCATCGATTGGCTATTTCCTCTTGTTGGGGCTCCTTGTGCTGGCACTGGTTCTTTTCTGGCTCAGACAGGAGAAAAAGCAAAAAATACGGGTAAAGTCTACTCCGGAACCCAAGGCAAAAGCAACGGCACTGCCAGCTTTCCAAATCCAGCTTTTCGGAAGCTTTCAGTTTTGCACCCAGCCCACCGGAGACATTACCGAGCGTTTCTCCCCCTTGCTCAGGCAGCTGCTGGCATTTTGCATTCTGAATATGCCGGAGTCACCCGAAGGCATCAGTGTTAAAAAGATCACAGACACCTTTTGGCCCGGCATGAATAAAGATAAAGCCAAAGAAAACCGGGGAGCAAACATTAAGAAACTGCGCAAGCTGCTGGAACCGGTTGACGGCATTGAAATTTTATACAAAAACAAACGCTGGCACCTTCAGGTCGATGATAAACTTAAAGTGGATTACTTTCATTTTAAGCAAATCACCGAACAGCTGCAAGAGCAACTACAGCAAAAGACCGTCGATACCGGCTTGCTTCAGCAGCTGCTCTACATTCTCCGGAATGGAAATATTCTTCCGAACATTGAACAGGAGTGGCTGGACTCGCACAAAAGCAAACTGGCTGATGAGACGATAAAAATTATTCAGGAAATACTGCCCTTAATTGAAGAGCAACCCGATTTGACTGTTCAGGCGGCCAAAACCATTTTTCAGTTTGACCCGCTTCATGAGGACGCCTTAAAGTATATTTTGCAAGCCTTATCTGCCCAGGGAAACCACGGACAAGCTCAACAGATTTATGAAGAATTCTGCAAAAAATACAGCGCACTTTACGATGAAGAATATCCCGCCGGCTATGCGGAAACCTTAAAAAAATAGCCTGTTTCCGCATTTTCTTTCGTTGTTCCCCCTTTTATTCCTCCCCTTGTTCCCCTGTAGTAGCGTACATTGCAGCACTTTAAAACAATTTTTAAAACCTGACATAGATGACAACGGACAGAAGGGATTTTCTCCGCACAGTAGGTGCTGCCGGAGCAGGCATGTTTATCGCTCCTCATATTTCAAAAGGAAGTACGCTCTCCAGAAAAAAACAAGGTGAAGTTAATATTGCTTTCATTGGTTGTGGAGGCCGTGGACGCGGACACGTAAAACGCGCAGCAATGACTGAGGGTGTAAAAGTAACCGCTTTTTGCGACATCGATCCGGAAGCAGTGACACGCACTCAAAAGCTCCTTCGCGATGTTGGCGTTCCTGAAGCGGATGTTTATTCCGATGGCGAATACGCTTACCTTGAAATGTTGAAACGTGACGACATTGATGGCGTGATTATTTCAACGCCTTGGCTATGGCACACACGAATGGCTGTGGCAACCATGAAAGCAGGTAAGTATGCCGGTCTTGAAGTTTCTGCTGCCAATACCATCGAAGAATGCTGGGACCTTGTCAACACTTCGGAGGAAACCGGAATGCCATGTATGATTCTTGAAAATGTGAACTACCGCCGCGATGCCATGGCCGTATTGAACATGGTGAAACAAGGCGTATTTGGTGAAGTGGTACACGCTCGTTGCGGCTATCGTCACAGCTTATTGAATGTGAAATTCAACAACGGCCTTCAATTTGGCGAAGAAGCCAAAGGTGAAGCACGCTGGAGAACGCAACACTCCTTAATGCGCAATGCCGATGTTTACCCCACACATGGTCTCGGCCCTATTGCTGCCATGCTGGACATCAACCGCGGAAACCGCTTCCTGTATCTGACCTCCACAGCATCAAAAGCAGTTGGTTTGAAAGATTACATTGAAGAAAAAGGTGGAAAAGATCACCCCAATGCCCAACTTCCCTGGAAACAAGGCGATATTATTACCTCAACTATTAAAACTACCAATGGGGAAACCATCATTGTTACCCACGACTGTAACCTGCCTCGCCCCTACTCCCTGAACTTTCATGTAGCCGGCACCGATGGTGTAACCGACTTTGACTACGGCCACCGCCGCATTCACATTGAGGGGCAGAGCAAAGACCACGCATGGGACGAGTTTCAGGCATGGCAAGACAAGTATGATCACCCACTTTGGAAAAAATATGGTGAAATAGCCAATGGTTCTGGTCATGGCGGCATTGACTATTTTGTTACCCGCGAATTCATTAATGCCGTTAAAGAACAGCGCCAGCCGGTTATGGATGTGTATGATGCTGCAGCCTGGAGTGCCGTAACACCGCTTTCAGAAGCATCAATTGCACAAAACAGTGCTCCACAATACTTCCCCGACTTTACACGCGGACAGTGGATCAAACGCAAACCGGTAGAATTTGTATAACCGATCGTTTTTTTCATAGATTTACATGAGACTGTTTCTTTTCGCAAAGAGACAGTCTCCTAATTAAAAACAAAGCGTCTTACAAACACAAAACACGAACGAATGAAACGATCAACCATCTTATTGGCCTTGTGCCTCATTACGGGCATTACGCTGGCACAACCCCTGAATATTATTCCTCGCCCTCAGGAAATCAAGCAGCAGGATGGGCATTTTGCCATCAACCCGCAAACCAAAATTATCACTGGTGTAGCTGGCTATGAGTCGGCTAAAACCTTACAGCAACAGCTTCAAACAGCTTTCGGACTGGAAAACCAGTTGGAAGAAAACAATAAGCAGAAAGAAAACTACATCCTGTTTAAGCAAAACGGCAAACTCAGCAAAGAAGCTTACGAACTAAATATTTCACCCAAGTCTATTGAAATAAGTGCATCCACTGCAACCGGATGGTTTTATGGCGTACAAACCTTGCTTCAGCTTATGGATGAAAACCCAGGCGAAATTCCGGCAGTAGCCATCAGCGATTCTCCCCGCTTTCACTGGCGGGCTTTCATGCTCGACGAATCACGCTATTTCAAAGGAGCAGAACAGGTAAAACTGTTGCTGGATGAGATGGCTCGTTTGAAAATGAATGTTTTCCATTGGCACCTGGTTGATGATCAGGGCTGGCGAATAGAAATCAAAAAATACCCGCTTCTGACACAAATTGGCTCCAAGCGAAGCAGCACTCAGGTTGGTCCGCTAAAATGGGATAGCCCAATCCAGTCGGCCGAGCCTCACGAAGGGTTCTACACCCAGGAACAAATCAAAGAAATTATTGCCTACGCCAAGGCAAGGCACATTACCATTGTTCCGGAAATTGAAATGCCGGGGCACTCCAGTGCTGCCATTGCCGCTTACCCCTGGTTGGGCACGGCCAAAAAAGAAATTGAAGTCCCAACAAAATTTGGAGTTGGTACCGATGTCTATGATGTAAGCGATCCGAAAGTTTACCAGTTCCTGACCGATGTGCTGGACGAAGTGATGGAACTGTTCCCTTCAGAAGTAATCCATATTGGTGGAGACGAGGTGAAATACGACCACTGGAAATCGTCAGAAACCGTTCAGGCATACATGAAAAAGAATGGTATTGCTTCACCGGCAGGCTTACAGGTTTTCTTCACCAACCGAATTTCAAATTACCTGGAATCGAAAGGAAGAAGGATGATGGGCTGGAACGAAATTATGGGGCATAACCTGCATCATTTTCAGGATGACTCGGACACCAAGGTTGATCAGCAACTGGCCCAGCAAACGTTGATTCATTTTTGGAAAGGTGATTTAAACCTGGCCACAACCGCTGCCAGCAATGGTTACGAGATTGTCAACTCACTTCATTCTCTAACCTACCTGGATTACGATTACCAATCCATCCCCTTGTCCAAAGCTTACCATTTCGATCCGATTCCGGAAGGACTGGCCAAAGAATACCACAGCAAGGTGATTGGAACCGGTTCGCAAATGTGGGGAGAGTGGATTCCGACCAACGGGCACATGCATTTTATGGTTTTTCCACGATTGGCAGCCTATGCCGAGGTCGGCTGGACTGAGCTGGCGAACAAAGATTTCGACTCATTCAAAACAGCCCTAAAAAAGTTACAAGCCATCTGGCAAGAAAAAGGCATTTACTATGCCCCCGATGACTTTGTAGAGAAAAAATAAAACACTACACTCAATTACTACTATTACTACTTACTAATGAAACTCCTTCCGGACGAAAGTCTTGAGGGAGTTTTCTTTTCAAGGAAACAGAGAAGCTTAAAGCAAGCAAGGTGATGGTTTAAAAGCCTACTTTTTCTTTCTTTTCTTCTTAATTTCAGAAAGCTGCAAGCCTTTTTCGCGAATGAAAAAGTTGTGTTTGGGGCTTCCGATAATCTGCGACGAATACACGCCCGAATGTCCGGAAAATAAATACGAAGTGCTGCAGGCAAGCGCAATGAACATTCCTGCTTCAATTCCAAACAGCTCAATTCCCATCACCGTACAGGCAATGGGCGTGTTGGTAGCGCCGGCAAAAACAGCAACAAAACCCATTCCGGCCAACAGTCCCATAGGCAAGGGAATGAACCATACCAAAACGTTCCCCAAGGCTGCTCCAATGTAAAACAGTGGCGTTACTTCTCCCCCCTTAAAACCAGCCCCCAGAGTAAAGGATGTAAACAGTATTTTCAGCAGAAAATCATACGAGTTCAACTTAATTTCAAACGCATCAACAATGGTTGGAATACCCAACCCGATGTACTTGGTGGTACCAATCAAGTAGATAGCGACAGCCAAAACAACTCCGCCAATCACGGGGCGCAAAGGCGAATACCTGATGGTGCGGTTAAACAGGTCGCTCCAGAAATGAGTTGACTTTGAAAACAGCATGGCCACAAGGCCAAAAATAATTCCGGCCAATAATGCCCATAGCAGGTTAACCGGATTCATTTCAGCCACCGAAGCAATGTGATAGTGGGTGTGAGACACATCCCAGATCTCGCAAAAGTAATTGGCAAAAACTGCCGCCAAAAAACTGGGGATAATGGCATCCAGCCGTATTCGACCCAAGATCAGCACCTCGAGGGCAAAAATACCTCCGGCCAAAGGGGTGCCAAATACCGAGGCAAACCCAGCGCTAATTCCGGCAATCAGCATAATTTTCCGGTCACGTTTCGACAAGTTGAAAACCTTGGTAAACCGGTCGGCAATGGCTCCTCCAATTTGAACAGCTGTTCCCTCTCGCCCGGCTGACCCACCAAAAAAGTGCGTTAAAATGGTTCCAAACAACACCAATGGAGCCATCCGGAAGGGAATGATTTTCTCCGGCGTATGAAATTCTTCAAGCAACAGGTTGTTTCCTTTCACCACGCTGTTACCGTATAAATGGTAGGATAAGCCAATAATAAATCCGCCAACAGGAAGCAAGGCGATAATCCACAGGTGCGACTCCCGCCAATTGGTTACCCACTCCAGACTCAACAGAAAAAAGGCCGAAATGCTCCCCACAATTACGCCCAGGACAAGACAAATAAAAATCCATTTCAAAAGATAAATAAGGGAAGGGATTTGCTCGAAAGTGAATAGGAAGTCTCGGATTCTTTTTATGTTCATAGTACCTTAAATAGATGATTCTACATTGGCTTCAGCCATTACACGTAGAAGTCATTAGTTCCGAAACGAAACGGTTTAAGGCAGACCTCATTGCCAATGTCCTGCAAATTTAAGTTAAAAACTTAAATTCACTCTCCGATTCCTGAAAAACGTTTTAAAACAGCAACAGGAATTTACCAATTCGGAGGTAATGCTATGTGACCAAGTCAATGGGGTCAAGGTTTGTAAACGCATGACTGCGCAACTCGGTTAAGATAAATCCGAGCCTGGAGCTCCACGGCTTACTTACCAACAACACCCCACCGGCTAAAGCCAGCTGAAGATCAATCAATCACAAAAAGGATTCAGGAATGATCCGCTTTCAAACTAATTTTTTACTACTTTGCATAAAAAACGAACAAAGAGCAGCCAGCTAACCCTAAACTGAATTTACTCCCTTTTTGATACTGACTGCCATTAATTGAATTTATAAACTAGTTGAACCATGATTAAGATTGGCTACCAAGGAATGGCTGGCAGTAACTCTGAAAGAGCAGCTAAAAAAATTGCCGAAAAACTAAACCTAACCGATGTCGAACTCATTCCGCTCATCTCGTCAAAAAGTGTTATTGGCATGCTTAAACGCAATGAAATTACCTATGGCGTTGTAGCTGTAAAGAACAGCATTGGCGGAATTGTTGAAGAAACCTACAATGCAATTAAAACCGAATTTATTGATTTAGTGGCCACCGAATTGCTGGACATCCATCACTGCTTATTCACTAAAAGCAGTGACATTCCGTTAACACAAATCAACCAGATTGCTTCGCACCCGCAAGCTCTCAAACAATGCAAAAACAACATCCAGGAAAAATTTGGCGATATTAAACTGAAAGAAGTTGAAGACACAGCCATTTCAGCCAAATACCTGGAAAAAGGAAAACTAGGCCTGGAAACAGCTATCCTATGCAGTAAAGAAGCCGGTGAAAATCACCACCTGCACCTGGTTGCCGAAAACTTTGAAGACAACCGTGACAATGTAACGGAATTCAGGATGTTTAAAAACTCCGAAGACCCTGAAAAAGAAGACATCTCCCTGATTGATCAAATGCTTCACTACTCGTTCACCGATAAAGGTCTTGGTACCTTGAGCAAAGCATTAATGATGGGCGCCATCTTTATCACCCTGTATTTTCAGAAAGACTTTGGCATGTCGAATTTTGAAACGGCCAGTACCATTGGCGGCTTGCTATCCGGGGTGTTCTTGTTCTTAACTTCCTCAAAACTGAAAAACAAAGTTCGGTATCGCTCCATCATCGGACATTGGAAATACAATTCCATTCCGCAAAACAAATCCATCAATGATCTGGATCAAAAATATGAAGTTCCGAGAATTGTCAAAATTGAAGAGATTGACGGCGAGTTACTATTCAGTGGCTGGATGTGCGACAATGAAAATGCCCAGCTGTTCTCGAGCCAACGGGTACTAATCTCCGAGTTAGGCAAACGAAACGGGAAATTGATTTACTGGTACAACACCCCATCTGTTATGAGTCGGGAATATGATTTGAACGGCATTGTCACCCTGGGATGGAACATCAACAACCCCGCTTCAAAAATCAATAAGATGTCGGGGTGGTATTTAGGGAAATCAACCAATGAAATCGGATCATTGCACTACACTCGTATTTCAAAAGAAGACTTCAACATTATGAAGAAAAGTGATTACCTCTAAACCGAAACATTCAGCATTAGATACACCACATTTCAGCCTGCGGATGGAGCTAAAAGGGAAAAACAATTCAGGATACTTTACGGATCACTCGAATGATTCTTTTCAGCTTTTCCATTTCTGTAGTCGAATATTTTGTCCAGAGGTTCGATAAGTAATATATTTAGCGCAAAATTTTTCAACGCATTATGAACTACTCCATATTTGACCTCCTCAAACTGCTGGGGTCACTGGGATTCTTCCTGTTTGGCATGAAACTGATGAGCGAATCCCTACAAAAAGTTGCCGGCGATCGCTTGCGAGGAATCCTGTCGGCAATGACTTCGAACCGATTTAAAGGCATATTTACCGGTTTCCTGGTTACGGCCATCATCCAATCATCGTCGGCCACAACGGTGATGCTCGTCAGCTTTGTTAATGCCGGGCTGGTCACTTTTGCCGAATCCATCGGGGTAATCATGGGGTCCAACATTGGAACCACAGTAACCGCCTGGCTCATATCTATTCTAGGCTTTAAAGTTGAAATCAGCATGTTGGTGTTACCGCTAATCGGCATAACCTTCCCACTGCTTTTTTCTAAAAACACCAACCGCAACAACTGGGGAAGCGTCATCATTGGCTTTGCCATTATTTTCATTGGTCTTGATTTTTTAAATCACTCCACGCCAGACATCAATAGCAATCCGGAAATACTGCGCTTTTTAACCAACTTCTCCAATTATGGTTATGGCTCTGTTCTAATCTTCCTGTTTATTGGTGTTATCCTGACCATGTTAATCCAGTCATCCAGTGCGGTAATGGCCTTAACCCTGGTGATGTGCTTTAACGGATGGATTGCTTTTGACATGGCAGCAGCTATGGTGCTTGGACAAAACATAGGTACGACCATTACCGCTAACCTGGCCGCTTTGGTAGCCAACACCTCTGCCAAAAGAACCGCCACAGCGCACTTATTTTTCAACATGCTTGGTGTATTGTTGCTCTTGCCGGTATTTTTCCCGTTTCTCGACCTGATTAGCTCCATTACCGTGCACAATGGGTTCGATTCCCCTCTGGCAACGGCAGGACAGACCAGCCAGCAAACAGCAGCAGCCATCCCCATCGCCCTTTCTATTTTTCACACCATATTCAACCTGCTGAATACCTTTATCCTCATCTGGTTTGTTAAGCCGCTGGAAAAACTGATTGTGAAAATTGTCAAACAAAAAGAGGACGATGAAGAGTTCCGCCTCCAGTTTATCAGCACCGGGCTTCTGTCTACCATCGATTTATCGATTTTGCAAGCCCGAAAGGAACTGATGGTGTACACCGAGCGAGTTGAAAAAATGTTTTTCCACACCCGGGAACTGCTGCAGACCCATTCAGACAAAAAAATTACGCACTACCAACACAAGATCAAAAAGTACGAAGAAATATCGGATCAGCTTGAAGTTGAAATTGCTGCCTATTTAGCGGAAGTCTCCAAGCAAGAGCTCAGCCACCAGGCCGCAGAAAACATCAACAAAATGCTGCAAATAACCACCCATATTGAAAGTATTGCCGACTCGTGTTACTCCATTTCGAAGGCCATCAGCCGTAAAACATCGGGCAAGCTTCAGTTTAACGAAGAAATGTATGGAAACCTGCTCCGCTTTTCCGATCGCATTTCAGAGCTGTTTTGCCTCATGATTGGGGTTGTAAAAGATGCCGAACTCTCCATCGATATTCACGAGGTGAGGACCTTAATGCAGAACATCAAAAAAGATCATGACAAGCTGCAACAGGAGCATTTTAAAAATCTGCGAAAAGGAGGCTACAAAACAAAAGTGGGTGTTATCTACGCCGATATTTACACCGAGCTTTTAAAAATGGGCGTACTGGCCGACGAAGTAGTCAGCCTATTGGTGTATCAGGAAAAACCGGTCGTTGAAAAGATTTACTGATCCGGGAAACACCCAATCAGTTCTGGAGTCAAACAACAAAATCCAAACTAAAGAGGCAAAGAAAAGCCGTTTCAATGAAACTGAAACGGCTTTTTTTATAGCATAAATGAAATCTGTTATTACAAGTGAATGACTTCATCGTAAGCAGCGGCTGCCGCCTCCATAACCGCTTCACTCATGGTTGGGTGCGGATGGATGGTCTTGATGAGTTCATGTCCGGTTATCTCCAGTTTTTTGGCCACAACCAGCTCGGCAATCATCTCGGTAACATTGCCGCCAATCATGTGAGCACCTAACAATTCGCCGTACTTCGCATCAAAAATCAGTTTCACAAAACCATCTTTCTGACCCGCTGCACTGGCTTTTCCACTGGCTGAGTAAGGGAATTTACCAACCTTAATCTCATAGCCGGCTTCTTTGGCTTTTTGCTCCGTCATTCCTACCGATGATACTTCGGGGTTGGTGTAGGTACATCCCGGAATGTTTCCGTAATCCACCGGATCCGGATTTTGACCGGCAATCTTTTCCACACAGGTAATTCCCTCGGCTGAAGCTACGTGAGCTAAAGCAGGCCCGTGTACAATATCGCCAATGGCGTAAACACCTTCTACATTGGTGCGGTAGTAATCATCAACCTTAATCTTGCCATTTTCGAGCTCAACGCCCAGTTCCTCAAGGCCTATGTTTTCAATATTTGGAGCAATACCCACGGCACTCAAAACGATTTCCGCTTCCAGGCTTTCTTCACCTTTTTTGGTTTTCACCACTACTTTGCAAAGTTTTCCTTTCGTATCAACCGACTCAACCGAAGCATTGGTCATCACCTTCATTTTACTTTTCTTGAAGGAACGCTCTAGAGTTTTGGCAACCTCTTCGTCTTCATTCGGAATCACGGTAGGCATATATTCCACCAAGGTCACTTTGGTACCAATTGTATGGTAGAAATTGGCAAACTCGCTACCAATGGCGCCAGAGCCAACCACAACCATCGACTCGGGTTGCTTCTCTAAAGTCATGGCTTCGCGATAGCCAATAATTTTTTTACCGTCCTGAGTCAGGTTAGGTAACTGACGTGAGCGAGCTCCGGTAGCCAAAATGATGTGCTTGGCCGAAACCGTCGTTTTCGCTCCTTTTTCGTCTTCAACCTCAACCGTACCTTTTGCTTTCAGGCGGCCGTATCCATTAATTGCTTCAATTTTATTCTTCTTGAAAAGAAACTGAATTCCTTTGCTCATTCCACCAGCCACTTCGCGGCTGCGGTTGACCATAGCTTTAAAATCAGCCTTTACTTCGCCAGAAATACTAACGCCATAATCTGCGGCATGCTTGGCATATTCAAACGCCTGCATACTTTTCAACAAGGATTTAGTAGGGATACATCCCCAGTTGAGGCATACTCCTCCAATATTTTCTTTTTCAACAACACCTACTTTAAAACCTAGCTGGGCAGCCCGGATTGCAGCAACATAACCGCCAGGACCACTTCCTATAACTAATACATCGTAACTCATAATAATTGATTAACTGAATTTGATTGATCGCTAAAAAAAACAGCTCAACGACCAAAAAGTTCTTAAATAAGTGAATACTGTACAACAGCTCCGACACAACAATCTTATTCGACAACACGGCCGACCTTAAAACAAAAAACCGGCACTTGGCCGGTTTCTATTTTAGTTCAGTAATTCATTCAATTTATCGTGCAGGTCTTTCCCGCGCAGGTTCTTGGCTACAATCTTCCCTTCCGGATCAAGCAACACCGAATGAGGAATCGATTGAACGCCATACAGCTGGGCCGCTTCATTTTGCCAGTATTTCAAATCCGAAACATGGGTCCAGCTCAGTTTATCATCTTCAATCGCTTTCAGCCAAGCCTCTTTTTCACGATCAAGCGAAACGCCCAAAATATCGAATCCTTTATCCTTGAAAGTATTGTAAGCGCTTACCACATTGGGGTTTTCCTGACGACAAGGGCCACACCAGGCAGCCCAAAAATCAATCAAGAGGTATTTTCCACGGAAAGCAGACAAGCTTACCGGATTGCCATCCACATCGTTCATGGTAAATTCCGGAGCCTGAACACCAATGGCCGTCCGCCCTTTTTCTGCCACAAACTCTTTCAGTTGTTTGGTGTATACCGATGAATCCAGCTCAGCAGGAAATAAATCAACCAACTCCTTTAATTCGGTGTAATCCAGCTGCTGAGCCAGCTGTGTCAACGTAACGAAAGGACCTACAATGGAAGTACTATTCTCTTTAACAAAATTTTTAGCGTAAACCTGCATGTTGTCGTTCGCTGCTTCTGCATCAATTCGGATACGGTCCACCTCGTCTTGGTTACCGGAAGCCATCGCTGCAGAATACTGCTGCTGGTACTCACTCATTTTTTCCTGCATCCGCTGCACTTCATCCAGGTACTCGTTAAACAGATCGGTAATTGGAGAACCGGTAACTTGTGTTCCACGCAAACTATCCGCATTGGCTTCAACAGTAATCGTTTCATTTTCCAGAAAGAACTGAGCAAAATAATCACGCTCTCCTAAACGCAGGTAGTGCAACTCAGGAACGGCAATCGTTCCTTCAAAGGAAAATTTTCCTTCAACAGCGTGGGTGGTATCGGTTGTTACTGGCCGACCATTTTCGGCCTTAACAAGATAAACAACAGCCGAGTCGAGCCCGGCAACCGTACCATTTACCTGATATTTTGCTGAATTACTTTGACAACCAGCAATAAAAAGCAATAAAAGAACAACTATACCTAAATTTCTCATCCGTTAATATTTTTTTGTTTGATAATATTTATTCAGTAACTCAAAGGCTGCGACAAATGAACTCATTTCCTGCCCCAGCACTTTGTTTTCAAAGCTTGAAGTCAGTTCTTTTAACTCCTCATTCTGGTAGAAATCAGACTTTAAGTGGTCATTGATTGTTTCGTACATCCAAAACTTGGCCTGCTCATTTCTCTTGTGCTGAAAATAACCATTTTTTTCTACTAAACTGATATATTCCTGAATGGTTTCCCAAATTTTGTCAATTCCGATATGATGAAAAGCGGAACAAGTCAATACTTTAGGCTTCCAGCCCGAATCGGTGGGCGGAAACAAATGCAAGGCATTCAAATACTGAATCCGAGCCATTTCGGCTTTATCAACATTATTTCCATCCGCTTTATTAATGGTGATGGCATCGGCCATTTCCATAATTCCCCGCTTGATTCCCTGCAATTCATCACCAGCTCCGGCAAGCATCAACAACAAGAAAAAATCGACCATCGAATGCACCATAGTTTCGCTTTGGCCTACGCCCACCGTCTCAATAAAAATGGTATCGAAACCAGCGGCTTCGCACAAAATAATTGTTTCGCGGGTTTTGCGGGCTACGCCCCCCAAAGAGCCTGCCGATGGTGAAGGCCTGATGTAAGCATTGGGATCGGACGACAACTGCTCCATCCGGGTTTTATCGCCCAAAATACTTCCTTTGGAACGCTCACTGCTGGGGTCAATCGCCAACACAGCCAGTTTTCCCCCTTGCTTGGTAATAAATTTCCCCATCGATTCGATAAAGGTACTTTTCCCAACTCCGGGCACGCCGGTAATTCCAATGCGCAAGGACTTTCCGCTATAGGGCAAACATTTGGTGATGATTTCCCGGGCTACTTCCTGGTGTTCTTTTTTGGAACTCTCAACCAAAGTAACCGCCTGGCTCAGGGTGGTAATATTTCCGGCTAAAATTCCTTCAACATAATCATCTGCAGTCTTTATTCGTTTGCGTTTATTCTTTAAAAAACGCTGAATAGAATCCTCGTTAAAGGTTTCGGGATGATCAATTCCTTTATTGACTTTCAAGCCTTTATATTCCTTGTCGTTTTCAATATGATCGTAATTCTTTTTTATGCTCATGAGAAAAAATTTCTACGAAGGTAAAACTTAGCGTACGAACAAAAAAATAAGCCGCTCCAAAAAATGAAGCGGCTTTTCAATCTTCTTATTTTGCTGCTATCCGGTGACTTTAATGTTAGTTGAAACCCGCAAAATCGTTGTTGGATTTTTAGGATCATTCGTAATTACAGTTATTGACTTATTCTGCCGCCCGCGTTTTCCTTTCGAACTAAACTTCACCTTCAATGGGACAACTTCATTCTTCGAAATAATTTTTTTCTCAGGAGTAACGGCCGTACAGCCACAAGAGGTTTTCACCCGACGGATGATCAGGTCGCGCTGCCCTTCATTCTTAATATTGAAGGTGTATTCCACTTCATCGCCCTGGTTGATATCGCCAAAATCATGCACTTTTTCGTTGAACGCAACAACCGGAGCATTGGCCAGTTCTTCAGCAGTCAAGGCCGAAAAATCCTCTTCGATAGTCGCCGAAATACCAATAGAATTGCGATAGTTGGACTCCCCGTTGATATTGAGGTAAATGCGGTGCATCATAAAGCCATAAGTATTCAGCTCCTTGGCATCATAAGCAACCACCACTTTCCCTTTGCCTTTGGCCGGAATCGTCTCAGGAACAGCCTTTACTGTCAGGTGTTTGGGAGGAGTTTTAAACGAGAGGCTAACCGGCTCATCGGTATCGTTAATCAGCTCGAGCTCTTCCGTCCTTACTTCATTCTCGGTAATTTTCACAATTGAAATATGGTTGTTTTTGGCACGCAATGGCCCAATTTGACGCGGATACTGCTCTGCCAGCGTTTTCTCACGCTGTTCAACCACTCCTTTAATTCTTAAGATCGTATTGGGTTTTTCGGAATTGGAGGTTACCGATACTGTTTTATTGAAAGGTCCCGGTCTGTTACGGGGGTTATAGCTCACTTTAATAAATCCTTCCTGTCCCGGAGCCACTGGGGCTTTGGTCCACTGGGGCGTGGTGCATCCGCATGCCGCACGGACATTATTTAAAATAAGGGGTGATGCACCATTGTTCACAAATTTAAAATTATAGGTTTGTGAACCATCTTCTTCTTTGAAGGTACCAAAATCATGCTCCAAGGTTTCAAAATCAATTTTAGCCTTTACAGTTTGAGCTTCGCCGGAAGTGCCTGCTACAAATGAGATTAGTACTAAAAAAATGAAAAAATTCTTCATAACCAATTTTTTATATGAGGTGTTTAAATCCAGATCAAAGATAATAATCACGCGCTAACTACGCACAAACAAAGCTATAAAAGCTTCATCCCCAAAGGTGTTAATGCATCACTAACTTTTGTTAATAAGTTGTTAACAGCAAGTTGCTTTTCAAAAGAATAAGTAGTTTCGTAGTAGTCAATTGAGTATGTTACAACCATGGGAAGAAACACCTTAAGATACGTCATCATTTTAGCCACTTTTTCCGTTTTGGGAATTATCCTGATTCAGTTTTTTTTCTTACGAAACACGGTCAACCTGAATGAAAAAAAGTTTCACGAAGCAACCACCAAAGCCTTGAATGTGGTGGCTCAAAAACTGGTTTCCTACAACCAGCAGGTTCATGGATCAACCCAAAAAGTAGACCTCCCCAATGCGGTGGACCAAATTTCCAACAACTATTACGTGGTGAATGTCAACGAAGATATTCATCCGGGATTGCTGGAGCATTTCCTTGTTCAGGAGTTTAAGAACCACAACCTGAATGTGGATTTTGAATATGCCATTTACGATTGCGAAAACGAGAAGATGGTGTATGGCAAGCACCTCACCGAAAATAATGATACCTTGACTCAAATCTACCCGACCAGCAAGCAATCAGACGATTGTCTGGCGGAAGAACGGCTGTTTGAACAACATTATAAAGCGCAGACAGCCAAGCTTGATTGTGGTCTGCCGGTTTGCGAAAAATACACCTACTACTTTGGGGTATACTTTCCCAGCCGGTCAAAATACTACAGCAGCCAGGTACATGCCTGGTATGTCGTCAACGGCTTTTTGCTCATCATCATTTTGTTTTTTGGCTACACCTTGTATGTCATTTTTAAGCAGCGGCAGTTAAGCGAAATTCAGAAAAACTTCATCAATAACCTGACGCACGAGTTTCGAACCCCCATTGCTTCGATTGACCTTTCGTCCAAGGTTCTTGCTGATCCTAAAATTATTGAGCACCCCCAACGGCTGAAGGACTACAGCCAGATTATAGCCGAACAAACCCAACGCTTATCAGCACAGGTTGACAAGGTATTGCAAATGGCCAGTATCGAAAAGCAACAGCTTCAGCTGGACCTGGAGTCAGTTGAATTAAATCGTTTCATTCAGAAAAGCATTGCTGATTTTAAAACCAGTCAAAACGGGAATCAGTATCGCATTACTTTCCGCAGCGAATTGGAGGAGGCCACGGTAGAAGCCGACCCCTTGCATTTTTCAAATGTTATTTTCAACATTCTGGACAATGCAATTAAGTATTGCGACGAGGATCCCAAAATTGAGGTCCGAATCAGTCAATCCAAAAAAGGGTTTCAAATTGAAATTGCCGATAACGGAATTGGAATCGCCAAGGAATACCGCAAAGAGATCTTCAATCGGTTCTATCGGATTCCAACAGGCGACATCCACAATGTAAAGGGATTTGGGCTGGGACTTGATTATGTCAATAAAATCACCACCCGCCATCACTGGCGCATTGAAGTCTCTGATAATTCACCAAAAGGAAGTATATTTACCATTACGATTCCGAAAAAGAAAGCTTAAAACATGCCTTTTCTCCGGAAATCAGGTATTCAAAATTAAACACAGAACACTAATTATTTCACCGTATTGTACTATGGAACTTACCGGGAAAAAAATTCTGTTGGTTGAAGACGACAAAACCCTCAACTTTATCATACGCGACAACCTGGAAGAAGCGGGTTACGAAGTAACTTCAGCCGAAAATGGCGAAGAAGCCTTTGCAACCTATGCACAAAACTCCTTCGACCTATGTCTGCTGGATGTCATGTTACCCAAACTGGATGGATTCTCGCTGGCGAAAAAAATTCGGAAAAAGGATCAGTCCATTCCCATTTTGTTTTTGACTGCCAAAGCCATGACTGAGGATAAAATTAACGGGTTTAACATTGGTGGCGATGACTACATTACCAAGCCTTTTAGCATGGAAGAACTCTTGCTGCGCATCAAAGTTTTTCTAAAACGAAGCCATACCGACACCCTTGAATCTGAAGAACAAAACAACTATCAGGTCGGCCACTTCAACTTTTTGTTTGATCATTTAACCCTTCAGTACGGCAACGAAAAACGCACCCTGACTTATAAGGAAGCTGAATTGCTGAAGTATTTCTGCGAGCATGCCAACTCGGTCCTAAGCCGATCAGACATTCTCAAAAATGTATGGGGATCGGATGATTACTACCTGGGCCGAAGCCTGGACGTGTTTATTTCGCGCTTACGCAAGTACCTTAAAAGTGATTCCAACATTAAAATCATCAACCTGCACGGCATTGGCTTTCGCTTCAATGCACCGGTTGAAAAGAAATAAGCAGACCTTTACCAAATAAGAATGGGCTGCAAACAAAAAATCCCGGCTAAAAAGCCGGGATTCCTGTTTTATATCAGTCACTTATTTTTACATCAATTCGTATTCATCGCCAAAAGCAACTCCCATTTTCCGGGCTTTCATAATTAGCGGATTATCCGCTTCAACCAGGCTCAGCTTACCCCCAACTTCTTCCAGCGGAACTGTAGTCAGCAAGTTATTGCGCACGGCAACCATCGAACCAAAGTTCCCCTCGGCGATGCACTGGGCCGCAAACGAACCATAGCGGGTAGCCAATATCCGGTCCATCGGGCTGGGGCTTCCTCCGCGCTGCACGTAGCCTAGCACTGTTTCGCGGGTTTCAATCCCAGTAAAAGTATGAATGGCCTCGCCAACATGCGCTGCGGCTGATACTTTTTTGGGATGATCGATCCCTTCAGCAACAACCACAATGGAGTAAGGCTTATTGCTTTGGTAGCGCTGTTCTATTTTTTTACAAATCGAACGGATATTATACTCCACTTCCGGAATCAGAATGATGTCGCCTCCGCCAGCCATTCCGGCATACAAGGCAATCCATCCGGCATGATGTCCCATCACTTCAATAATCATAACCCGTTGGTGCGAGTTGGCCGTGGTATGCAGTCGGTCGATGGCCTCGGTGGCAATCTGCACAGCCGAGTCAAAACCGAAAGTTACATCTGTCCCCCACACATCGTTGTCAATGGTTTTGGGGATACCTACTACATTCAGACCTTCTTGCTGCAGGCGCGCAGCGGTTTTCATCGTTCCATTGCCCCCAATACAAACAACAGCATCCAAACCCAATTCCTGGTAATGCTGTTTGATTAATTCCGGCTTATCATTTTCGCCATCTTTCACCACCTTATAAGGTTTCTCGCGGGATGTTCCCAAAATGGTTCCTCCCAAAGTCAGAATACCGGAAAGATGCGACTCTTTAAGTTCAACAAAATCCTTTTCAATCAGACCAGAAAATCCAGCGGTAAATCCAATGACCTCCATGCCGTAGTCGACAATTGCTGTTTTCCCAACTCCTCTAATAGCAGCATTTAGTCCCGGGCAATCTCCCCCGGCTGTTAAAATTCCTATTCGCTTTGGCTTTTGAGTACTCATATGCTATCTAATTTTGAATATTACCACAAGGATGTGGCCGGTTTAAATATCAATCTAAATTACTAAAAGAAATTCGCTTTTTTTCAAAAAAATTCACTTTCATTCCTTCCGCTAAGCTGGAAAGCCTGACCGTCAGGAATGAATGCCAACTCCGGGACAGGCTCATTTTTCCATGCCTACCCAACATCAAAACACCGTCACTAAAAATCGGTTCACTCATCCTTTTCCGGTATCTTTTATTCCGATAAAATCCACGAATCCAGCCTGCAGCACCCACGGAATTTGCCAAGTTTTTTATTAAATTCGTAGCATCATTTTAATTCTTTATAATTTAAATCGATAACCTAAAATTTAATTTACCTATGAGACGAGTTTATTTGCTACTATTTGCCACTGTACTTGCATTTGCGACCGCTTGCAACACAGGAACTAAAAAAGCAGAAGATGCGAAAGAAGAAAAATCGGCCCAAGCGGAAGAGCCTGCCGCCGATAATACCTTAACAGCTGCTGAAAAAGAAGCCGGCTGGGTGCTTCTTTTTGACGGAAAAACATCCGAAGGCTGGCGTGGAGTCAACAAAGACCACTTCCCTACCGGATGGCAAATTGTTGATGGCACCCTGATGTGCAAAGGTTCAGGTGAAGGTGAAGCTGGAGCTGAGGATGGTGGTGACATCCTTTTCGACAAAAAATTCAAAAACTTTCAGCTGAAACTGGACTGGAAAATTTCTGAAGGCGGGAACTCCGGAATTTTCTACCTGGGCGAAGAAGTTGAAGATTGGCCAATTTATAAAACAGCTCCTGAAATGCAGATTCTGGACAACGAACGTCATCCGGACGCCATGCTGGGAAAAGATGGTAACCGCCAAGCAGGTTCATTGTACGACCTGATTCCCGCTAAACCACAGAATGCCAAGCCTGCCGGAGGATGGAACAGTGTTGAAATCATTTGCTACCAAGGCACAGTTGTTCACAAGCAAAACGGCGAAGTGGTTGTTGAATACCACTTGTGGACCGATGACTGGAAAGCACTGGTTGCCGGCAGTAAATTTCCGGGCCTGAACGAAAACTGGGCGGATGTGCCTAAAGAAGGTTACATTGCTTTGCAAGACCACGGAAACGATGTTTGGTTTAAAAACATCAAAATCAAAGAATTGTAAAATTGCTTCTCGAAGCAGATACCAGAGGGTTGCAGTTGCAACCCTCTTTTGTTTTTCATACATTCATCCACAGCTTTCGCCACGAACGAAGGCGTTAATATTATTCAAAACAAATACAGAACAAGCTATATGAAGACCATCGGACTTGTTGGAGGAATCAATTGGGCATCAAGCATGGAATACTACCGCCTGATTAACCTTTTCATGAATGAAAAAAAGGGCGGCTTGCACGCAGCTCGTGTCATTATCTATTCGTTGAACTTTGGAGAAATTGATGCGATGCGCCAAAAAAAAGACCAGCTATCCATCATGCTGACTCTAAAACATGCCGCGCTAAAACTGGAAGCCAGTGGTGCCGACTGCATCCTAATAGCGTCTAATACGATGCACCAATTTGCAGAAGATATTCAGCAAGCCCTTCGGGTTCCGCTGCTTCACATCGGCGAGGCAACTGCCACTCAGGCCAGCCAGTCAGCCTATAAAAAAGTTGGCTTGCTGGGCACCAAATCAATCATGGAGCTTCCTTTTTACAAAGAGAAACTCACCGAACAAGCCATTGAGACACTGGTTCCGGAAGAGGACGATCAGAATTTCATCCAGCAGTGCATTAGTTCCGAATTGGTTTTTAATCAAATCAATTCCGAGAGTAAAAACCGTTTTCTGCAAATTATTCGGCAACTGCAGGAAAAAGGCGCTGAAGCCATTATTTTAGGATGTACTGAAATTCCACTTCTTGTTCAACAGGAAGACTGCGACATTCCATTATTGAACACCATTGAAATTCATGCACGCACAGCCGTTGAGTTTGCCCTTTAATCCGACACGCCCATGTCTTCTGAACAGTTTACCCGAATTGCTTTTGAAACCATGCAGGCCCGCTTTCTGGAAGTACTGCTCAACTTAGGCTTTCCGGAACAAAAAGCAGCAAGCTGTGCTTCCATTTTTGCCACCAACAGCCTTGATGGCATTTACTCCCATGGAGTCAACCGGTTTCCTCGTTTTGTGGATTACACCCAGAAAGGCTATATCAAACCAGAAATGGATGCTAAATGTCAAAACCGGCTTGGAGCCATTGAACAGTGGGACGGCCAATTGGGGCCGGGACCGAGTAACGCGCTTCAGGCTACCGAACGAGCCATGGAACTAGCCCAGGAGCAAGGCCTGGGGCTCGTAGCTCTGGCCAACACCAACCACTGGATGCGCGGTGGATACTATGGCTGGCAAGCGGCCCGCCAAGGGTTCGCCTTTATGGGCTGGACCAACACCATCGCCAACCTTCCGGCCTGGGGAGCCCGCGAATGCAAACTGGGCAACAATCCATTGGTCTTTGCCCTTCCCTACCGAAACGAGGCAATCGTGCTGGACATGGCGATGTCGCAATTTTCATACGGCAAACTGGAAAACATGCAGCAGTTGGAGCAGCAACTTTCTGTTCCCGGTGGATTCAACCGCAACAATGAACTCAGCACCCAGCCGCAGGAGATTATTGAATCGGGCCGGCCATTGCCCATTGGCTATTGGAAAGGCGCGGGCTTATCGCTCATGCTGGACTTATTTGCAAGCATCCTTTCTGCCGGTTTATCAACTTCCGCACTCACCCAACAACACCTGGAAGAATATGGGGTGTCGCAGGTTTTTATCGCCATAAACCTAAAACAGCTGTCTAACTTTCCGGCCATTCAACAAAGCCTGCAAGCGGTGCTGGATGATTTTCATTCCGCCGAAAAAGTGGCCCCGGAAATGACCTTACGCTATCCCGGACAACGGGTCATTCAAACGCGTGCTGAGAACCGCAGGCTGGGCATACCGGTACATGCTGATGTTTGGCAACAAATTCTTGACTTCTAAACCAGTCTCAAGGGCAAGCAAAAAAAAGCCCGGAGCATTCGCTGTCCGGGCCTAAAAATATTATTGATTATTCTGAGGAGCAGCCCAACTATTCATATTGCTGAACAATGGTACCCACCATACGAAGCAAAGCGGTATGCGTATCAATAAAATTGTAAATCGCTTGCAGCTCCTGCAGCGAAGTATTCAGATAAATCAGCTGCACATCGCGAAAATTGAACGAATTAATGGCACCGCTTTCAAACTTCTCCCGGGCAATCTGAAAGTTCAGCTTAGCCGCTTCCATATTTTCACGGGCCACAGAAAGCAACTCCTGCCGAACCAGGTAAAACTCGTACAGATTTGCCAGTTTGTTATCCAGTTCATGCTTCATTTGCTCCAGCTCAACCAAGCCGTTTTCCTCCTCCAGCCGGGCTATCTGAAGAGCCCTTTTCCGGTTGCCTCCGCTAAACAAGTTGTAGCTCAGCGTAAAGTTGCCATACATGTTATTGACATTGTTCCATGAAATTCCACTGTTCTCAAAGTCATTGCCGGTACGGGTATGCGTAGCGCCCCCCGCAAAAGACAGCGTTGGGTAGTATGAACTTTTAGCCGATAAAATAGCATTCTCCAAGAGGTTTTGATTGATGTATTGATTTTTCAAACTTTTATTATTGGCCACCATTTGAGTCTGCAAGTCAGCCAACACATAAGATACCGGCATCGCCTGAAACTCATCATTCAACTCGTACGAAGCCCCACTGTCATCAGCCATTAAAAAAGCCAGATCGCGCAAGGCATTCTTATAAAACACCTGTTGTGAGAGGTAACTTGTTTTATCCGTCAGGTATGCATTTTGGGCCTGAAGCACCTCAAAAGTCACTGCCGAACCAAGTTCTTTTCGCTGCTGAATCCGCTGATATCGGTCTTCCGACAACAACATCACTTCGTTCAGCACATTCAGCCGCTCTTTTTCGAGCAAGGCAGCATAATACGCCAGCACCACCGACTGGATCGTCCCCTCCACCATGATCGCGGTATTCTGCTTCGACAGCTCCTCCAGTTCGGCGAACCGTTGTTTTGTAATCTTCACAGCAAAACCATCAAAAAGCGTCCAGTTCAGGTTCACCCCACCTGAAAACCGATTTTGAATAAAGTCTTCATTGGCATTATCATTCAAGGCATAATCCGCCCCTAACGACACGCCAATATACGGATAGCGGCCGGCTGCTCCCCAACTGTTATTGATCGATGCAATCTGCTGTTGTTGCTTCACCAAAGTGATATCGTAATTATTTTCAAGCGATCGTTTGATGGCTTCTTCCAGACTCAGGCTTGGTTGAGCCTTTAAACTCAGGCTTGCCAGTATTAGTAAGAAAAAAACTTTTAGTTGTTTCATAAACACATTCCTATCGTTAACGCAACTTACAAAGTGCTTTTAGTTTGATTTTTTGTCATTCACTCCTTGCCCATCTTCCAGTTTTCTTAAACTGTGGAGGTAAGCAATTTCAACTTCTTCGGGTTCAAATTTACGCCCCTGCCATAACTGCCGGACAACACGCCGAACGTCATTCAAGATCATGATCAGCGCCGGGAAGAACAACAGGATGAACAAGGTTCCGAAGGCAACACCATACACCAGCGAAATAGCCATGGGAATCAGAAATTGCGCCTGAAAACTCTTTTCCAGAACCAATGGAAATAATCCGAATGAAGTGGTCAGCGTTGTTAAAATGATGGGACGAAGACGATTTTTACCGGACTCAACAATTGCCTCGCGCACTTTCTTGCCCGATTCAATAAGCGAATTGTACTTGGCCAGAAATACAACGGCATCGTTCACAATCACCCCGGTAAGTGCAACGATTCCCCACAAACTTAAAATTGAAACAGGCTTTCCATGAATACCGTGGCCCCAAATAGATCCGAGTACCGCCAAAGGAATCATAATTAAAATCAACAAGGGTTGTTCAAACGACTTGAAGTTGATCATCAGAATAAAGACAATCATCAAAAAGGCCAAGGGGAAATAAATAACCATGTCCGACATGTTTCGCTGACTTTCTTTTTGCTGCCCCTGATACTCCACCCGAATTCCTGAATGCAGGGCCAGCAATTCCGGCATGATGCCCTGCTCAATTTGCGCCAGAATTTCGGTCACGGAGGCATCCGGATCAACCAATTCCGCACTCACCCGGATTTCGCGTTTCCCATTGAAACGTTGAATGTTAACCGGACCACGTTCCAGGTTATAATCAACCAGCTCGGCCAAAGGATAATCGCCCGCAACCGTTTTTATTTTCATGCGTTCCATTTGGCCCAGGGTTGTCCGGTCTTCCCTTGGGTAACGCACCCAAATCCGCAATTCATCGCGCCCTTCCTGAATCCGCTGAGCCTGCCCACCGTAAAACCCTTGGCGCACCTGACTGGCAATGGAAGACTCGGTCAGGCCAAGCATGTAAGCAATCGGCTTCAGTTTTAACCGAACCTCTTGTTTTCCCAAGGCATTGTTATCCACCACATCTTTCAGTTGGGGCATCTCCTCGAGTTTCTCCATCAGGAAATCGCGCCCCGATTCCAACTCTTCAATGTTGCGCGAAAGCAAACTGATGGAAACCGGATCGCCAAACCGTCCGCGCGCACCAATGGTAAACTTCTCCGCTTCCAGCACGGGCCCCACTTTCTTAGTCACCCGGTTGATTATTTCATAGGTACTGATGCCGGTTTCTTCTGAGTTCCGTGGAAAAACATTGATATTTCCGGCATGTGCCCCCGATTCCTGCCCATCAAAAGCAACTCCCATATTCACAAAGGCATTGTCAATAATATCAATCGTATCGTTATATTCTTTTTTCAACTCCTCGTTCACCTCCCAAACGGCTTGCTCAAAGCGCGTCAGGTAAGCCATCGTTTGCGCTTCTCCCTGCCCGGGAGTGAAGGCGATATTAATGTTGAATGAATCGAACTCCATGCGTGGGAAGAAGGTGGTTTTAATAATTTGCCCACCGATCAGTCCGGCCGTTATTAAAACCATGGCCAGCGGAACACCAATAACGACATACCGCCACTGCACAATCAGCTTCAATACGCGATCATAGGCATAGTCGCGCAACCAATTAAACATTCTCTCGGTATACTTCCGGAATCCCTTTGTTCGCGAATCCATGCTTCGTTTACTCAAAACATGCTCATTTCCAAGGTGAGCCGGAAGCACCAAAAAAGCTTCGAAGAGCGAGAAGAACAAGCTGGCACATACGATGAAAGCCATTTCATGCATCATTTCCATCCTTCCGGTAATGAAAAACAAAGGAGAAAACGCAATAATGGTTGTGGTAATCGAAGTAAGCACAGCAGGAATCACCTCCACTGTTCCATCAATGGCTGCACGCATGGGGCTTTTCCCCATCTCGAAATGCTGGAAAATATTTTCACCGATCACAATCCCGTCATCCACCAAAATTCCGATTACCAGAATCATTCCAAAAAGCGAGATCATATTGATGGTTACTCCCATCAGGTTGGCCACAATAAACATGGCCAGAAAAGAAGCCGGAATTCCCCAGGCTACCCACAAGGCCAGTCGTGTACTGAGCATAAATGCCAGCGCCAAAACTACCAGGAACAGCCCCTGCAAACCATTGGTGTATAGCAAGTCCAAACGACTATGCAGCAACTCGAGGAACGAAAATGTCACCCCAACTTCGACTCCCGGATGCCTGGCGTTAAATTCTTCCACATATTGATGGACATACTCATCAATATCTTCCAGGTCTTCTACAATCAATTTTGAGATACTGATGGTCACCACCGGTTTTCCCTTACGCAAACTTTTGGTGGGCACATCGGCAAATTTCTTTTTCACCTCAGCCACATCGCGAATCCGGATGATGCTTCCATCCATATTCGCCCGCAGGACGATGTCTCCAATTTTATTGGGGTCAGCACTTCGGGATCGCAGACGAATGATCAATTCTTCCTGCATGGACCGGATCTCTCCCCCTGAAACATCCCGGTTATTTTGCGAAATGGCATTTTCCAGGTCGGTAAAAGTAATGCCATAACGCAGCAGATCGTGTTCGGTCGCTTCCACGGAAATTTCCAACTGCGGAAATCCATAAATATCCACCTGACTCACTCTTCCTGAAGCCAGCAACTCTTCTTCAACCTGTTGCGCGTATTCCTTCAGGGTCATCAGGTCCACTTCGCCACTCATGCGCAGAAACAGGGCCCGCGAGGTAGTTCGTTGTTTGAAAACAATGGGGCGCTCGGCAGCCGAAGGAAATGAAGAAATTCCATCCACCGCATTCTTCACCTCAATTAAGGTTTCATCAATGTCGATGTCACCCGTAATTTCAATTTGTACCCGTGCCGAATTTTCCGAAGAAGTTGAAGTGATTTCATAAATTCCGGGAATTCCTCTTACAGCTTCTTCAATACGCGAAGTAACCCCTTCTTCCATTTCCACCGGAGAAGCCCCCGGATAAAAAACCGATACGTAGATATTTTTAGAAGGCCTTTCCGGGAAGAAAGACTTTTTCATCGTATACATGCTTAACCCGCCAATTACCAGCAAGAAAACCAAAATCAGGTTCGCATAGAACGGAAATCGCACAAACGTTTCAACTGCCTTTCTCATCCTTGTTCTTTTTCGTTGGTGTATTTCCACTTACCTGTGCTTTGAGTATTTCTACCGGCGTGCGCTCTTTAACATTGATCAAGGCCTCCTGAACCACGTAGGTTCCTTCGTCCAGGCCATCAAAAATTAAGGTCGAGGTATTTACTTTAATGATATTGATTTGCTGTTTCTGCAAATAACCGTCAACAACGGTAAACACGGTATTGGTATTGAACACCGCACTGCGGGGAATCTCCATGGCCCCCTCAATTAAATACCCCGGAAACTCAACCGACAAAAACTCGCCGGCAAGCAATTCAACATCGGGTTGGGGAGTAACTTTAACAAACACACTGCGCGACTGCGAATTCTGATCGACAAACGCCGCCTTACGCACAACTGTTCCTTCCAAATTTTTGTGCTGTCCGGTAATCACCTTCACCCGGTCGCCCAGTTTAATCCATTTCGAAAAGCCATTTTCAACAGGAACTTCCAGCTCCAGCATATCGGTGCGAATCATTTTAGCAATTTGCCCCCCAGTGTTCACATACGCTCCTACTTCGTGGTTCACCTGTGTAAATGTGCCGTTAAAAGGAGCATACATGGAGTGACGTTCCAAACGTTTTTCATCCTGACGGATGCTGTAGAAATCATTCAGAATCCCCTGACTCGCCAAAAAAACTTTCAGTTTTTCATTGTCGTACGCCGGCATGTCCGGTAGTTCCTTGTTCAGATCAATTCGATTGAAGAAATCCTGAAAGGCTTGATAACTGTCCGGAAAGTCTATTTTCAGATCGGGCAAAATATTGGTCAGACTTTTCAAAAAAACACTTTTTTTGCTTTTCAGGGCCAGCTCCATTTCATCTTTGTAGATACTGGCCAAATGCTGCCCTTTTTTAAACGAAGCCCCTTTTTTCAGGCTAACTGCTCCGGCTTCAATTTTCCCGGCTGCTTCAGCTACCAGCAACACCTCATTGCCGGCAATCACCCCACCCAAGGCAGTAACTCCCGAGACGATATCCTCATAAACAACCTGCTTGGCTGACACATAGCGTTTCACTTCAGCTGCAGGCCCTTGTTTGGGTTCGGGTTTCATCGAAATAAATAGTTTTGACAAAGCCGCCGATCCTCCCAGGAGAACAATCAGGGCAATGACAACAAACGTTATTTTTCTCCAATTCATGCGATTTTATTGATAGGTTAATGTTAGTATGATATCCGTAATACAAAGAATCTATTTGGTCCGACAGAAAATTATATGTGCAAAGCCAGCCCAACGAGCGAAAACTCGTCCAAAACAAAACGTCCCGCACAGGGCATCAAACTATGGACCAGCACAAATCAGCTGCAAAATATAAAATCATGAATGAAAGTCTTTACTTTAAAAAGACTTTATTTGCTGAAAACGGTCTCTTTGTCATATAATAACCTAAGACCTGATTTTTTGTTGATCGTTTAATTGGGTTAACAAAATCGTATTGTTCTCCAAACGAGCTACAATATCCGATGATAATCCCAATGCCTCACCCAATTAAATGTAAATATTTCTAAACAGAAGAAAAAAGTTGATGCGCGTTGCCCATTCGCCAGCATAATTTAAAAACAACGAATATTTCTCCATGCATAAAACAGATTTATATACCTTTGCCTTTCTGACTTATTGAGAACTTTCAAAGTAAATGCAAGTATTAAATTTTGATACCATTGTTATTGGCAGTGGCTTAGCAGGCTTAGCAGCAGCCTATCATGCGTCGAAACACGGAACCGTTGCTATCCTTTCAAAATCACAGTTGGACACCAGCAACTCCTACTATGCACAGGGAGGCATTGCCGGTGCAATAGCCGAGGAAGATTCCCCCGAATTACATTATCACGACACGGTTGTTGCCGGGCGTGGGCTCTGTGAAAAGGAGGCCGTTCAACTGTTGGTAAACGAAGGCCGTGACCGAATTCTGGAGCTGATTGAGCTGGGAATGCAGTTTGACAAAAAAGACGGCGACTACGTTTTAGGACTGGAGGGCGGCCACAGCAAGCGTCGGATTTTGCACGCCGGCGGCGATGCGACCGGAAAAGCGCTGACCTGCTTCCTGCTGCAGGTTGTGCAAGAACAGCCCAACATTACGTCATTCGAATATACGGCAGTAACCAGGCTGCTCATGGAGGACGGACAGTGTACCGGCGTTCAGGCCATTGACTTTATCACAGGCAAAAGCATGCTTGTAACCGCCAAAGCCAGTATTCTGGCCACGGGCGGGCTTTCGCGCCTGTTCAGCCGAACCACCAACCCACATACGGCAACAGGCGACGGAATTGCTTTAGCTTATGAGGCCGGCGCCGAACTGGCTGACATGGAATTCATTCAATTTCACCCGTCAGCCCTTTACCTGAAAGACAAAGACGCCTTTTTAATTAGCGAAGCAGTCCGCGGAGAAGGAGCCTGGCTGCTCAACGCCAATGGTGAACGCTTTATGAAAGAAGTACACCCGTTGGCCGAACTGGCTCCGCGCGACATTGTGGCCTTCTCCATTTACCGGCAGATGCAAAAGCTGAAAAGCCCACACATCTACCTGAGCTTAAAACACCTGAACCCGGAAAAAATAAAAACACGTTTTTCAACCATCTACAATAAACTGAAAGAGTACGGCTACGACATGACCTCCGACCTGCTACCGATTGCTCCGGCAGCACATTACATGGTTGGCGGCATCAGAACCGACCTAAACGGAGAAACCAACATCCCCGGGCTATTTGCCTGCGGCGAGGTTGCTTCAACCGGAGTAATGGGTTCCAACCGGCTTGCCAGCAACTCTTTGCTCGAGTGTCTGGTATTTGGAAAACGGGCTAGTGAGCAAGCCGCAAAACGCAAACCCCTGTCGCCAAAGCAAACAGCACCAGCTGCACTTTCCAACGATCCGAGAAACGAAGAAGCATTCCTTCTTCTCAAAAACAAGGTTGCTGATTTAATGTCGGAGAAAGTTGGTATTGTACGCAACGGGAAACAACTGGAGGAGACGATAATCCAACTGGAGGCCCTGCTCAAGCAGCTTCCGGCTGAAATAACCGACTACAATGAATTAAAAGCCAAACAGATTATACAGATCTGCCTGTTGATTAGCCGGTCGGCCTTGCTACGAGAGGAAAGCCGTGGCGGTCATATCCGGGAAGATTTCCAACACGAGTCTCCCGACTTCAGGCTACATATCATTCAACAAAAAAATAAAGAACCACTATTTATCCCCATTCAAAAATGATGAACGCACAAGAACTTGAAGCAGCTAAAACATTAATTCAGCTGGCACTGGACGAAGATGTTGCAACAGGCGACATAACCACCGATAACCTCATTCCGGCAGAAACCCGCCGCAAAGCCTACATGGTAGCCAAAGCCGATGGTGTAATTGCCGGCTTGCCCATTGCCGAAATGGTTTTTCGCCACTTTGATGAAAGCCTTGTTTGGGAACCTCAGGTGGAAGAAGGTGCCCGCGTTACCAACGGTACCGTGTTGGTGCGTTTCGAAGCATCCTACCGGGCTTTGCTGACAGCCGAACGTACAGCACTGAACTTTTTCCAACGCCTGTCGGGCATTGCCACCATGTCGGCCAAATATGCCGATGCGGTAAAAGACACGAAAACGGTGATTCTGGACACGCGCAAAACCCTGCCCGGATTCCGCATGCTGGATAAATACGCTGTCAAAACCGGAGGAGCCAGCAATCATCGCATTGGATTGTACGACATGGTGATGATTAAAGACAACCACATTGAAGTGGCTGGCGGAATTACTCCGGCCGTGGAGCAAATCAAAAGTAAAATTCCGGCAGATATCAAAATCGAAGTGGAAACCACTACTCTTGAGCAGGTGAAGGAAGCTGTAGAAGCCAAAGCTGACATTATTATGCTCGATAATATGGATAACGAAACCATGACAAAAGCCGTGCAACTGATTGCCGGAAGAGCCAAGGTGGAAGCTTCGGGGAACATGACTATCGAACGCTTAAAAGGCGTGGCTGCCACCGGGGTTGACTACATTTCAATTGGAGCCTTGACCCATTCGGTACAAGCTATGGACATCAGTCAGCGATTGGAAGAATGAACTTGGTTATTGACATAGGAAACAGCCGCATCAAGCTGGCTCTATTCAACGAACGTGACCTCATGTTCAACGTTCCTCTCGACGAGCTAAAGCCTGATCACATTCAGGTTTTACTGGATGAACATGATGATTTAAAGCATGCAATCGTTTCCTCGGTGCGCGATTACCCGCAGGAGCTAAACGATTTCCTGAAGCATTCGTTTGAAACCTTCATTGAGCTGGATGCCAATACGCCTGTGCCAATTACCAACCGGTACCAGACGCCGGAAACATTGGGGAAAGATCGGCTGGCAGCTGCCGTAGGTGCCACCGAGCTTTTTCCACATCAAAATGTGCTCGTCATTGATGCGGGAACAGCAATCACCTATGAAATAATAACCGCCAATCATGAGTATTTAGGCGGAAATATCTCACCCGGGCTGGAAACCCGTTTCAAATCGCTGCATCAGTTCACCGGTAAGCTCCCACTTCTACATGCCACCGATGACTTCAAAATGCTTGGCACTGACACCGATTCAGCCATCCGCGCTGGCGTGCAAGTCGGCCTCCTGTTTGAAGTTGAACAGTATTTAGACTACTTTAACACTATTTACGAAAATTTACAAGTCATTATTACCGGGGGCGATGCTAAATTCTTTGATAAGAAATTAAAAAATTCCATCTTTGTAAACTTTAATTTAACACTCATCGGTTTAAACAGAATTCTGGAATACAATGTTAAAAACACTTAGAGGAATCTTCATCAGCGGATTATTCATTCTACTCGGACTGACTTCATTCGCACAGAACAATAACACCTCATCACCATTTTCCCGCTTCGGTTTAGGAGACCTTCATCCATACTCCTACGGACGTTTTGCCGGAATGGGTGGTGCATCATTAGGTAGCAGACATCAAGTACAGATTAACTCCTCCAATCCAGCGTCCTATGCTGCGATCGACAGTTTATCGTTCATTTTTGAATTTGGTGCCGATGGCCGGATTTCAGAATATAAATCAGCCAACTCGAAATGGACAACCAATGATTTCAATTTCAGGTACTTTTCCTTCAGCTTTCCAGTAACTCGCTGGGCCGCTGCCACCGTTGGAATTAGTCCTTATGCCGATAAAGGGTATGAAGTTTATGTAGAAGAAGATAATCCGAATATTGGCCGGATTGGAAAAAGCTATTTCGGAACAGGAACAATTTCAAAAGCCTACTTCGGAGCAGGTTTTAACCTCACCGAATCCCTTTCAGTGGGAGCTAATCTTTACTACCTGTTTGGAACACTGAACCAAAACAACTCCATTTATTTCATTGATGATCCGTTACAATACGGATTTAATGAAACGGAACAAACCCGCCTTCGCGACTTCGCTTACTTGCTGGGTGCCCAGTACGATATCAAATTGAAAACCGATGAGTTCCTGACCATTGGAGCCACCTTTGAGAAAAAAGCCAAATTCACGGCTTTCCACTCCTTAACACAGGACAAAATATTGAATTCCGGAGGAGGCTTGCTAACCGACTCGATTAAGCACATTCAGGATGAGCCAGGAAAAATTCAGTTGCCCACAAGTATGGGCATTGGGCTTAGCTACACCAAGCTAAACAAACTGGAGGTAAATGCGGATTACTACCGATCTCAATGGAGCGAAGCTAAATTCTACGGAAGCACCATTCCGGAGCTTACCAACCAAACACGCTACAGCCTGGGAGCGGAATACATTCCGGAAGCCACATCCATCCGAAGCTATTTCAAACGTGTTCAATACCGGGCTGGAATCCACTTGGATAAATCATACTTAAAAATTAACAACCAGCAACTTAATGAGACTGGCATGAGTTTTGGTGTAGGATTACCAGTCGGACGTTCGAAATCCACCATTAACTTAGCGGTGGAATTAGGTCGCCGGGGAACAGTAAAAGACAACTTGATTCGTGAGAACTATACCAAAGTAAGTTTATATTTAAAAATGTTCGATCGCTGGTTTGTACAACGAAAATTCGACTAATTTTTAAAAAAGTGTAATTTAATAATACTTGATCATGAAACCTTTATTTTCCAAAACAATCTTGCTCACCATCGCACTCGTTGCAATGACAGGATTTTCCGTTATTGCCCAAAGAGTCATCAAGGGCACCGTTTACAGAGAAGGAGAGCCAGCAGCTGGGGTAACTGTTGAAGCTCACAAATCCTCAGACTCTTATATGACTAGCTTTGATGGTAAATATGAAATCGAAGTCAGTGAGAAAACAAAATACCTGGAGTTTACCTTTATTGACGACAGACGTAAACTGGACATTGAAACAAACCCCAGCAATGTTATCGACTTTAGTTTTGACGGAGAAATTCCGGCTAAAGGAGCTGGTGCTGACGCAGCCGGAGGTCTTGACCTGAGAACAATGGAAGAATTGGTGAAAGCCAAAGATCGTGATTTCATGGCCAACTTGTCTATGTATGATCAATTCTACAAACAAGACGATTACAAATCAGCCATGGCTCCTTGGGAAAAAGTATACTACAAATATCCCAAGTCAACGCTTAACTTATACATCCATGGAGCGAATATGTATGATGCATTCATCAACAAGGAAAACGATTGGAGCAAAAAAGATGCACTCATCGATTCATTGATGTCTGTTTACAATCGCAGGATAAAATACTTCAACCAGGAAGGTTATGTTTTGGGTCGCAAAGGAACCGATTATCTGAAGTACAAACTGGATAACGAGAACCTGACTGACGATGAACTGAAATCTATCCTTAAAGAAGGATATGGGTACCTGGAAGAAGCCATTAAACTGGAACAAGAGCAAACAGAAGCTGCCGTTTTGGTGGTATTCATGCAAGCTACAAAGCGTTTGTTCCTGATGGGCGAATTCCCAAAAGATAAAGTGGCTTCCAACTATCAAACGTCATCCGAAATCATCAACAATTACTTGAAAGAAGAACCAAACAGCGAAAAATACACCACTTCAAAAGAATTGGTTGACCGCTTGTTCCAAACCAGTGGTGCAGCCGATTGTGAAGCGTTGATTGCGCTATATGAACCTCAATTTGAGACTATCTCTCAAGATTCTGAAGAATTGAAAAAAATGCTTCGGATTTTAGAGCGTCAAGACTGTACCGACAGCCAGCTGTTTGCTCAAGGATCAGATAAACTTTATCAGTTAGACCCTTCAGCTGAAGCAGCTTTCAACATGGCTCGTTTGTTTGTAAAACGTGACCAGTTTGAGCGTGCCAAAGAATATTACAACAACGCCATTGAAGCTGAAACAGACAAAGAATTACTGTCGAAGTACTACTACGAGCTGGGTTCTTTTGTTTTTGCCAAAGAGAATAACTTCCAACGCTCTCGTGACCTGGCCCGTAAAGCCATTCAAAACAATCCAAGCTCAGGCCGTGCCTACATCTTGTTGGGAGACATTTATGCTTACTACAGTAAAAACTATGGCGAAAGCGACTTGGAACACCAATCATTATACTGGTTAGCAACAGACTACTACCAGAAAGCCAAACGTGTAGATCCTGAAGTATTTGGAACTGCAAATGAAAAAATCAACCTCTACAAACAATATTTCCCTGACAAGGAAAGCTTGTTCTTTGAGGGATACCAGGAAGGTCAAACCTTTAAAATTGGTAGTTGGATCAATGAAACGACAAAAGTACGTGCCAAGTAAACAAGCACACATTAATTATTCTAAAGTGAGCATTGCAATTCTCCTAGGGGGAATTGCAATGCTTTTCTTTTCCTGTGCCAACAAAATTGAAAAGATAAAAGAACTGTCAGCCGGAGAAAATACGGCTGGGATGGAAGCGGAAAACTATGAAATGATTCATTCCGATTCAACCATCATCCGGTTCAAATTAATTACTCCCAAGTTAATTCGCTACGATAAAAGCGAAGATCCGTTTGTTGAATTTCCCCAAGGTGTAGAAATCGAACGCTACAATGAAAAGATGGAGCAAATTGCTGGCATTACAGCCAACTTTGCCCGCTTTTATGAGAAAGAATCCAAATGGGAAGCCAAAAACAATGTGGTGGCAGTAAACCCTTCCGGCGACACCCTAAAAACAGAACATCTGATTTGGGAAGAAAAAAAAGGAATCATCTATTCGGAACAGTTTGTCAAAATTATACGTAAAGATCAGGTAATTACCGGCATGGGGTTTGAATCCGATCAAAATCTTTCCAACTGGATGATAAAAAAACCCAAAGGCCCGGTTTATATTGAAGTTGACGAATAACAGCACATGGAAACCCTGATTATTACTATCCTAATCACCATCTTGTTTTCCGCCTTCTTCTCCGGAATGGAGATTGCCTTTCTTTCGGCCAATAAGCTAAGGCTGGAACTCGATAAACAACAAAATTTTATCAGTGCCCGTATTCTGGGCCTTTTCACCCGAAACCCGGGGCAGTACATTGCGACCATGCTGGTGGGAAACAACATTGCGCTGGTTATTTATGGTATTGCATTCGCGAAGCTCTTAGGCCCGTTTTTCGACCGCTTCATTCCACAGGACAGCATTGTACTGTTGCTTCAGACCATCAGCTCCACCCTGCTGATTTTGTTTACGGCCGAGTTTTTACCTAAAACACTTTTTCGCATCAATCCCAATTCCTTTTTGCGTTTCTTTTCGCTGCCACTAGGCTTTTTCTTTTTACTGTTCTTCCCCATCACCCGGCTTACCATGTGGATGTCGAAAGTTCTGCTGAATACCTTTTTCAAATCATCGTTTAATCACAAAGCCCGGAAGAATGTTTTCAACCGAATTGACCTAGACCATTTTGTGAATGAATCGGATGAAGCCCAGCAACGTCGCGAGCACGAATTAGAAAATGAAGTCAAACTGTTTCGAAATGCCCTCGACTTTTCCAAAGTTAAGCTTCGCGAAGTGATGGTACCACGCACCGAGATGGAGATCATGGATCTCAATTCCAACGTGGACGACCTAATTCAACGCTTTATTGAAACCGGCTATTCCCGAATCCTTTTTTACCAAGACAACATCGACAACATTGTTGGGTACATTCACCATTCCTCCATTTTCTCAAACCCGGGTTCTATCCGTTCAAACCTGAAAAAAGTATTGATTGTACCCGAAACCATGCCAGCCAGCAAACTGCTTAGCAAGTTCATTTCGCAACACCGGAGCATCGCCATTGTTGTTGACGAGTTTGGCGGCACTTCCGGGATGGTTACCAGCGAAGATATTCTGGAAGAAATTTTTGGCGAAATTGAAGATGAGCATGATACTTCTGATTTTGTCGAACGGCAAATCAGCGAAAACGAATACATCCTTTCGGCCCGGATTGAGCTGGATGATTTGAACGAAAAATACGACCTCGGATTTCCTGTCAAAGAACATTTTGAAACCCTGGCCGGCTTCATCCTGTTTCACCACGAAAGTATTCCCAAAATCAATACGGTAATTGACATTGATAACTACCGCTTTAAGATATTAAAAGCCACTCATACCAAGATCGAATTGGTCAACCTTAAGATATTGGACAACACCTAAAATAAAAAATGATTCTTAAGGTTTAATTCTCAAAATTGCTATCTTCGTACCTCGTAAAAAAAATAAGTAAATCTATAATTCAATAATTATTAGTCAATGGCTACATTACAGAAAATAAGAAATCGTGCCGGCTTGTTGGTAGCGATCATTATTGGACTTGCATTGGTTGCCTTCATTTTAGGTGACATTTTTCGCTCAGGTAGTTCATTATTGAGACCTCAGCAGTTGGAAGTCGCTGAAATCAATGGAGAATCGATTCAATATCCTGATTTCCAAAGGCAGGTTGAAGAAATGGCAGAAATCTATAAAATGAACACAGGTTCGACTCAGCTTGATGAGAATACTTGGGTTCAGGTGAGAGAGCAAGCCTGGCAAAACCTAGTGCGTCAGATCGTGATGAGCGAAGTTTATGAAGAATTGGGCTTAACGGTAACAGCCGATGAACTGTTTGACATGGTTCAGGGAAAAAACCTACACCCCATTATTCAACAGCTATTTCGCAATCCACAAACCGGACAAGTTGATAAAACTGCAGTCCTTCAATTCCTAAAGTCATTGGAACTGAATGCAACTGCTCAGCAAAAAGCATATTGGCTATACATTGAAGAACAAATAAAGGAAGAGCGTATTCAAACCAAATACAACAATCTGGTTCGTCAGGGATTGTATGTAACATCAGCTGAAGCGCAAAAAAGCCTGAATGCCAAAAACAAGCAGGTCAATATTCAATACATCCGTCTTCCTTACATTTCTATGTCCGACAGTGCTGTTTCTGTTTCTGATAGCGAACTGAAAGATTACTACAAAAAGCATCAGGACAACTACAAGCAAGATGAAAGCCGCACCATTGAATACATTACGTTTGATGTGAAAGCAACCGAAACCGATGATGCCAATACCTTGAAGTGGGTGGAAGACATCAAGGCAGAATTTGCTAACATAGCTGAAAACCAGCAATACGTGAACATCAACTCAGATGTGCCTTTCGAGAATGTTTATCAAAAGAAAGAAGAGCTTTCTGATGACATCGCAGACTTCGCTTTCAGCAGTAAAGTCGGAGATGTTTACGGTCCCATCAAAGAAGGCAATGCTTACTCTTTGGTTAAAATTGATGATATCAAAGACCTGCCTGACTCTGTTCAAGCACGCCACATCCTGATCAATCCCGAAAAACTTGGAAGCTACGAAGCTGCACTGGCCTTAGCCGACAGTCTGAAAGGCTTGATTGAAAACGGAACAAGCTTTGCCAAATTAGCTGAGCAATATTCGGAAGATACTGGTTCGGCTCGTGAAGGTGGAGACTTAGGCTGGTTCAGAAAAAACCAGATGGTAAAACCTTTTGAAGAAGCTGCATTTAATGGTGAGGTCAATAAGTTGTACACGGTAACTACGCAATTCGGCGTTCACCTGCTTCAACCAACCCGCAAAGGAAAATTGACCAAGCAAGTTCGCTTGGCTAAACTTTCGCGCAACATCGAACCTAGCACGCAAACTTACCAAAGCGTTTATGCTTTAGCCAGCAAGTTCGTTTCTGAAAACCAGGATTACAAATCATTTGATGAAGCCATTGCAAACGAGAAGCTGACCAAAAGATTTGCAACTATTGGAGAAAATGACCGCGAAGTAAGAGGTCTTGCAGATTCTCGTCCACTGATCCGCTCAGCTTACGAAGCCGATGTAAAAGATATTTTGCACAACAACGAAGGCTCTGCAATTTTCGAACTGGGTGACAGCTTTGTTGTAGCCGCTTTAGTGAGTGAAACCGAAGAAGGAATTGCCTCTTTCGAAGAAGTAAGACCTCGGGTTGAACTGGCTGTGAAAAAACAAAACAAAGGAAAAGCCCTGGCTCAGAAAATCAAAGATGCTGCCAATGGTAAATCGTTGGAAGCTGCTGCTGAAGCACTGAATACTGAAGTACAAACTGCCAATGGATTGACTTTTAATTCAACGTCAATTCCTGCAGTAGGCATGGAACCAGCTGTCATTGGAACACTAGCCAGTCTGAACCAAGATGAGCTGTCAACTCCAGTCATTGGCAACAACGGTGTTTACCTTGTAAAAGTGGTATCAACAACTGAAGGCAACGACACTGATTTGATGGCCGAGCAAATGCGTTTAAACCAAACAATGGGTTCTCGCGCTCTCTATCAGGCTTATGAAGCCCAGCGCAATGCTGTAGAAATTGAAGACAACCGGGCCAAGTTCTATTAATCGAACGGCTCCAACAACATATAAAAAAGCAGGCTTTGAGGCCTGCTTTTTTTATGCGCTCTATTTTAGTTAATCTTTGATCGCCTATCCCAAGTTCACAATCATTAGCGGGTGCTAATAACACGAAAGCTGCCGCCCCACAGATAATTGCAAGCAACTCCCTCAAACTGCCTTACAGCACCAAAAACGTCCTTTTTACAGCCGATACAGAAGTTGGTGAATGCAGAACAAGAGTTCGGAGCAAAGTCTGGCTACTGCCAGCAATTAAGCTTAAACAAACCAGCCCCAATGACAGACGCCGCTGCACCGTTCCAGAATCCAATATCGTTTACAATTTTAGTGTATCAAAAATTCCCCGGTAAGAATCAAAGTGAATGAAAGGTTATGAAAACTTACAGTTCCTGAATATAAATCTCTTTAAACTGCATAATCAGTGCATCCTTTTCATGAATCTGAAAAGCAATATGCCCTTTCATGCCCACATTCAACGCGCGATGGGTTTCATCATTTAACGTGCCCGCCCCTTTGTAGTTGGTAATTTTAATGCCGTTCAGCCAGGCTTCAATTGACGTGCCGACACAGCGAATGCGCATCACATTCCACTGGTTGGTTTCTTCGGCATAATAGAACAATATCTTCTTCGATTGCATCGATTCATTCACCCAGGCATTGCGGGGTAGGTTCGGAAAAATCCAACGCTGATTTCCGTCCGTTTCATCCCAAACCATGCCGGTGCGCCAGGGTTGCGGCGCATGAATTTCCACTTCCGGACCATCCATCGAATAGGTTTCGTCATTGTAACGCGACCGCACCTGGACACCACTGTTTCCACTGCTTGTTCTAAAAGCCCTGAATTTAAACTTCAACTCAAAATCCCCATATTCTTTTTCCGAATACAACCAGGCACTTTCGTGCTCCGGATTGTTTAACGAGTTGGCCATAATGGTTCCGTCAATCACCCGATAAAAAATATAGTAACGATCCCTATTGGCTTTTTTCTCCACCCAACCGTCCAGGTTCTCTCCATTAAATAGCGAAACAAAATTATCTTGAGCAATCGCATTGGACAATACCAGAAAAGATAAAAGGATAAAAAAAGTTAGCTTCAGGTTCATAGAAATTCGACTTGGTTCAAGTTTGTTTTTTTTCATTTAAGAACAAGCCTTAAAGTTCGAATTTTCATTGCTGAAATGCAAGTGCTTTATTTGCCCTGTCAGCCTTCCGGATTCATCCCAAAAACATAACCTTCGCACACACTTATTACGTAAACGCCACTGTAATCACCTGAACAAAAGCACCATTCAATTGTCTAAACTATTTAAAATCACAAAACAATGACAGACCGACGCGAATTCCTGAAAACCATGGCTGCCATGACAGCTGCCATTTCTTTGCCTTCCGCCCTATATGCCAACGGCGCGCAACGCGATAAGCTTGGCGAAATACTTCCACTGCGCAAACTCGGAAATACCGGTTTAAACATTACCATGCTTGGCGTTGGAGGATACCACATTGGCTGGACCACCGAGCGCGATGCGCAGGAGGTGATTGAAGCGGCTCTGGAAGGAGGAATCCGATTTTTTGACACTGCCGAACAATACGGTCCCGGCACCAGCGAAGAGCGCTACGGCAAATATTTAACCCCAAAATACCGCGAATTAATCTTCTTAATGACCAAAACCCTGGGACGCACAGCTAAGGAAGCTCAACAACACCTGGATGATTCGCTTCGCCGCCTGAACACAGACTATCTGGATCTTTGGCAAATGCATTCATTAACCACTCCGGAAGATGTTAACAGCCGGATGCAGGAAAAAGTGCTGGATGTATTGATTCGTGCCAAGGAAAGTGGAAAGGTAAAACACATAGGATTTACCGGCCACCAAAACCCATTTGCACACAAACGCATGCTGGAACTCACGCGCGATACAAACCTGATTGACACCGTTCAGATGCCCGTCAATGTATTGGATCAGTCGTATTTCAGCTTCACACAAAATGTGATGCCCGAACTGATGGAGCGCAATATTGGTGTACTGGCTATGAAAACCCTGGCTGACGGCCGATTTTTTGCGACCAAAGAGCGCGCCAACTGGCAAACAGATGATCCGGTGATACCGAATTACATTAGCATGGAAGAAGCCCTGCACTTTGTTTGGTCGCTTCCCGTGAGCACACTGATTACCGGAGCGGAGAAAGCCGACTACATTCGGGATAAAGTAAAGATGGCCAAATCATTCATCAAACTTAGTGAGGACGAACGCATTGCTCTGGTCGACAAAGTAAAGGACAAAGCGCTGGCCGGTACAATCGAATATTTCAAACAGAAGCCAGCTTAATACGGCCTTGCTTGAAATCACAAGCCAAGTTTTCGACAATGAAACTTCAACGAATCCTGAGTGGAGGGCAAACCGGAGTGGATCGTGCAGCACTGGATGCCTGCTTGGAAGTCGGTTTTCCCTGTGGCGGGTGGTGCCCGGCTGGCAGAAAAGCAGAGGACGGGCGCATTTCCTTGCGTTATCCGCTGCAGGAAAGCATGAGCGGCACATACGACGAGCGTACCCGGTTAAACGTATATGATTCCGATGCCACCTTAATTATCTTTAGCAGGGAACTTACTGGTGGAACCTTACTGACCTACAATTATTGCAGATCAACCAACAAACCCGTTTTTCTGTTTGAAGTATCGCCTTTTTTCATTGAAAAAACTATGAATCAGCTAATTCAGTTCCTGAGCATTCACTCCATTCGCACACTCAACATTGCCGGGCCACGTGCCAGTCAATGGCCCCAGGCTTATGAAGCCGGGCGACTGATCTCAACTCAACTGATCAGCCAACTTAAAGCTTCCTTTTAGCTTTTCACACCAAAACAAAAAAGGTCCGACGATTTTCGTCAGACCTTTTCGTATTCTTTTCAATAGTTTTTACTTCTTAGCCATCTCCAACGCTTGGGTGGTGGTGTAGTACTTGGTAATCATGTTTGGTACTTCCCACTCCGGCAATTTCCCCCACTCCAGGTAGCGCAGGTATTTTTCAGTAACCTGGGCAAAATGTGCCTCATGCCCCACTTTGTATGTATCCGGAATTTCAACAGTCCATAGTTTGTCTTCCAGCTTAACCAGTTTCAGTCCGGGATATTTCGTCGCGATATCCTGATTCACGGCTTTCTGCAAACCGCCCTCAAAAGTTTCAAGGCCTTCATCAATTTCTGCCTGAATGTACACGGTTGGTTTGTAATTCTGTTCAGCTCCTTGTTTGATAATGACATCACACAACGAACCGCGCATAATACTATAATGGGTATCACCAGTTCCTTCAGGAGCCTGAAAGTTCCAAATAACCGATACTTTGGCGTATTTGCCTTTCAGCTTATACGTAAATTCTCCATTGGTATAAACCTGCAATTTTCCATCCACCACATCTTTCTGAAGAAAATCAGGGAAGGCATCTTTCTGCGTAACTTTCTGAAACTGATCCAGAGTCAATCCTGTCGTCCAGCGGCTGGCATTCACCATTTCCACATCAGACTTCTGAAGGATTTGCTCCGGAAAAGCTTCCCACTGAATCATGTCCACCAGGTGGGTGGTCACATCCACCATTCCTTCACCTTGTTGCTCGGTGTCAAAAAACCAGTCAGGACGCTTGATCGGATTTCCAGCTACATACTTGAAAATATGGTGTACACTTTCCTTGGTAATCGCCGGCTCCTCGGCCGTTCCGTCCTGCAATTGTCCAAACACTTCCGGAATTTTAGATAATTCACGCTGAATAATGGTCGTAATCTCATACCGTTCAGTCATGATATCATACAGCAACACGCCATTGGCTTCGGCAGCTTTAAAAGCCTCTTCCAGTAAGGCAAAACCTTCTGAATTGATGGCCATCGGTTTATCAGCATAGATGTTAATTCCGGCATCGGCCGCTGCTTTGATGTAATCTATTTTCTTGGCATTATTGCCCGAAACCATCATGACGTTTCCTGGCTTTTCAGTCAGCATTCGCTCCAGGTAATCATCACCGGTGTATACTTTTTCAACCCAGTTGGTGGGATTTTCGGCACGTGTGTTAAATCCTTCAATTCGGTTCAGATGATCCTGCACATCTTCTCCTTCAGGAGCATAAACATAAACCGTTGGGTCGACCTGCTCATACATTTCTTTCTGAACCAGAGCCGCATGAAAGTGCCCGGGATCCAAGGTCATAATTTTAACTTCGCCTTTAGCTCCTGTGAAGGCAGACTTTGGTTCTTCCGAGGTCGCTTTCTTTTGCCCTCCGCCCGAGCATGCTGCGAAAAGTACGACCGATAACAACATAAAAGTATAAGATTGATTTTTCATTTTGCTAAATAATTCTAAATGATTTAGTTCGTTTGCACCACAAAAATAAGATTTTCCGCCAACCAACAGCAGTTAGGAACCCTTAACAGGTTCTTTTTCCGTCAATATCTTTAAAATCGATTTCGTAGGTTTCCCCGCTATGCAAGCTTATTGTTGCCCCCAAGGCTGAGTAGTTTTCAGTAATATCCTTAATTTTTATATCCTTAATTGGAGACAACTCTTCTTCCGTCCATGCACCATCATCCATTTTATGCAGCATTACGGTAATCATCAATTCCATGGCCGGATTTTTGGCCATCCGTTTTTTACGGGCATAAATCACAGTACTTTCATCCGCCTCAGCGTTTCGGTTTTCATGAACCAGATGCTCCAGTTTATCCCATCCACGATAGGCAATCAATGCAAGTTGCCGCCCCGGAATAGCTGCTGTTATAACCTGCTTGTCCTTCGATTCAAACTGATTTACCACTGCCTTTCCCCCATTCAGATGAGGCAGTCCAAAGTGCCCAAGAGTCAGTTCATATTCAAAGGCCAGACGCGAACGATCAACCCGAATCACCCCACCGGGAATCGTAATATCAGCCAAATCGATCATATAGCCAACGCCGTTGTTGGGCGGCTTACGCATAATCGCCTGCCGGTACAGCACGCCCTTGCGTACGCCATTGTACAACATACTCTGAGAAATGGTATACGAGCGGTTTTTCTCCGAGTCATTATCAACCGTTAATCCCGTAAGGTAGAAGTTCACATCGTCGCCCCGCACATCACGCGGATCATGGCTGCGATAACAGTATTCCATGGCGGTTCCGCCTTGCGGATTGTGATCTTCCCAAGGGAAATGCGTGTTGTAAACCAGCTTCGAATAGTTCGGGTCATCGTAATAAACTTTTCCGGGCACAATTTCAGAGGTGCCTGTTTTTCCATGGTTAACCAGAACCAACCCGGGGCTATCCAAAATGGTACGAAGCGATTGCTTGCCCAGAGTTTCCCACATACCTTCATTTTCACGGGTGGTCCAGAAAGGAGAATCCTCAGGCAACGCCAGGCAAATGAATGGCAAAAACATCAGAAAAGGGCTGCCTGCGCAACTGTAATTTTGAACCATGTATTCCTTTTGTCCATAAAACCCGAGACTTGGAATGTCGTTGCAGAAAAATTCTTCGCGGGTTACAAACTGCAACAAAGAACCTGAGCACAATCTTCTGGCCCATCCGCCATCCAGCTGCGTTTTTTCTTTCAGCATAAATGCTACCGGAAAGGCGCCCGACACCCAGGTGCGGTAACAAATACTTCGTGACCACATGTTGATGTATCCGTCGCGCCCAAAAAATCCGGTAAGTGATTCCATCAACTTCTGAGCCGATTTTTCAATTATCTCAGCAATCTCCGGATAATACTCATCCCCAAATGTTCGGTTCCAGATGGTAGTATAAACAATGAACAGACTGATGGAGTAGTAGTTGTAGGTTTGCTCGAGGTACCAGCCATCTCCCGAGTGGTAAGAAGCTACCCACAGCAAATGACTCTTGAGCAGTTCATCATCAATTTCATAACCGTATTTTTTCAGAAATGAAAGGGTAACAATGTTGAATATTCGCCAGTTGTTTTGAGTGGTGCGGTGGTGGGCCCATTTTGAAATGGTAACAACCATCTCATTCTTTTGCGCTTCGGGAAACTGCGACCAAATGGTATCGGGCATTAGCAGCAAGGTCTTAAACAAACCGCCAAATTCGCAGGTAAACTGGTAATTTGAATCGGGTAAATCTTCGGGTAAAGGCAACGAATTGGCATGTCCCGGAGTAAAGGTATTGTATAGCTGCCGGCAGTAATAATCGCGCAGGTTGATACCATTTATGGTGGTTTCCGGATCAACATGAATGAGTGGTCCGGCCAGGGTAAAGGTCCGTTCCAATGCCTCGAACTCAGCCGAGCGGTAGCGCCAATCGGGGGCATTGGGCTGCGGATAGGTTTTTCCCGGAACAATGGGAAAAGTGAGTGGCGTATCAATGGAGTCGATGTGCTTAAACGCACGTTCCAGCAAGTACTTTGCCAGCTCAATGTAATGTTTCCTGGTCATCCCCGTATGCGGACTCAGGTCAAAATCGGGATTCTCTACTTCAAAGGCCTTTTTCATTTCATCTGATTAAATGATGCTCCTCCCACTATCCAAAGCAGGCTAAGCATACACACGTTGTTTTAAGGTTGTTTTTTTTAATTAAGAACAATGGTTTCCCTGCCGCAGCACATCCTCCCCTTCTCTTCTCCGATAAAAATTCGATTGAATACGCCAAAGCAGACAAACCAGGTTCTTAACGCTTTTTTTAATCTCGTATTAATGTCCTGAATTTACTTCAGCACATAATTGGTTCCGTAGGGGAAACGCTGCGGACGACGAAGGTATGCGTTGGCTTCATCGTCGTTTCTGAACCGCTCTGCTGTCGGATCCCAGTGCAGCTTTCGTCCCAGTTTCATGGCAATATGGCTTACCAGACATACCGTACAGGCGCGGTGTCCGATTTCAACCGGTGAGATGGGCTCCTGACGGCTTTGAATACAATCCAGCCAATTGCCGTGTTGCTCATTGCTTCGGTACAAATGAATTTCATCTTCACCTATTTTCGACTCCAGAATCTTACGATCACTGGCATCCAGCGCCTTGGCACTCTTTTCTTTATCCACCGGATCACTGGCCGAAGCCACATAGCTTCCGCGCGAAACGAAAATCCAGCCATCGGTTCCTTCATAACGAATTCCGTTGGTATATCCTCCGGAAGTATACATGGTAATGCCATTGGCATATTCGGCTTTCACCATAAAATCGCCATGTACATTCCACAAACCTGATTTCGGGAATTCAGCCACTGCCTCAACAGAAACAGGGCCGGTATATTCGGTATCCATCCCCCAGGCTGCCGAGTCAAAATGGTGTTGTCCCCATCCGGTAATCATTCCTGCTCCATATTGTTCCACGCGTAACCAGCCCGGACGTCCATAGCCTTTCTGCGGGTGGACGCCAATTTCGGTGTAGGGCACCTCCGGGGTCGACCCGAGCCACATGTCGTAATTCAATCCTTCAGGTACAGGCATTTCAGCAGCTTCAGGTCCGGAGGGATCGCCCGGCAAACCAACTTTTACCGTATGCAATTTCCCAATACGGCCGTTGCGAACCAACTCGGCAGCAATGCGAAACTGGGGTGACGAACGCTGCTGTGTTCCAACCTGCAAAATCACGCCCTGCCGATGAACGATATCACTCAGTTGGCGGCCTTCTTCAACCGTTAAAGAGGTTGGCTTTTGCAGGTAAATATCCTTGCCGGCCAGGGCGGCTTCAATGGCTGGTTGCGAATGCCAGTGATCCGGTGTACTAATCATGACCGCATCGATGTCCTTATTTAAAAGTAATTCCCGGTAATCTTCATACATCTTCACATCCATGTACTTCTCGCCCAACTTCTTGTTGTAAAACTCCTCGACTAGTTGCTTGCCATCCGCCATCCGATTTCGGTCAACATCACACACCGCAACTACGCGGGCAATATCGTACTTCATAGTTTCAGCCAAATCATGGCTTCGGGCAATACGGCCACAACCGATTTGAGCAATATTGATTTTGTTGCTTGGCGCATTTTTCCCCAATACCGAAGAAGGAATAATGGTAGGAAGAATGATGGTGCCAGCTGCTCCGGCCACCGTATTTTTCAGGAAATGACGTCGTTTCATAAGTTTATTGTTTTGTAGGTTAAATAATCGTTTTAAAGATTTGCAGGTGAGTCGTCGCATTTCAGATCGCCTAATACATATTGCGCACCATCCAGGTAAAACTTCAGCAATCGGCTATCCTCAAAGCTCTGTGCATTGTGCGAAGGCGACACATAAAACACGCGTCCTTTTCCATGTCTTTTAATCCATGACACGTATTTAATCTGCTCATCAATAGGTTTCTTTTTCTTGGTCAGCTTTGAACTGTCCATATAAAGCAAGGGGCGAAAATTCTTTTTCGCATAGGCTTTGTTAAAAAGATATGGTTCATCAACATGCACAAAGCCTTTGCCGTCAAAAGCCTTAACCAACGGATGATTGGGCTCGGCCAACTCCAAGGTAAGCTCCTGCTGGGCGGGATGATAATCGAAACTTCCCCCCACCATTTCACTAAACGCCATCGAGTTATTTTGCATGACAATGGCGCCATGCACCACCATCAGACCACCTCCTTTTTCCACGTACTTAATCAGGTTTTCTTCCAGCTCGGCCGCTTTTGCAGTCCTTTCCTCGGCAGTCAAGGTTTCGTCCTGATCCAGCACATCCATAAATAAATCTCTTCGTGGGCCAACCGAGCAATTATTGTTTAAAACCACGGCATCATATTGTTTCAGGCTTTTCTTTTCAAACTTGAAAATGTCGTTGCTAATCTCCACCTCAAAGGCTCCGGACTTTTCTCCCAGCACTTTTATCACGGCATTGGTATGCGGAATAACCCAGTGATTGAAGCCCGTAAATAAACTAAAAACAAGCACTTTTCGTTTTTTAACCGGCTGAACCTCGGCCTGATCCGGGGCCAACTTGATAATCTGTTGAATCCACTCTTTGTCACATTCAAATTCTTTTTGCTGCGCACTGGCAAGCATAATTGAGAAAATGAATAAAATACTAATCAAAATTTGTTTAGGCATGATTTATCTGTTTTATACAATTCTTACATTTCATGAAACCAAGCTAGTTCTTAACCTCAATTTGGGGAGGATAGGCAAATGCCTGCCAATAACGCTCCGCTTTTTCCCGGCTAAGTTCTCCATCAAAAATCAACATTCGGTACTTTTGTGAGTAATTTGTTCCCCGTTCAATTTTCCAGGCATTGTGCCGTATGGGACAAAACTGAAAATAAACATCACCTCTTCCACCGTTGGCATCAACCGGCCAAACACGCATGGGTTCCGGGTATTCCCGGTTAGAAGGATGGCTCATAAATAAAATGCCACTTCTACCCGAAGCAGCTTCCCCTTCCACAATGCACCAGCGCGCTTTGGTTCCGTCTGCCGTCAGTCGGTCATTCCCCTCCGAAGTCAGTACCGAGCTGTTTTCCCTGGTCCATTTTTCGGTAGCACGAAAGCCAATTCCTCCACCGTAGCGGTATGCATCGAGCAGTATGCCCGAATCCAACGGACTATTTAAACGACTAGTGTAATCAATCAACCACACTTCTCCTTTGGGATCAATATTCCAGGCAGTTACATCCAGCATTTCATTCAGCGCCACCTGATCGGCTCCTTTGGATCCAAAATCAATGTGTTGTTGCAGCGCGCTAAATCCGCTAAAAACAGCTCCTTCTACTTCTGAAATAAAATCAGCAAACCGAACTGTTCCCTGCCCTTTCAGAAGGTTCCAGAAATCGACTTCACGTCCGTTGATATGTGTTTTGGTCCAGGGGCCCCAAATGCCATAGTGATGATAATGATCCGGCGCCTGAATACGCGTTAATTCTTCGCCGCCCGGCGACCAGAGAGGATGTATAAAACCGGAGCGCTTAAACAGCGGGTTCACCCCTTCGGGCGGATAGACTTCGGCATATTGGTAGTTTAGAATAGGCTTTTCATTGAAGATCAGTTTTAGCCCCTTCTGATTTTTCTTCAGTAGAATTTTGGAATCCGTAGCCACCTCTTCAGTAGCTTTATAAATATACTCCCGGCTTTTGCCTTTGAGGAGCTTATCATTCAACACAAACCACAGTCTGTCGCTTTTCTCGGACTCCAACTGGCTTGGCACCGGAATCTCATTCTTGCCATCCAATCGAAAAAGCTGAAAATGATGGTTATTCAACTCCAGCTTAGCCGATGAAAGATCAACACTCACCGGACAATTGAATCGATCGTAGTCGCCTGCCAAAACATGAAACCGAAATTCCTGCTGGGACCTGACCAACATGGCTGCTAAAAGCAAACCACAAATGAGTAAAAGTTTTAAACGCATAGCCTTCAAGTTACAAAGTTCAGTCATGTAAAAATAGCTTAAGCAAACAGGTCCGGCCAGTACTATTATTGCACTTACCTGTATTATTATTGCAGAATAATTCTATCTGTAAATACCTATCTCTATCTTGGAGTGGTTAGGCAAGCTAGAAATCTTTTCAGATAAAACGAAAAAGGCCTGCTCGTTTTGAGCAGGCCTCCATTGGTTGTCAGGTGAATTAAGTTGTGGTATGAATGATCAGTTTCGGAAAAGGAAAAAATATTGATTATTCATTAACTCTTAATTAATCGAATCACTTAAACGGCAGCTTCGCCGGGAACAGGCACCTGGGCTGTTTCAACAATACCCACATCACCCATGATGTACGTATCAGGACCCAGTTTGATGTCTGAGTTCATCAGCTCTTCAAAAGTAACTTCCTTACCCGTATAAGCTGACATACGTCCCATGATGGCACACATGTTTGTGATGGCTGTTTGCTCGGCCTCATTCACCGGAATATTCTCCCGGATACACGTAACCAAATCAATGTGCTCCTGAACGTAAGGACTGATCATGCGCTCGCCACTTTCCTCGGTTGGATAAGCATACGAGTACAACTCTGTTCCTTTGGCATCCCAAATCGTGTTGCGGCAGTTTGATGAGCCATTGCTTCCCATAACAAACTCCGAAACATTGTTCGTACACCCATTAATCTGGCGACACATACTGTGGGTATGCATCCCATCGTCGTAGGTAAAGTCAATGCTGAAATTATCATACTGATCGCCGGTTACACGACGTTGGCGCGAGCCGAAACCAACCGCTTTCGTCGGGTGCTTACCCGTAAACCAGTTAATTACATCGATGTTGTGAATGTGCTGCTCCACAATGTGGTCGCCCGACAGCCACAGCCAGTTTACCCAGTCGCGGATCATGAACTCCATTTCGCTCCAGTCGGCATTCGGGTTACGGTGCCACAGTTTCGACTGGTTCCAGTAACAGTTCGCGCTCACAATGTCGCCAATCGCTCCATTGGCAATCTGCTTGTACACTTCAATGTAATCGCGTTGGTGACGGCGCTGCGTTCCGGTGACAATTTTCAATCCCAGTGATTCGGCTTTCTTGGCCGTAGCCATTACCGAACGAATACCCGTTGGGTCAACAGCCACTGGTTTTTCCATGAAAACATGCTTGCGTGCCTGCACAGCGGCCGCAAAATGCTCCGGACGGAAATGAGGAGGCGTAGCCAGAATCACCACGTCAACGCCCGAGTCAATCACTTTTTCAAAAGCGTCAAATCCTACAAATATATTTTCGTCGGCCACTTCGTTGTTGGCCTGGTTTTTCAGTTTATTCCGGCAGTCGTCAATCCGATCCTGGAAAACATCACCCAAAGCATGAATCACCAGGTTAGGACCGGCATTTAAGAAGTCGAGTGCAGCACCCGAGCCACGGCCACCACAGCCAATCACGCCGGCTTTAAGGGGTTTGCCATCCGGCGCCTGATCAAGCAAAGGAGGTAAGTTCAGTTCAACCGTTTTCTTCTTTTCGGAACACGATACCAGTGCATTCGCTCCTATCACACCTACAGCGCCTAGCGCGGCGGCATTGGTTAAAAATTTACGTCTTGAGAAATTCGATTTTTCTGTCATTTTATGGTTTTTTAAATTTAGGTTTCATTGTTAAAAATTCAGACAACTCTGTTTTCCAGTTAATCTGTCTGCACCGACCGATCTTTGAAAAACAGGGTAAAAAGAAACAGTACTCCCAGTGACATTAGGGTTGTTATTCCCCATATCGCCTCCCAATTATAGCCACTGGTATGCTGATGATAGCTTATGATCCAGGCACAGATTAAATTGCCCAGTAACAGACCAAGCCCATAGGTCATCAAAAAGATAAACCCCTGAGCCTGAGCCCTCAATTCTTTGGGCGCTTTTTTATCGATATAGATTTGTCCTCCAACATGAAAAAAGCCGAATATCAGTCCATGAATCAAGATCCCGATGTAATACATCCAGGTTTGACTAATCAGGCCGCCCGCATAAAACGAGAGGTAACGAATGACTAAAGCTACCAACCCAAAAATCATCACTTTTCGAAGTCCTGACTTTTTGATGGCCAAAGGCACCAGCAATAAAAAGCCCATTTCAGCAAGCACTCCCCAGTTCATGGTTACCGAAATATAACGGGTATTCATATTCAGCAGAAACTCTGAAAAAAAAGAATAGTACATGGCAAACGGAATCATGGAAAGAAACGAAAACAGGATGAAAACAGCGAAATTAGGGTCTTTCAGCAGCTGTAAAGTTCCCAGTCCAAAAGCATCGGCAATCGTACTCTTACTGCCTTTGCCCAAAGGAGGAGTATCGGGTAAAGCCAGGTTAAAGATTGCAGCAATCAAGCTGACCCCTGCTCCACAAAAGAAAGGAATATTAGTTCCATCAAAATCCAGATGCATGAAATGGACAAAGAACAAACTGAACAGCCCGGAAGCAACCCAGCCAATTGAACCAAAAACCCGAACTTTCGGAAACTGTTCGGAGGAGAGATGAACCATTGAAATGGTACTAGTCAGACTCCAGGAAGGCATATACCCCAACATGGCAACCAAGAGGCAAAGGAATAAGATATCCGGATTTTGGGTTAAGCCTGCGCCTAACAACATTACAGCATTAATCATATTGAGTACCGAAAGTACGCGCTGGCTGGAAAAATATCGATCGGCAACCATCCCAATCAATGGAGAAGCAATACATCCTATCGCCATAGAACTTAAGATGAAGGCTTTCTGTGTGCTGCTTACTTCAAGGTTAGTTAAATAAGCTGCCAGTGGAACCCACCAAACAGCATACATCATGTATTGAAGGAGCATCATTAATGAAAGCTTGAATCTAATCATAGCATTTATTTACAAATAGTTATACAATTGAATAGTGTAGATTTTTCAAGAAATAAAAACTGCAAAATGATTGGCTGGGATTAGCCTAAAACCAACCATTTTACACAAGGCAAGCCAATCACGGTCTGCCTTGTGTTTTTAACTTGCTTCTATCGATTAGTTATATCCTGGATTTTGCTGAAGCTGAGGCGCTTTATTAATTTCCGTCCGTGAGATCGGCAACCAATAGTTTGAATCATCCCACGCGCGGTCATCAACGCTTTTAGCCGTATCATAAAACCAACGCTTACTGCCGTCAGCATAGTGATAAATTTTCATCAGGTAAACATCCTCGATTACCTCATCAGCAATCATCCATTTACGCATCATGTACCAACGGTCTCCTTCACCAAAGAACTCCAACTGTCGCTCTTTACGATACCACTCCCGGGCCTGATCCTGATCAGTTGTCACTCGATCGGGCAAGCCAGCGCGGTTACGAACCATATTCAAAGCATCCAATCCAGCCTGCAGATCACTTCCGCCCAACTCAATGCACGCTTCGGCATAATCCATTACCACCTCGGCATACCTGAGTTCAATCCAAGCATTCTGGTTATTAAAGTGCTGACCAACAGTAGCCGGATCCTGATATTTTTTAAGATAGTACCCATTTTTTGTTCCGTTCCAGCTCTCGATAAAACTCTGACGAGTGTCGAGTCCTGCAGTAGTATCACCAGCAGCAATATAATACCCGGTCTGAACACGGCCTTCCGGATCAATTCCGGCGCCATCACTGGGACGATCCATCCACTTGGCACCATCAAATAAAACGGTAGCATAAAAACGGGGCTCGCGACCGACATAAGGATTAATTTCCGGATCGGCTTCCAACTCAGCAGCAGTGGCTTCGCGAATAAAGTCATCTCCCGGATTATATTTATCCCAAACAAATGGAGTTCCGTCAGCCATTTCAAACTTTCTGACAACAGGCTCATTCGGACCGTTATTTCCCCAGTTATGGTAGCCGTTGGGGCCCCACCACCGATTTTGGGTTGTGGTATTTCCCTGTGATTGCAAATGCTGAACTCCCCATATTGCTTCATTGTCCCACTCTCCTTTTTGAGTGAAAATGCTAAAGAAATTCTCCGCATAGGCCATAACCTCTTCTTCGCTCATGTTAGCCGGAGGATCATCGGTTGTTCCGGTCAGAGCATAATCTCCATAGGTTCCATCCATAACGGCTTTGGCTGCAGCCTTTGCAGCTTCTAACCTTTCAGTTCGCGATCCTGTTTGAAAAGATACCAGTCCATTGGAAGCCTCATAGCCACCATTCATCAATTCACCTGTGCTCCAGCTTAATATTCTTGATTTTAAAGCAGCTGCGGCACCTTTGGTTGCACGTCCTTGCTCAATCCCATCTTTTTCTGGCAACAGAGCAATTGCATCATCACAATCGGACAAGATGAAATCCAGGGTTTCATCAATGGAAGCACGTTGAGCCGTTGAGAAATCTTCACCCAGTTCATAGGGGGTCTCAATCAACACCACGCCGCCATACGAGCGCATTAAGTTGGCATAGTTAAAAGCCCGAATAAAATAAGCTTCTCCCTTCATACGACTAATCAGCTCTTCATCGTTACTCGTTTCAACGGGTACATTGTCAACATTGGCCAAAAACACGTTCACATTTTTCACACTGCCATACAAGGCCCAGGTAGTCCAGTTGAAGCGCCAGCTTCCAAAGTGACCCAAATGATCCGGCGTCATAATACCCTTTACCGAAGGATAGCTTCCCGGACGGTGAATACATAATACTTCATCAGTAGCTCCGGCAAGCAAGTCTTCGCGTAATCCTAATACCTGATTATTATCGGCTCCAATAAAATCATAGCACCTTCCCAAATAAGCCTTAGCCAGGTTGATATCTTCAAAAACAGACTCTTCATTAAATGCATCAACAGCTTTTTGGTCGAGAACATCATCGCATGATGTTGTCGCAAGAAGGAGCGCCAGCATCATCATTGAATATCCTAATATCTTTTTCATATTCTTCTTTTTTCAAAATTCATAAAATGATTAAAATGTAACTCTTGCTCCAATTGCAAAGGTTTTCACTGCTGGATAGGTCATAGGAGCTCCAATTTCAGGATCGAAATTCTTCTGTGCTGCATAAATCAGGAATAAGTTGTTTCCTGCAAAATAGACGCTTGCCCGTGAAATACCGCTGTTGCCAAACAACCGATTCGGAATATGATAGGTGAGTATCGCATTCTTCAAACGGCAATACGCCATATTGTCGTAATGATAAGTACTGTTATTGACATCAAATGCCCAATACAAGTCATCGCGGTTATAGGCTCTTGCCACATCGGTGTGAATATTTTCTGTGGTCCAACGGTTATCAAAACTCCACTGGAAATAATTTCCGGCTTCCCCGCGACGACCATCAGCAATATTCATCCGGTAATAAGTTCCCTGCCCTTGAGCCAACATCGAAAGAGACCAGTTCTTATAATTCACATCCAAGGATATTCCATAGAACAGTTCAGGTGCATCTGTTTTGTCCAACAAAATACGATCATCACCGGTAATTTTTCCATCCCCACTAACATCTTCAAAGATGACATCACCCGGCTTAGCCCCCGGCCAGCTCGGATAAGAATCAACAGCAGCCTGGTCGGCAAAAATACCAATAGCATTGTAAAGTAAAGTCGCTCCAAAAGGATGTCCCGTGCGTTGTTGCCAAGGCTGAGCTCTTTCAGGCTCATCCATAAACACCACTTCGTTATGGTTATAAGCAATATTACCTCCAAGGTCAAACCTTAAATCGCGATTAATCGTTTTATGGTAGCCTGCTTCAATTTCGAATCCCCGGTTATCCACCTCTGCAATGTTTTCGTCGGGTAATGCTAAACCGGTAAAATCCGGAACCGACGCATCACGCGATGCCAAAATATCCGAACGTTTACTGTAGAAAAAATCAGCATTTAACGAGAACATATTCTCCAGCAATTGAGATTCAAACCCAAGGTTGTATGTTGTTTGCTTTTCCCAGGTAATAAAGGGGTTCGCCACACCTTCCTGGCGAACAACCGTTTCAACAACCTTATCTGTTCCCAGCGTTAAACCACTGGCTAGTATGTATTTATTCATAAACTGGAACGGATCTCCGGGGTCCATCCCCATTTTTCCATACGAACCTCTTAACTTAAAGTAGTTGATAAAGCCTAAACTGGACTTCCAGAAATCTTCTTCAGAAGCTCTCCAACCCAACAGCAAACCAGGGAAATTACCCCATCGACTGTCCGGTGGAAACTTCAAGGAACCGTCGCGACGAATAATCGCTTCCAGCAAGTACTTCCCTTTGTAATTATAATTCAAACGTCCAATCAAGGATTTACGGGCATAAATATCCATGCTTCCCCAGTTATCCTGGTCGGCATCAGCACCTGCATCCAGCGTTTTTACAACTTCAGAAATATAATACTTACGAAATGCACCAAAGTAGTTTGAATTTTGATCAACTTCTTCATAAGCACCAAAAAGGTTGAAAGAGTGATCGCCAAAATCGCGTGCATAATTAAAGTTTATATTGGTCAATTTGCGAATACTCCGATCATAATCCTCCACCAATTCTGGAGCAGAATACCCGCGAAGTGTTGGTGTTAGTTCCATGCTGGTTATAAATCCTTCGGAGTCACGAACAGCGGTATCCCATTTAGGGAAATAAAGTGTCCACGGTTTGCGGAATCGTTTCCGGTATAAGTTGGTAACGTCATAGGTATACATTCCACTCAAGGTTAATCCCTTAATAAATGGTGGAGTAACAGTTACACCGAACGTTGTTTGATTGATGTATGATTTCTGATCGTCAGATCCACCTTCCAAGGTAGAAGTTACTACCGGGTTATCCCCATATTCAATATCGGGTCCGGGTTCGCCAGTTGGCCAGAATGACCACTGGGTGGGAACCAAACGAGTAGACTGCCCATAAATGGCACCGGCTCCTTTTGTTGGATATAGTTTATTATTCAAAAATCCGGCGTAATCAACTGATGTTTTCAGCCAGTCGGTAATTGGTATTTCTAACTTGGCACGCAGATTATACTGTTTATAGTTTGTTGATTCCTGCTCATAAATTGCTTCTTCATTCTTGTAGCCAAAGGAAACATAGTAGTACATTCCATTGCTTCCTCCGTCTAAACTAATGTTATGCTTGCTTGTTGTTGTCCAATCAGCAATCAAATCACCCACCCAATCACTATTGGGGTGCTCCCACGGATCTCGGCCGCTATAAAACAGATCAATATCCTCATCAGTAAAGGTTCTTGGCTTTCCTTCGTAGTCCTGATACTCGCTCAGCATCGTGGCATAATCACCAGCATTGGTTACTTCTGGCAATATGGTAGGAGTCATAAACCCTTGATAAAACTGGTAACTAAGTGTTGGTTTTCCAGACTTTCCTTTTTTGGTGGTTACCAGAATAACGCCGTTGGCAGCTGTTGCTCCATAGATCGCAGCCGAAGCATCTTTCAATACCGAAATACTTTCAATATCAACCGGATCAATGTCGCCCAGCGAACGTCCGGGAATTCCGTCAACAACCACCAAAGGAGCTGTGATTGAAGGATCGTCATTGTCGTCACCTAAGGTCGTACGACCACGAACCAATATTTTGGCACTATTCTGTCCGGGCTCACCACTTTGCTGAATAACAACAGACCCGGGCATCCGACCAGAAATGGCGTTACTAATATCAGGAGCTGGAATAGAAGCAATTTTTTCCCCACTTATTGAGGTTACCGAACCAACAATGTTCGCTTTCTTCTGTGAAGCATACCCCACGGCAATTACTTCCTCCAAGCCAACAACATCGGGCTCCATAGCCACATCAATTGTCATCCGGTTATTAATGGTTTCTTCTACGGTTCGCATTCCAATGAAGGTGAACAGTAAGACTTCTGCTCCCTCAGGAACATCCAGCTGGTAATTTCCATTGTCATCCGTAATGGTTCCGGTAGTTGAGTTTTTCACCACAACGGTCACCCCGGGTAAAGGCTGTCCATTATTTTCGGTGACCTGACCGCTCACTTTCCGGAGCTGACTGGCTCCCATAAAATCAGGTTTATCATCAACATTTAAAATGATTTGCCGGTCACTAATCACATACTTCACATCGGTTTTGGCAAACACCGCATCAAGCACTTCGGTAATGCTTTTGTTTTTCAACGCGAGGCTTACTGTCCGATCCATATCAATCAAGCTTTGATTGAATAGAAAATAGAATTCAGACTGATTTTCAATCTCGTCAAGCACGTTTCCTACTCGCGTGTCTGACATTAATAAGTTGAGTTTGGTTTGTTGAGAATAGAGGTCTGTAGCAAAAACTTGTGAAACAAAGACCAAGAGAACAAATAAGGTCAGGCGCATAATTCGTAACATTTTTTTAAGACTACAAGGCGTAGTCTTGCCGGTTGAGATTTTTTTCATAAATTCAAAATGTTTACTGGTTAGACATCAGTATTAATAGTAATTGCAGAGGGATTGTGCTGGAACCACGATCCCTCTTTCTTTTAATTTTTATAGCTCAGGATTACCTTTCTTTTTTCATAGCTTTCATCTGTATTTTTCTTGGGTTCAATAATTTCGTAATTAATCGGAGCCGAAAGCGCCAAAAGTGCCAATACCCGCTCCAACGATTCGTCTTTAAATGTTGCCCGGTAGGGAATCTGTTTTAAAGCTTCATCCTGAATAATAATGTCGGTGTTGTACCAACGCCCCAACCTCGCGGCAACTTCATGCAAGGGCACATTCCGAAACTCCAGGAAACCATCCTTCCAACTCGTAAAATAGTGGGTCTGAACCGTCTTTACGGACACCTGATTTTCACGGGTATCCATCACCAAATGCTCCTTCGGTGCCAACACTTCGTTCAAACTGGTCCCCTCTTTGCGCACCTGCACCGCTCCTTCATCCAAGGTAACCTCAACCCGATGAAAATCGTCATATGCCATCACATTGAACTGCGTGCCCAGCACCTCTACGTCTAAACCTCCGGCATTAACCAGAAAAGGAGAACGTTTATCTTCCCGGACATCAAAATAAGCCTCTCCCTTCAGCTCAACCGACCTGTTCTGAAGAAAGTGAACCGGGTAAGTCAGGTAAGAATCCCCATTCAACCAGCCTGTTGTCCCATCCGGCAAAAGAAAGCGGGAACGCACTCCCGGAGGACAATAGATTTCGGCATACGCCGTCTCACTACCTGACAACTCCCACCACGCTCCAAAAAAATAGAGCGAACTAAGCAACAGTGGCAGAACCAATATTGCTGCAATACGATAAAAGGTATTCGTTAACCGATCGACCCGGCTTTTTTCAGCCTTCACCTCTGCTAGCTCAATTTTCGGCTTTATCCGTTCCCATAACTTCTTATACATTTCATCCGACACCTGGCTTCCATCAGCCAAATTCCAGTACTTGGCAAGATTTGTTTGAAGCTTTTCAAGCTGGTGGTCATCCTTAAATTGATCCACCAGAGCCTCATATTCGGCTTTCGAATAGCGGTCTTCCCAAAAATTTTCCAATAAGCGATCTCCCTTTTCAACCATTTTTAATCAATCTATCTCTACCTAGAGTATCCAAAAACGATGGCACCCCCCTATTGGAAATCCTTCTTTTTTCGATTTATTTTTTGCGGGCTATAAACAGCGGCTGGCTGGTCTTTAAGAGGTGTAAAGAAAAAAGGTACAGGTTGAAAACCTTTTTTTCGTGAAAGGCATTGCGAATCGACTTGATCGCCTGGGTTAGCTGATTTTCCACAGTTTTCGGAGAAATGCCTAAAAAATCAGCCGTTTCGGCAACAGTCAATCCTTCTTTTTTGAGCAAGAGAAAAACTTCTTTTCGCTTTTCCGGAAGACGATGAATCTCCTCGTCCAGCAGTTTTAGGTAGCGCGAAAAATTATAGTTTTCACCCTCCTCTCCTGCTTGCTCCACCAGAAACTCATACAACTCTAATTTAAACTGATTTTGCCGGGCTTTTTCAAGGAAGGATTTTCGGATATCATTCAGGGCAATGGTGAATAAATAGGGACGAAAAGGTTGATGCGGGTCTAGTTGAGATCTTCGCTCCCAAACTTTCAAAAATACATTTTGAACCACCTCTTCAGCTTCCGACGATGATTTAAGCAAGTTATGAGCAAAGTGAAAAAGTACCTTTGAATATCTCCAAAAGAAATACTCAAATCCATGCAATTCTCCATTTTTCAGGGATTGAGCAAATAGCTGTTCCTGCATGTCAAATTTCTTTTCCACACGAATAGGCTTTAGGTCTACCAAACTTAATGAAAAACTTATACATTTAATATTCTTAGTTCAAATTTGTATTAAATTAGCACCAACCAATACAATTTTATTAAAAATCAGCAGCTATGAAAATCATGCATGAACAGGTAAGTTTCAGAGGAACAAACTCTTTCAACATCAAGTGGGATGATTTTCCGCACTTTACCTTTCCATGGCATTTTCATACCGAGTACGAGTTGGTTTATGTTATAAAAAGCTTTGGCAAACGTTTCGTTGCCGACCATGTTGAAGATTTTCACGATGGTGATTTAGTCTTACTGGGCCCCAACCTACCCCACTTCTGGAAAAACGATGAGGTATTTTTTCAAAACGATCCCCACTATCATGTCAATGCCATTGTCATCCATTTTCCGGCCACCTTTTTCAAAGACCAGCTGGAAAACTACCCGGAATTTCTGCCCATACGCGATCTTCTTTCCCGGGCTTCCCGTGGCATAAGCTTTCAGAAACAGCTTGCCAATCGCTTAGGCCCCAAGCTCAAAAAACTGCTAAGCACCAAAGGGCTCAAACGTACCCTGCTCCTTTTGGAAATTCTTGGAAAAATGGCCAAAACCAGGCAATATAAATTACTTGCCAGCGAAAGCTACCGTCTCAACCTGGACAACTGGTCAACCAGCCGGCTCGACAAAATCATGCACATTATAAATGCCAACTACCGACAGGCAATTAAACTGGAACAAATAGCCAGCCATATCGGGATGAATACCACAGCCTTTTGCCGCTATTTTAAAGAGAAAACGGGGAAATCATTCATTGAGTTTGTCAATGAAATGCGGATTGGCTACGCCTGTAAACTCTTACTCGAAGGCACGCAAAGCGTTTCCCAGATTTGCTTCGAAAGTGGTTTTAACAACCTATCCAACTTCAACCGGTGTTTTAAAAAAATCACCTCGCTTTCACCGGTTCAGTATCGCAACCAGTTTCACCAAGCACACAATCACATTCAAAGCAACAGCCCAATCCAGTGATTCCTGTTTATTTTCGACCTATTCCTAGGCATCAGTCAGGCCGTCTTTAAACTCCTGGAAGACATAATAAGTGTCTTTCTAAATACCACATCCAAAGAACAATCTCGAATACGAAGTGTTTTTTGCTTTTACGGGGATCAATTGCCCTGTTTTTAAAAGAACACAGAATGAATGAGTTAATCGAGAAAGAAGAAATCTCTCAGGAGAATAAACCAACACCCCAGGAATCTATCCAACAATTTTTAGGGAAACTTAAAACAAAAATGAAGCAAGTATATCACCAACGAGGTGATATCTCAAAATACAGTCAGCAACGTGGACTTCCGCCTTTTGTGCTGCGCGAAATTATGGAATGCAACCCGCTTTCCATCGGAATACCGAAAGCCTACGGAGGCCGTGGTGCATTGATGCACGAAAATCTGGCCTTATTAGAAGCCGCCTCTTACGAGTCGTTGGCACTTTCGCTGACCTTTGGAATTAACTCGGCGCTGTTTCTGCAACCTGTCGGGAAGTACGCCCTTGAAGAAGCCAAAGGTCCTGTTTTTAAACGATTTCTGGAAAAGCAAAACATGGGAGGGCTCATGATTACAGAGCCCGATTTCGGGAGCGATGCGCTAAGCATGCAGACTCATTTTCAGGAAGCCGACGGTCAATTTCACCTCAAAGGGAAAAAGCACTGGGCCGGCCTGACGGGCTGGGCCGATTTTTGGTTGTTAACCGCCCGCCGAAAAAACAGCGATGGTGACTTACAACGCGACATTGACTTTTTCATTTGCGATGTCACTCAACCCAATCAAGGCATAAAAGTCGAAGAATTTTACGATAACCTGGGGCTTTACCAAATTCCCTACGGACGAAATCACATTGATGTGAAAATTCCGAAAACACACCAGCTGAAGCCGCACTCAACCGGAGTTAAAATGATGCTTGACCTGTTGCACCGGTCGCGCATGCAGTTTCCGGGCATGGCCATGGGCTTTATTCACCGCATTATGGACGAGGCCATCAGCCATTGCAAACAACGTTTTGTTGGCGGCAAAAGCCTGCTCAGCTATGATCAGGTTCAGGAGCGCCTTTCCAAATTGCAAGCCTCCTTTACCATTTGCTCAGCCATGTGTTCCAACAGTGCCAAAAGAGCCGGGGTGGAAAACGACCTGACCGGAATGGGAATTGAAGCCAATGCCGTGAAATCGGTTGTGACGGATTTGATGCAGCAGGCAGCACAGTCGCTTACGCAGCTGGTTGGTGCACAAGCCTATAAACTCAGTCATTTGGGTGGTCGTGGCATTGTTGACAGCCGCCCGTTCCAGATTTTTGAAGGCTCAAACGATATTTTGTACGCGCAAATTTCCGAAGGCATTGTAAAACAAATGCGCCGCCTGAAAGAGAAAAACCTGTTTAATTTTCTGAAAGGATTTGAACTGACCAGCCGCTCGGCCGACCAGCTAAAAGACCTGTTCAATTTTGATTTAAACCTACAGCTTCCACAGCGAAAAGCAGTGGAACTCGGAGCTGTTATTGGCCGGGTCATTTCCATGGACATGGTGCACAAACTAGCCGATGAAGGATTCCGGAGCGACCTGATTGAAGGTGGCATAAACATGCTGCAACAGGAAATTCAACAGGCCATGAGTACATTCAGCCTGCAAACCAGCGATCTGGTTGTGGTCGACTATCAGGAAAACAGCTCCTGGCTTAAGCCTTCGGTATAACAAAATACCCCATAAAGATGAAAGACATCAATCCTGCCGATTGGTGTCTTTTTGTTTTCCGGGCATGACCAAGTTATTTGTTAATTTTGTATGGAAAACAAATCACAAAAAACAGCCAATGAACAAATGGGCTAATATGCACCCAAACAATAAGCAAGCAAAGGCATTTCAAACTCCGGCCTGGCTCGAGCCTTTGCGCCAAGCTTTCTGGAGTAACCCCAACCTGTTGCTGGCCAGCAAAGCAACCCTGGCCATCGCCTTACTGGCAGTGCCGCTCGTTATTTTGGGTCATTCCTTTATTGCGGTAACCCTGGCACTGGGCGCACTGGCAGGGGCCCTCTCCGAAACCGATGACCACCCCAAAGGCCGGATCAAATCACTGGTCCTGAAAGTGGTTAGTTTTGGGATATCGAGTCTGGCAGTGGAGTTGCTCCGTCCCTATCCTATCATACTGGGGCTGGGGCTAGGCGTTTCCACCATCGTCTTTCTGTTGATTGGCGGAATCAGTGAGCGCTACCGTGGAGTTACCTTTGGAGCTGTGCTTGTGGGAATTTACGCCATGTTGGGAACCGAAATCAGTCCGGCCTGGTATTGGCAACCCTTATTGCTTCCGGCAGGAGCCTTGTTTTATGGTCTGTTTTCATTGGCCTTGCTTTATTATCATCCCTGGCGATTGCTTGAGGAGCAGCTGGCGCGCGGTTACCTGGCCCTCTCCGAATATCTAAATGAAAAGGCCGCACTTTTCCCCAGCGATGAAAAACATCAGGAAAAAATACGCAACCAGCTGGCGTTGCAAAATGTACAGGTGGTAGATGCTCTGGAACGCTGCAAGGAAGTGCTGAACAGTTATGGCGATGCCTTAACCGATCATGCGCCATTAAGACCTTACCTACATTATTTTATTGTTCTGCAGGGATTGCACGAACGAGCCGCTTCCAGTCACGAGCGCTACGATGTGCTAAGCCGCGATCCGCACAACCAGGAATTGCTCGAAGGCATTGGCCAAACGCTGATCCAGTTGTCGCAAGCCACCCGGCAATTTGCCACAAGTTTGCTTACAAACGTTCCCTACCGCCACCCGGTATCGCTGGGCTGGGTGGTTCAGGTTTTAACCGACCAGCTGGAGAAACACAAAACCAGTGACACCCATCCGCTGGCTTTGCTTATTCGGAATTTAGCGCGTTCGCACCAATCTTTACTTCACCTTAGCGAAAACCAGCCAGGCACCCTAAGCCCGCGCCTGGCCAAAGATCAACGCTCACTCATGCAGCGCTTGAAAGCTCAGCTCAGTTGGGACCATCCCCGCTTGCGCCATGCCATCCGGCTCAGCTTATGTTTTCTCATCGGCTTTGCCATTTCTGAAGGATTTAATGTTGCCAAAGGCGAATGGATCATTCTAACCTCCTTGTTTGTGTGCCAGCCAAGTTACAGCGAAACGCGGCGAAAACTTTTCCAGCGCATCCTGGGGACCATCAGCGGGGTTGTTGGCGGGGTTCTGATTGTTCAGTTGCTACCCACCATGCCCGGACAACTGCTGCTGCTTTTAGCTGCGGCTTTTTTGTTTTTCTTTTGGTTACGAAGACGCTATGCTGTTTCGGTCATTTTCATCACCATTTTTGTGCTCAGTGTTTTTAACCTGGTTGCCAACAAAGGTGTAGCCCTTATGCTTCCCCGTCTAATTGATACCCTTATCGGATCAGCCCTGGCCTACGCCACCGTCCGCCTGCTTTGGCCCGATTGGCAATCCAAACGGCTCCCCACACTTTTGAATGAAGCCATTCAGAAAAACACGGCTTATTTTCAAGCCATTATTCAGGAATACCAGCAGCAGGAAGCAGACGACGACCTGCCTTACCGCATTGCGCGCCGCGAAGCCCACCGGGCTGATAATGCCCTGGTGCTGGCCTGGCAAAACATGCAAGTAGAACCCCGGAAGCAGCAGCGCTTTCGTGAGCAGGCATTTTCACTCACGTACCTCAACCACGCACTGTTGTCCTACCTTTCGGCCTTTGGAGCCCACCGCGAACAACTGCAGCCCGCCAACAGCGAACAGCTCATTTTGGCCAACGAAATTTTGAAAGTTCTCCAGGAAGCCCATGTTTCAGCGCAAAAGGACAAAGAACTGATCCATTTGCAAAGCATTCAGAAACAAATTCGCCTGCGGATAAAATCATCGCAACAAGATGCCGTTCAAATGCAATTCACCTTGCTTTACAACATTGCTGATGTCACCATCCAGCTTTTACAGCAAGCTGACTTTATTCAACAGGCACAGCCACAGGCAACCATCAAGACTGAAATTTCAAATGCATGAGTTTTCTCTTATTCAGTCTCACGATAAAGCCCTATTTTTATAAACTTCAGAAATTACAAAAAACAACAAACGCATGAACCAGATTGAAAAATACATCGAAGAACATAAAGATCGATTTATCCAGGAATTGTTTGGTCTGATCCGCATTCCCTCCATCAGCTCGCAGTCGGAACACAAAGCCGACATGTACAAAGCCGCCGAATACTGGAAAGAATTGTTGCTCAGCAGTGGTGCCGACAAAGCCGAGGTATTCGAAACCGAAGGAAACCCGGTAACTTATGCCGAAAAAATAATCGATCCGTCCAAACCAACCGTTTTGGTGTACAGCCACATGGATGTAATGCCTGTTGAGCCTCTGGAATTATGGAAATCACCTCCGTTTGAACCGGAAATTCGCGATGGTAAAATCTGGGCTCGTGGCGCTGACGATGACAAAGGACAAGCCATGATGCAAGCCAAAGCATTTGAACTGATGGTGAAAACCGATACGCTGCCCTGCAACGTCAAATTTATGATTGAAGGAGAAGAAGAAATCGGTTCGCCCAACCTGGGGAAATGGTGTGAAGAACACAAGGAAATGCTGAAAGCCGATGTTATTTTGGTATCGGATACGACCATGATTAACCCGGAAACACCAACGATTACAACCGGTTTACGCGGACTGGCCTATTGGCAGGTTGAAGTTACCGGCCCCAACCGCGATCTGCACTCGGGAATGTTTGGCGGTGCTGTGGCCAATCCCATTAACGTATTGTCAAAACTGATTGCTCAAATGACGGACGAAAACGGGCACATAACCATTCCCGGATTCTACGACGATGTTTTGGAAGTATCGGCTGAAGAGCGGGCCTTGATGGCTGAAATCCCGTTCAAGCTGGAAGACTATAAAAAGGCACTGGATATTGATGAAATTGCCGGGGAAAGCGGCTTCACGACCACCGAACGTACCGGTATCCGTCCGTCGTTTGATGTATGTGGTATTTGGGGTGGTTATACGGGCGAAGGTGCCAAAACGGTACTTCCGTCGAAAGCCTTTGCGAAAATCAGCAGCCGTCTGGTTCCCAACCAAAACCATGAAAAAATAGCCGAGCTGTTCAAAGCACATTTCGAAAGCATTGCCCCTAAAACCGTGAAGGTAGAGGTAACCCCCTTGCATGGCGGACAAGCCTATGTTTGCCCCATTGACCTGCCGGCCTACCGCGCTGCCGAACAAGCCTGCCTTGATGTATTCGGCCGTCGTCCGGTGCCTAACCGAAGTGGTGGTTCCATCCCCATCATCTCAACTTTCGAACAGATTTTGGGAATCAAATCCATTCTGATGGGATTCGGGCTGGAGTCGGATGCCATTCACTCGCCCAATGAAAACTTTCCTTTGGACCAGTTTTTTAAAGGCATTCAAACCATTCCACTGTTCTACAAGTATTACGCAGAAATGGCCTAAAACAGTCCTCTTAATCGACTCTCCGGCTGAGGCTCGGTCAAGAGAAATGCAAAAGGGATGTCATCTTATTGGAAAGATGACATCCCTTTTTTTGGGGCCTATCTCCCATCAAGTTAACGGTGGGCTCTAAGCTTCCATATTTTTAGCCAAATACCATTCAGTTAATCAAATGTGCTGATCAATGAGGATCGGATTTCCATCGGGGTCAATCAGAACAATGCTTGCCGGGCCGGTTGTATTGGCCGTCTGAATTTCCTGGATCAAAGCCAGACTGCTGTCCTTTAGGTGCTTCTGAATGCTTCGCACATCGTCAAACGATTCAAGCTTGTTGGCTTCTTCATCCCAGCCCGGATTAAAGGTGAGTATATTTTGTTCAAACATGCCCTGGAACAAGCCAATGAGGGTATTGCCGTTTTTAAGGATGAGGTAGTTTTGCTCAATATCGCCGGCAAAAACATCAAACCCCAGCTTTTGATAAAACGTTTTGGATATTTCCAGATCCTTCACATTTAAACTGATTGAAAAAGCGCCTAATTTCATAAGTCTCTCATTTATTGGTTCAAAAATTGGAACGTAGCAAACACCGAAATGGTTCGTCGCAAAAGTGAAGACTACCCAAAGACTCATTGGTCAGAAGCAAAAAAAACAGGCTACTCCCACGAGGGGAATAGCCTGTTTTGCAGTACAAAAATATTTTTAGTTTAAAGTACCTTCTTCGGCTTGCTGAATCATTGTAGAGTTAGCGGTGATGTAAATCTCCACCCGACGGTTTTTAGCACGTCCTTCAGCTGTTGTGTTATCAGCTACCGGCTCGTCGTAAGCTTTTCCTTCCGTGGTTAAGCGCTCTCCGCCAATGCCATTCTCAATCAAAAATTTGGCAACTGACTCGGCCCGTTCATTGGATACTTTGTCATTAATGGCTCGTGATCCGGTATTATCAGTATGTCCATAAATGGTCACATCGGTTTCAGGTGTTTGCTTCAGTGAATTGGCAAAATCAACCAGTGAATTTTTCGAAGCTGTGCTCAAGTTACTTTTTCCGGTAGCAAAAAGGATTCCACTATCGAACGTTACTTTAATTGCCTGCAGGTTGTTGGCATCTGTTACTGCTTCCACCTGTGCGCCTTCAATCTGCTCCAGCTCAGCCTGCTGCTTATCCATTTTTTTACCAATCAGGATGCCGGCACCAGTACCTACGGCGCCCCCAACAGCAGCACCAATTGCAGCTCCCTTACCTTTTCCGGCAAGTGCTCCAATTCCGGCTCCAATTAATGCGCCACCAGCTCCACCCAGAACGCCACCTTTGGTTTTGTTATTCTGAGCTGCCCACTGGCTGCTTGAACAGCCGCTTACTAACATAGCCCCGCTAAGCAGCAAGGCCACAAATACATTTCTTGTTTTCATGTTAATCCTTCTTTTTTCTATTTGAAATTGGTTTTTATTTTTTTGGCTCTTCAAAATTACAATAAGTATTTTTGTTGAACTATAAATAAACGTTAAATAGAATAAATGGTTGACCAATTTTAATCTTTTATTTTTGGGATAGCGACAAATTAAAAATCATACAGAAATTTTGTGGTTCCCCCAGGCCATCTTTACGCTTTTCTATAAAAACGAAAACCCACCCTGAATCGTACATTCAAAGTGAGTTTTCAGGCTTTCGCCCTTTGTAGTTGTCTATCAATTCTCATTCATTTTTCTGAATCGTTACCCGAATAAGCTGATCGACATCCGGATAGCTAAATCCATCATCCAGAAGCATCACCTTTCCATCTTCTACAACATCGGCCGAAGTTTGGGTTCCGGGATATTCATTCACCTCCGTCCCGGCATCGTACAACTTCACATAATGGGTCAGGTCTTTTTCGGCCACCCCATTATCGAGTTTCAGGCCTTCATCCCCTGTTGAGAAAAAGATATCGTTGGATGCCCCAAGCATGCTTGCCAGGCTCAACGACTGCCCAACATGTCCTTCTATGCTGAACATGTATTTCTGCCCCGGGAAAAGCGGCCCGCTTGAACCATCGGTTCGCATAGCCTGAAATCCGGCAGCATACCCGCCAGCCGTCAACGAATTGAACAAAGGCTCCGGATTTCCGGTTTCAGCAAGGGTTTCCAATCCATCACCATAGTCTGGGGTGTTTTCGGTGAAAATGGGTTTGTCCTTTTTTTCATGCAACACCCAAAGCACCGGGGCAACGGGCGACACATAACCGCTGTTCCACGCCAGGTAATGTCCCAGCGGATCAGCATTCCCCATTTCAGCCAAAGGCTCCAGGCCTTTTCCTTCGTCAGCCACTCCTTCTTTAAAAATTGGCGTTTTCCCATCCGTATGAACCACCCACGCAATGGGCGAAATAGCCGTTGTGCTTCCTTCCAGCACTTGAATGGTCAAACGAAACATGCTGTTCCCCTCATAGCTCAAGTTCGCCATCAGGTTGGTTGCCACCGAACCATAGTCATAGCCATCGCCCACATCGCTCATTTTCCTGACCACACCATTTTCATCGGCTCCACTGTGCGGATTATCCGGGCCAGGCATTTGATTCACCTGGGTTCCGGCATCCCACAGGTGCAATTCCGAAGTGATATCTCCGGTTACCGGAGCGCCTGAATCGTACAAGCTGATTCCGCCTTCGGCAGGAGCATAAAAACCATCATTCGATAAGCCATACATGCTTGCAAAGGAGAGCTTGTGGTTGGGACCGGCATGAAAAGAGAAGCTAAAAGCGTGTCCGGGAAATGCCGGCCCTGCCGAACTTTCTCCGTCGGGAATACGCACAACTCCGGCTTCAAAAAAAGGATAGTCCACCGCAACATTCTCTACGGTGACAGTGTAAGTACCGCTTAGCCAGGAGGCCTTTTTCAGATCGCCATCCGGCAGGTCATCTTCCATTTCTTTCTGGCACTGAACAAACAAGCCTGTCAACAGTGCCGCAATCATAATCATTCGTAATACTTTCATAGCCAAAAACTTTAAAATTAACAGATTACTAAGTTCCTGCTTAAGTATCACAAGGTGGTCACGAGAGTATAAAACTTCAGTAACGATTTCATGCCCAAAGCATGCATTAAGGGGTTGGTTCAATGCATGCCCTGGGCATTCTGTAAGCTGAACGATTCATTTTGGTGAACCAAACAGCGATGGTGGGTTTAAAAATCCTGGAAAGAAGAGCTTGGGATCAGTAGAACTCTAAAATCGTTGGACCCGCTTATGGCAATAGGGCGTTCCGTCTTTGTTGACGTAGTAGTTTTGATGGTAATCCTCGGCCAGCCAAAAGCTGGCTGCCGGACTTAACCGCGTGGCCACATCGTACCCTTTCTTTTCCAAAATCCGGATCAACTTCTCTGCAATTTCCTTTTGCTCCACCGTCCGGTAAAAGATCTCAGACCGGTACTGATCGCCCACATCCGGCCCTTGACGGTTGACCTGTGTTGGATCATGTATTTCGAAAAACAGCCGGGCCAGGCTTTCATAATCGGTCTCGCTCGGATTGAAAATAACACGAACCACTTCGGCATGCCCGGTTTTGTGGTAACTCACCTCCTGGTAAGAAGGATTCTTTTTACTGCCGCCCATATACCCCGATTCCACGGATTTTACCCCCAGTGCCTGTTCCAGGTAATATTCGACGCCCCAGAAACAACCGCCGGCAAAATAGGCCGTATCACTTGCTGCCTTTCGAGGCGTGCCGGCCGGAATGAACTCCAGCGAAATGGAGTTCACACAATGGCGGGTATTCTTGGCCGTGAATCCTTCATTCAGAAAAACATGCCCCAGGTGAGCACCACAGGAAGCACAGGTAATCTCGGTACGCAAGCCATCCGGCACCCGATTCACAGCTCCTTCAACTTCATCATCAAAACTGGGCCAGCCACAACCCGAATCAAACTTATCGGACGAATGGTACAGCTCGGCCCCACAACGCTTGCAGACATAGGTGCCTGCTTCGTAAAACTTATCGTACTTGCCCGTAAAGGCACGTTCCGTTCCTTTGTGCAAAATAACCCGCTTTTCTTCCGAAGTCAGCGGGCGAAAATAGCGGGAGTCTCCCCCTGCTTGCTGGCTTTGCGTCTGTGCACAACCAGCAAGTGTCATCCAGCTAAATAGCATGAAATACATCATTCGTTTCATCATCCTTCTCCTTTTTAATTGTTCTGATAATTTCCACTCATCCCAAAGAATGGGTTTATCCCCCAATTCGTTACAATCATCTTTTATCCTGTCGCCTCCACAAAGCTCTTAAGTAATTATCACGGCAAGGTCACAAAACGTTCATTTTTTAGAATACATTCAGGCAATTTGAGCTACCGGAAGGTCAAACACAAAAGTGGTTCCCTTGCCAAGCTGGCTATAGGCCCGAATGCTGGAATGGTGCAGCTCAACCATTTTTTGAACGATGGCCAGTCCCAAACCGGTACTCTGCCCATCTTCTCTGGATTTGTAGTAGCGTTGAAACACATGCTCCAGTTCCTCTTGTTTAATGCCCTGCCCGGAATCAGCCACCCGAACCTCCACTTTCTCCGGATTTTGGGTGTCAATTTCAATGTTGATGGTATCTCCCTCCTTACAGAACTTCACCGCATTGTCAATCAGGTTTTGCAGCACCCGGTCAATCATCGAAACGTCAGCCTCCACCAAAGGCAGTTCTTTGGCAATTACCGTATTGATGCTGATTCCTTTCTTTTGAGAGATGATCCGGTATTTATTGGCAATGTCGTAAACCAGTTCAGCAATGGAAAAGGGCTCGGTATGTGGTTTTACCTGGTGGGCCTGCAGCTTCGACAGCTCGAACAAATCTTCCACCAGCTTTTTGAGCCGCCCACAGCTTTTGAAAATTACCTCCAGGTATTTCTCCTGCTCTCCGGGAGCAATCTTATCCTTTTTCAGCAATAAGGTTTCAGCATAGCCCTGAATAGAAGCTACAGGCGTTCGCAAATCATGCGACACGTTGCTGATCAATTCCCGACGGAGGTTATCCACGCCTTTCAACTCTTGGATATTGCGCTCAATGGTGTCAGCCATCTCATTAAATACCAAGCCAATCCGATCCAGTTCGCCATCACTTTTCACGGCAATACGCTTTCCCAAATTTCCAACCCGAAACTCATTAATCCCCTCAATTATCGGATTCAGCTTTTTAGTAATCAACCAAATGGCCAGCAAGCCGACTAAAGCCGAAATAATCAGAATAATGATCACCGAACGAATGGAAAGCCCTAAAATATAGCTTCCCAACACCGCTTCGGAAGCCGAAACATATTCCTGACTGGCCAGAACAATGTAGATGTAGCCGGTCAGCTCATCGCCATTCATTACGCGGGTGGCCGAAAAGGTTTTGTACTCTCCCGGATTCCGTGGGTCATCGCCATAAATAATGCTGTGTTCCGGATCATTCAGAAAGGTTTTGACAGGTTCCAGATCGACCGACTCAAGTTTAACCACCTTGTCCGGAGCCACGTACTGTAATATTTTACCTTGCGGACTCAGCAAATACACCTCAACGATCGGGTTGATTACCATCATGGAGTGCATGATGTCTTTCACCCCCTCTTCGCTGATAACGCCATCCTGCAAAAAAGGATCGATCATGGAGCGGGTGTTTTGCGCCAGCTCGCGGTTCAGCCGCTGATTCACTTCAATGGAGTATTTACGGGCCGACTCCACGGAGATGTAGAGTACCAATGCGGTAAAGACGAACAACACCAACAGGAAAATGGCGGAAACCTGTAAGTATAAACGATTGACTATTTTGGGTCGAACTAATTGCATAGCATCATTTTTTGGCTCAGGACTCCCTGAATTTATAACCAACACCCCAGGTTGTTAAAATGTACTCCGGTTGGCTCATGTCCTTTTCAATTTTGGAGCGTAAGCGGTTGATGTGTGAATTCACCGTATGCTCAAATCCCTCAAATTCATAGCCCCACACCTTGTCGAGCAACTGCATGCGCGAATAGGTTTTCCCCGGATTCGAAGCCAGATGAACCAACAGATCAAACTCTTTGGGCGAAAGCTCAACACGCTCTCCGCCGACTTCAACAATGCGCATCCCCACATTAATATACAGCTGATCGCAACGCAACTCCAGCTCTTCATCACGACTTTGTGCGGTACGCTCTGCCCTGCGCAATACAGCCTTCACCCGGGCCAGCAGTTCGCGAATACCAAATGGTTTCGAGATGTAATCGTCCGCGCCAATCTCCAGCCCCAATACCTTATCAATTTCTTCGGACTTGGAAGTGATCATCAACACCGGTGTATTGTCTTTTTCCATGCGCAAGCGTTTACAGACTTCAAAGCCATCGAGCAAAGGCAGCCGGATATCCAGCAGAATAAACCGGTAACGGTTATTCAAGGCTTTCATCAGGCCCTCCTTCCCATCATAGGCTTTATCCACCTCCATATTCATATCCGAAAGGTGAATGGCAATAAGTTCAGAGATATCCCGATCATCCTCAATGATTAACGCTTTGTCCATAGGCATTTTTTTCTAAGAACAGGTGAAAGGTAGAATGTGTTTATCACAGAAGTATCACAAAGCCATAAAATTACTGCATGGACCTAAACAAGAGTGAATCGGTTCTTAAGATCCAACAAAATCCGAATAATTTGTATCTTCAGCTACTCAGGGGAATACAATAAAATATCCGGTTAAGACACCGATTGCAAATCGGCGCCAGCGGGGGGTATGCCCGGCATACCTTTGTTTCGGTTCGAAAGCTTGCCAGCGATGCCTGGCAACAAAATGTTTGGAAACAAAAGCTTGCCAGCGATGCCCGGCAGCAAAATGTTTGGAAACAAAAGGGTGCCAGCGATGCCCGGCAGCAAAATGTTTGCGAACAAAACCCTCTCGGCGATGGCTGGCAACAAAATGTTGGCCGTCAAAAGCTTGCCGACGATGGCTGGGAGCACAATGTTGGCGAACAGAAGCTTGCCAGCGGCCCGCGGGGAGCCCTCTGGATCAACAAATTACCCACCATTACTGACGCGGCTTTGCAAAACATGCCTTGCTGGTAAAAGCAAGACGTCTGCCCTGGCAGGCAAGACAAAAAAATCCCCAGGCGACAGGCCCGGGGATGGTAGTATTGTTCTATTAGAAGTTCTAATTCAACACGAAATTAGTAGTAAAGAAAACGCTTAATTTTTTGGGTGGGTGTTTTCTCAAAGGGCACTGGCTGAAGAACCACCATCTGGATGCGCGAAAATTTATTCACCTCATCATTCACCTTTTGCTGAATTTCACCCAAAATCTCATCAACGCGGGCATTAATTTTATGCACGGCTTCATCTTTCATGGAGCGCATGGTCTTGACCCGCTGCTCAATTTCCTCCATGTTCAGGTGAACCATAGCCACCAAGCGGCCTTTTTTCTCCACCACCAGCGATTCCAGTACATATTCCATCCGGTTAATCACCGATTCAATTTCTTCCGGATAAATATTTTCACCACTGGCTCCCACAATCATGTTCTTAATCCGTCCGCGGATATACAGGAAGCCGGATTTGTCAAAGCGTCCCAAATCGCCGGTTTTAAACCAGCCATCTTCGGTAAATACGTCTTTGGTCAGCTGCTCTTCCTTGTAGTAACCTTTCATCACATTCTCCCCTTTGGCCTGCACTTCGCCTTCACCGGTTACCGGATCCGCATTTCCAATGCGAAGCTTTACACCTTCCATTGGAATACCAGTGGATAGATAACGAACATTCTGACCTACCGCACCTGCCAAAAGTGGCGACGTTTCGGTTAGTCCATAGCCAATGGCCAATGGAAATTTAGCATCCATCAGAAAACGTTCAACCTCATTATTCAGTTTAGCGCCGCCAATACCAAAGAACTTCAATTCACCACCAAAGGTTTCGTAAAGTTTTTTTCCGGCAATACGACTCAACAAAATCTGGAAAGGGCGAATTTTATATAGAAAGCGGGTTACCGCCTTGCTGTTAATCTGTGGAAGAATTTTTCCCCGGTAAACTTTCTCAATAATGAGGGGAACCACCAGCATAATGGTTGGCTTCACCTTTTTCAAGGCAGGCAACAATACCGAAGCAACAGGCGGTTTCGAAAGGTAATACACCGAAGCTCCATACATAATCGGGAAAATCAGGCCCAAGGTATTTTCAAACGTATGGGATAGCGGCAACACCGACAAGAACCGATCGGTACTATTTATGAATTGCAAGGATTTACTTTGCTGTCCGGTCCAGATAATGTTTTTATGCGTCAACATTACCCCTTTCGACTTACCGGTTGTTCCCGAAGTGTAAATGATGGAGAGTAAATCCTCCTCCTCTACTTCTTCGTACTGAAATTCAGCCGGAGCTTCCACGGCCATCGCCGGATAATCCTCGGCATTCAGCTCTTTCAGTGTTTCAATCTGAATAATCTTCAGAAGCGGGTATTCTTCCGGCTCCAATTTGGAAAGAAGCTGTTCCGAAACAAAAATAACTTCGGCTTCCGCATGCTGAAGAATGTTTCGGATTTCAGAAGGACTGAAGTCCGGCAGAATCGGCACAGCAATGGCACCAATGCTTCCTACCGCAAAAAACGACACGCCCCAGTTGGGCATGTTCGCACTTAAAATAGCCACCTTAGAGCCTTTTTGCACTCCAAGCCCTCTCAGATAAGTTCCTAAAGCTTCAACATCCGTTTGAAGCTGCTGATATGTTTTAGCCTCTTCGCCAACAAAACAAAGCGCGTCTTTTTCGGCGAATTTCTCGAAGCTGGCCTGCAACATGGCAGGCATGGTCAATTTTCTAGTCTTATTCATGATATACTCTTTCGCACTTAACATCCTCTATAACAACAGAAAGATCGTTAAGATCAGCAAAAATAAACAAATCTATGAGATGTTATCTCTTTTTAACATGTTTTAGCAGCTTCGAAGCCTCAGGAAATATATGTTGTAGAAATGAAAAAATAAGCCGATGCTTTGCATCACTTTCTCATAACTGCCTTAAACCAGTGCATTACACGCAGAATTCAAGCGCTTCAACCAACAACTTCTCCAAAGAAATACGTAGCTTTGATCGAGCTATGAAAAAAGAACACCTGATAGAAAAAACAGCCCGCTACATTCAGCAAGAATTTAGTCACGAAGGTTCGGGGCATGACTGGTGGCACATTCACCGGGTATGGCAGTTGGCCCAATGGATTGCCCGCCGGGAAGGGGCCAATGTGTTTATTGTTGAAATGGCCGCTCTGCTGCATGACCTGGACGACTGGAAATTAAGCCAACCCAACGAGGCAAAAGCCTGGAAATGGATGGAGCAGCTGGGCATTCCACCCAACGATCAGCAAACCATTCAGCAGGTAATCGATCAAGTGTCGTTTAAAGGAGCTGGCGTAGACACCACCCCCGATTCACTGGAAGCCCGGGTGGTTCAGGATGCTGACCGGCTGGATGCCATGGGAGCCATCGGTATTGCACGCACCTTTGCTTACGGCGGCCATAAAAACCGTTTGATTTACGATCCGGAGGAACAACCGGTGCTCCACGATTCGTTTGACGCCTATCAACAATCCACAGGCCCCACCATCAATCATTTTTACGAAAAGCTGCTGTTGCTGAAAGATCGAATCAATACCGCCACCGGCCAAAAGCTGGCCCGGCAGCGTCATCAGTTTATGGAACATTACCTGGAACAGTTTTTCCGGGAGTGGAACAACCACGAACAACCATTAACCCTCTAAATATTGTATGATGAAAATTTCACACATTGCTATCTGGACAATGAATTTGGAAGGAATGCGGAATTTTTATATCCACTACTTTGATGCCAGTTCAAACGACGCCTACTTTAATCACTCGCGCGATTTCCAGTCCTATTTCATCACCTTCGGAGGTGATTGCTCCATGGAGTTGATGCAAATGCCGGGGATTCCAAAATCTAAAAATGATCCCCGAAAGCAATTCTGCGGACTGACCCATTTTGCCATTGAGCTTGGCTCCAAACAAAAAGTAGACGAACTCACCGAGCAGCTCCGGCAGGATGGCTTCCCAATACTCGGCGAGCCCCGCACCACAGGCGATGGCTTTTACGAGTCGGTTGTTCTTGATCCGGAAGGCAACCGAATAGAGCTGATTGCCTGAACCAACACCAACCTTAAACCAACAAACCAACCATGAAAACCACACCATTATTCCTTGGATTCACCATGCTTACAGGCCTGGCAGCAACATCCTGTGCCGATCAACAGCCCGACGAGCTTCCCAATATACTCTGGCTGACCAGTGAGGACAACAGCCCCTTTGCCGGCTGCTATGGCGATGAATTTGCCACCACGCCTAATTTGGATCAACTGGCATCGGAAGGCTTTCTCTACACCCATGCCTATGCCAACGCGCCCGTATGTGCCCCGGCACGCAACACAATCATCACGGGAGTTTACGCCAACTCGGGAGGGCACCAGCACATGCGCAGCTACTACCCAAAGTCTGAGCTCATTCATTTCCTTCCGCAATTTCTCCGCGAAAAAGGGTATTACTGCACCAACAACCACAAGGAAGATTACAACATGGCTGCCGGCCAGCTCCACGACATCTGGGATGAAAGCAGCCGCGAGGCGCACTACAAGAACCGCGAAAATGATCAGCCGTTTTTTGCCGTTTTCAACACCAACATCAGCCACGAGAGCAGTATTCATAAAACCATTCCTACAGAGCAACTGAGACACCAGCCCGATGAAGTGAAGCTGCCGCCCTATCATCCGGACACACCGGAGATGCGTCATGATTGGGCCCAGTATTACGACAAAGTTGAAGACATGGATGCCTGGGTGGGAAAACAACTTCAGGCATTGGATGAAGCCGGGCTGGCTGAAAACACCATCGTTTTTTACTTTGGCGACCACGGTGGAGTTTTGGGCCGAAGCAAGCGTTTTGTCTACGAATCGGGCACGCATGTCCCCTTTATCATTCGAATTCCGGAGCGATACAAACACTTATTTCCGGCTAAAAAGCCCGGAGCAAAGATCGACCGGCTCATCAGTTTTGTGGATTTGGCTCCAACGCTGCTAAGCATTGCCGGCATTCCAATTCCGGAGTACATGCAGGGAAAAGCTTTTCTGGGAAAACAAAAAACAGCCGACCCGGAGTATGCCTATATGTTTCGGGGGCGCATGGACGAGCGCTACGACATGAGTCGTGCCGTGCGCGATCAGCAGTTTCGCTACATCCGCAACTACATGCCCTACCGCATTTATGGGCAACACATCAATTATCTTTGGAAAGCGCCTTCGATGCCCTCCTGGGAACAAGCTTATTTAAAGGGCCAATGCAATCCGGCACAATCTGCTTTTTGGGAACCCAAGCCGGTTGAAGAGTTGTACGACACCGAAAAAGACCCTTGGGAAGTGCACAATCTGGTCAATGATCCGAACTACTCAAAAACACTGGAACGCCTGCGAAAAGCTAATAAGGACTGGGTAAGCCGGATTTACGACAGTGGCTTTATCCCGGAAGCCGAGCGCCAACTACTTGCCGACGGGCAATCCGTTTACGATCTTCTCCGGACCAATCAGATTCCCTTAAAGGCAATCATCGATGCCGCAGAACTGGCCACCTTAGGCCGAAAAGACAAGCTGCCGCAACTGGTTCAGCTGCTCGATCATGAAAATGAAAGCGTCCGGTACTGGGCAGCTACCGGGCTGTTAATTCTGGGGGCAGATGCCCGGGAAGCCCAACCCAAGCTGGAACAGGTGTTGGATGACTCATCAGTAAGTGTTTCCATTGTTGCCGCCGAAGCCCTTTACTACTTGGGTGAAAAAGAAAAAGCCCTGACAACACTGCTGGCTGCACTAAAGCATCCCAGCCCGTTTGCCCGAACGCATGCCCTCAACGTCATTGACTACACGCATGAATTTACGCCAACCATTCAGGAAGCCCTCTTTCAAATGGTTCGGAAATTTGAAGACGATAAAAGCCCTGACCGGTACGATCTGCGCGTGGTGGAATGGCTGCTTGATAAGAACCAGGTGGACCGAAGCAATATGACCTTGAATAGCGCCAAATAAATTGGCATGGCACTGTGCCGAACTCCCAAGACTCCAGCCGGAAATGGGAAAAACCGGGTTGTGTGCCATTTCCCAATGGTTCGGTCGCTTTTCCATACGGGTTGATTGCATTTCCGGGCGGTACTTTCCCATTTCCAAGCGGTACTGTCCCATTTCCGACTGGTAAAGTCACATTTCCAGACGGTACTGTCCCACTTCCGACAGGTCCTGCTCCACTTCCGGGTGGTCCTGGCGCAATCCGGACTGGCACAAGGCGGAAGTGGTAGTGTTCATTATGAGAGTGTTCAACAAACTGTGTCATGTAAACAAAAATGAATGTTTTAAAATTTACCTGATATGGGAAAAGAAAAGTT
>NZ_JBNGOT010000017.1:0-106935 GCF_050589705.1 Sunxiuqinia rutila
ACTTTTCTTTTCCCATATCAGGTAAATTTTAAAACATTCATTTTTGTTTACATGACACAGTTTGTTGAACACTCTCCTTTTTTGTGTTAGGAAACTCAAAAACGGCTCTTTCTACCAACTTTAATTGGTAAATGGGTTTACCAGAGCGGTAAATGACCTTACCAGACAGGTAAATGTGTCTACCAGAGAGGTAAATGAGGCTACCAGAGAGGTAAATGAGGCTACCAGACAGGTAAATGGGTCTACCAGATAGGTAAATGTGTTTACCAGAGCGGTAAATGACCTTACCAGAGGGGTTGGCATGCCTACCAACGAGGTTTTTGACCCAACCAAGCCATTTTGGGCGGAACTGTTCAAAAAGCGGTGTCAGTTGTATCTTTTTTGGCTGAAAATGTGCAAAAAATGGTGTCCATGGTATGGACGTGCGTGTTTTTTGTTTAGAACGAAAATAAAAAGGCGCTTACGGACGCATACATTTTGTAAAGTTTTGTAACTTGATCAGCCAAACCTAAAAAAGAAAAAACCAATGACAGTACTAACCAACGGACACCCACCGCACACAAGCAGCGTTTTAATCAGTAAAAACACATCCAGCTAAAGCGAATATATCCACAAGACTGTGGGTATATAAGTGTTACCTGCAAGGTTGAAAAAGAGAAAGACTGAACTGTAAATTGACTAAAACTAAAACGAATAAAAAACTAATGAGTGCTTCGATTAAGATTTTGTTTTGCCGACGCGCTTTTGCCCTAAGGGGCAATTTAGGAAGCCTACGCACATTGCACACATTTGCAAATCACACAAGCCAACACACAAACCAAAATTTGCAAAAAAGTGCAATTTTTGCCAACGCTAGATTAAGAATATTTTAACAAATATAATGCACAAAATACTAAATAAATATTGCTCAGACAACATTGGAGAAACAGGTTTATTCTTGTTTAATCCACCTACTGGCTCAGGGAAAACATACAAGGTTCTTGAATACATTTTTAATAATTATAAATCTTTTTGTAAGGATGGACGAAAGATATTTTTTATTACAAACCTTAAGAAAAACCTACCATTTGAGGAATTGAGAGATAATTTCTTCAAACCAAACAAGAAACTTGCAGACTTTGATAATCATGTTTTGTTCATTGATTCTAACCAAGATTTTATATTAAAAAACCTACTTGAAATTGAAGATGAAGTTGAAGAATACTTTAACACTTCGGACTTTAGAAACCTAAAACGATTGTGTAGGAGCATTAAAAAACTTGAACAGAATCAAGGAATGCAAGATGTTGTTGATGAATTTAAAAGGCAAATACGAGAAAAGTATGAACCTAACTTCCGAAAACGCATATCGGAATATTTATCGAAGCATTTCCCAAACAAGCAGGATAGAATAAAAGCGATAAAGAATAATAAAAGTCTTAATTGGATTGGGAAATTATACCCAACAGTGTACACAGATAAAAGAAAGATTTACTTTTTAAGCATAGACAAGTTTTTTGCTAAGAATGCAACATTAGTAGAACCATCATATTATTTCCACGAGAATAAAATATCCAAGAGGTCTCTCTTTTTCATTGATGAATTTGATTCGACGAAAAATAACATTCTATCCAATATTATTGATAAGGGAATAAATCAAAAAATTGATTTTATTCAATTGTTTAATGGAATTCATTTGTCTTTACTCAACAATGTTTTCCCACAACAAATTCTTTCTGTTTCAGACAAGTTAGAAAAGAAAATTGAAAGCAATGGAAGAATCTTAACTCCTAAAAATCAACTTGAATCTTTTCAAAAGAAAGCTGATAGCATTTGTGATGAATTCAAACTAAAGGTAAGTTACAAAACAGTTGAATCAGGAGAAAAACAGGACTCCAGAAGTCTTCTTTTTCATGATTTCCGTTATCATGCAGTTTTGAAAGGTGATAAGAAATTTATACGCATTGACACAGAACCTTCTGTCGGGTTAAATAATATTAGGTTTGTTGATGAAAAACCCCCATCAAATCAGAAGTCTATCATTGCATTGCTAAATAGCATTAAGGGGTTTATTAATTACTTTCAAACGGGCATAAAGCATTTAGCAACCAATTATTATGATTTAAAAAAGGAAAATGATTCTGATATCGAATATTCATATGAATCGGCACTTCTTACAATCTTGGAGGAATTCTCGTTGGAGACAAAACATAAAAATTTCCTAGTTGATAATATTCTAGCCGAGAGAAGTTTGGCAAATCATTCAGAAGAAAAATTACATTACGATTTAAGCGTTTATCAAAATGGATTTAGATATTATGATTTTGTAGATAGCGAAGAACATGATACTGTAACAAAAACCTTTATTTATTCATTTCAGAATTCTCCCGAGAAATTTATTCTCAAACTTTCGGAGAAAGGCAAAGTTGTAGGAATTTCAGCTACTTCAACAATTGATACTGTTACAGGGAACTACGATATTAATTACTTGTCAAATCAATTAGGTGAAAAATATTTTTCTTTATCCGATTCAGAAATTGCCAAGCTTAGAAATGACTTTCATTCTCAATATCCAGATTATGATAAAAGAATTAATATAAAGCCAGAATGGATTGAGCTTGAAACAGAATCACAATTAAAAGATTGGACAGTACTTTTTGGAGATGAAGAAATTGCAAAAGAAATTTTTAATAAAATAACTCCAGACTCTTTTTATAAAAACAGAATTTTAAAGGTTGCTATCGTTTTTAAGCAGTTCCTCATTAAAAATGATATTCAATCCTTTTTGTGTCTTTTGAATGCTTTTCCAAAACCTTTCAATTATTCATTTGATGAAAACCATTTGAAAGAAATATTTGAGTTTTTGATTGAAATTACAAAGTCAAAAGAAGATTTTATTTATGATGGAAAGTTTGATGTAAAAAACTCATACTTAATTATAAAAAGTAAAGATTTTGATGCTCAAAAAGAAGGTTTAATTGACAGATTAGAAAGTGGTAAAAAAGTATTTATTATTTCAACATACCAAACTTTGGGTGCAGGCCAGAATTTACAATTTAAAGCCCCCTCAACTAAAGGATTGGTTAAGTTTAAGCAAGGTTCATTAGATTGGAATAAGGACAATAAAACAGATATAAATGCAATATATCTTGACGAACCTACACATTTGCTTATTAATGCCAATAATAGAAACCTGAAAGAGTCCGAATTTGCAACATATCTATTTCAGCTTGAATTTTTACAAGAGCATGGTGATATTTCAATGTATCATCTAAATCAGGAAGTTAAATTTGCTTTTAAGAACCTAATTAGTTCAATTCACTCAAAGACAATTATTCAAAGAAATTTCAAAGTAGACAGTCTGTATCAAAAATACAATTATAGCCAGCATGTTTCAAAAATGGTAATTCAGGCGATAGGTAGATTGTGCCGAACAAATTTAAAAAGTAGGAACATTTATATTTTTGCTGACAAAAAAATATATCCACACATACTAACCGTTGATACTGAAAAGCAGATTTGTTTATGGGAGTTTTTGAAGTTGAAAGAGACAAAACCAAAGCTTCATTCTACAGAAACTAACAATGATTTCATTCAAAATCATGTTAATACAGCAAATACCATAAGCAGAAAAACAACAAATCTTATTCGAAGATTTCTTGATACAAACTGGACAACAAGAAGTATTGAGGAATGGAAAATGCTTAGAGAAATGACTTTGCATTTTCCGACACTAACACAAGAAGAAGCAAAAAAGCATGCACGTTTTTGTCAATTATATGTTCATCTTCCATCAGCGAATAATCAGTATTCCTATGAAAGGGAGGGTGACTTTGAAGACGTTTCTATAGATTTTACAGATAAATCTAAGTATAGTGTTTCAGAACAAAGCTGTAGGTTGAGTGAACTAATGCAGATTCCTGGAGTAAATGATTTATTTACCTCAAATAATTGGGCGACAGCTTTCAAGATTGGTGACTACATGTTAACACCACCACTTTTTAATAATATTTACAAGGGAGCTCTTGGTGAGGAAGTTGGACAGTTTATTTTTAAGAAGCACTTAGGAATTGACTTGAAGGAGATTGAGAATGAAAATTACTTCGAATTTTTTGATTTTGAATTGGGGGATAATGTTTATGTTGATTTTAAACATTGGCAAGAATACTCAAGCTTCCCAGCTGATGAAGCGAAAGAAAAAATTCTGGAAAAGCTTAATAAAATTAATGGAGACAAGGTTTTTGTTGTAAATATTTTATCTGAGCAGGATTATAAAAATGTGATTTCGCATGATGGTCGAATCATTGAAATTCCTTTTTTATTTAATACAAAAACAAAGAAATTCAATAAAACAGCAGTTACAACAATTTTAAGCGAAATAGAATATGCATCCCATAAAAATAAATAGTGTTAGCATTTTATTCAACTATGATAGAATCATTAATGATTTTTCAATCTTCAAGCTAACTACTTCTGAAAAATATATAAAGTTTGGTAGCTTGATATTAGACGAAGCATTGACTGGATTAAAATCTCAATCAGTTGTATTTGAAAAAGGAAGTTGTTTTTATTGTTTATATATTGATGGGGCTTTAAATACAAATAATATTTCCCAAAAACTCAAAAGTGTAAATGATGGTGAAAATTTTTCAATTGAAAAAATGGAATCAATAGATTCATTAAAAAGCATTCCACAACATCTTTTAGCCCAACTATTTCTTAATTCTTTAGCCGCACCTAAAAACTCATTACTTGCTTTCAATAATCTTGCTGGATATTTATTTAGTATAAACTCTCGACTGTTTGTAAAAAGAAAATCCAACAATGGTGAGTTAATCCTAAAAATACCTTCTATAAAAATTAGAATAGACAAAGCGTTGCAATTGCAACTTGAAGTAAAAACATTTTCAAGTCTAGTTTTAATAAAGAAATTAAACTTAACTAAATCAATAAAAGAGTATTCTAAATATTCTATTTCTCATTCAACTCAGAAATTGAGAAGAGTTTTACCTAATGAGAAACTAGCTGCGAGTGATGTATTTATTGAAAAGCAGGAGTTAGGAAAGAAAACATCAATTCCATTTTTAAGTTTTGAAAATCAGGAATCGTTTTCGGTATCAAAGATGGGATTTCTGTATTCTTTGTATAATGAGATTAATAGCAAATTATCTGAGTACATAACATTAAATTTTAAGGATATCATTCCAGAACATAGTTTAAGGTATAACAAGAGACTTCAAATTGAAAAGAATGAGGTAATTGATACTACTGTCTCAAACAACAGTTTTCATATAGTTGACAAAATCAATGACGAGGATTCGGCAGATTTTTGTGAGGATTTAATTAAAAGCTTTAGGGCTGAATATCCTGATGCAAAAATAACTATAGGGAAAAAAGAAAAAACAAAATGCTTCAACCTAATTGTTATTCACAACTCTGACTACTATTCAAGATATAATATTGAAGACCCATATAAAAAGAGTATTAATTCCAATACATCTCAACACATTACAATCGAAGATTTTAAACACTCTATTAAATCTGTTGTGAAAAATACTGTTAAAGAATTATGTATCAAACTAGATATCAAGAAAGGATTTATTTCCCTTATTGATTGGCAAAAATATAACTTTAAAACACATTGGAAATTCGGAATAAAGCACGAATCATTATTTTACTTTCTTGACATTTCGCCCCAAGGGCAATTAACATTCTCAGAATTTGAGAATACTTTATTTACTCAAAATGAATATTCGGAATACTGCGATATTTATGAAAATGTATTAAGTGAAAACAAAAATGAGAATGTTGAAGGTATTATAGTATCAGGGGAGAATGACATTAATGTTATAAAGAGTTCAGGAGAATATACACTTCCAGATTTTATAAGTATTGGACAGACCTTTGATTTAGCAAATCAACCATTTAAAATCAAGCAGACAGAACTTGTACAAATCTTTGAAGATTTTGAAAAACACTTTTCGCATGAAAAAAATGAGGTTTATAAAAATCTCATTAACGAATCTACTGAGTCAGTATTTGACAGAAAATCGATTCTTAAGATTATTAATCATAGAACAATACGTAAGGAATTTACAGAGTTCTTTTTTAATAAAACAGGCAATTTATTGCACTATTATTTCAAAGATTCATTGACTAGATATAAGTTGATGGACTCAAATTTAGATATTAAATATCTGACAAAAGAGAATCAAGGAATTTACTTTGTTGGAACCAAAGGAGAAGGAATACAATCAAACTTTCCACGTGCTTCAAAAATTAGGAAAATAGTTCCGCATAATTCAAGTAAACTGTTATTCGATGAATTATTACCTACAATGAATGTTGACTTTGTTAAACATGAAAATATTACAGTTTTACCGTTCCCTTTTAAATATTTAAGAGAATATGTACACCAATCGCTCAAAGCCAAGCACATTTGCAATTCGCACAAGCCATAACACAGCCCAAAATTGCAAAAGAGCTTGTCTTTCTGCCAAAGCATCTTGCCCGACGCTTAAAACAAAATCGGGACAGTGCTAAAGTTGAAAATGAATTAGTTTTATGAAAGAAATAGAAAACCCAGCAGGTAACATTTTGTATAAGTAATGGTAGGAAAAGTAGCAAATATCAAGGTTTGTAGCCCGCTCAAACTGAGTAGCGGTTTGACAGGAAAGAAGCCCGCAATCTGCCACTACTCATACAATTTACCGTTAACTAAAATCTAAACGTAATGAAAATCAGAATTCTAATGGCCTTATTGTTCGTGCTACATGTTGGATGCCAAAAGGAGGAGGTACAAAATACGGAGGCTTCAATTGTAAGCATGCGTTTTGACTTTGGAGAAGTTAGCTTTGAGGATCGTGAAGGCGTTATTAAAGCACCGGCATCGGTGGAGCTGGAAAAACTGATGCCAACGATCGAGCTGTCGGAAGGGGCCGTAGTCTATCCTCCGTCGAAGGCTATGACCGACTTTACCCAGCCTGTGGATTATACGGTTACTTCCGAAGACGGGGAAAATGTCAATTATTATACGGTTTCTGTTTGGCTTCCCATTGTCAAGTTTACGGTTTATGATTGCACCAACTGGTCTATTGAAAACCCGGTTCCGGAATTGGTATCGAATGCAAAAATCTCCATCTTTCAGGATGAATCCGGAGAGAAAGAATTGCTTGAGGTGCTCACAACCGATGACAATGGAGAAGCTTTTTTATATGGTCATGGCGAAATGGAGTATTGGTACTTAGTCCAAAAGGGTGAGGCCGTCAACTTAATTGATGGATATATTGTAAACGGGGTCTTTCAAAATCAGGAAGATATTGACAATTCTGCCGTGCAACCCCAACCTTCGGCGATTGGCGACCTGAAATTTATGGATGCCGATGGCGATGGACGTGTCAATGAGAATGACAAAGTGGATTACAGAAGAATCTGGAATTTGCCAGAAAATGGAATAAAAGCGTTTACCGTTTACATCGCCAAACCATAAAATGGCTTGCCCGGTGCGACGAATAGAGTGGGGCGGTGGTACACCAGTCGCAGATTTCTGAATCGGAGCTGGCTCAACAAACAATTAAAAAACTCGAACTAAATACCAATAAACGACCAAACTAAAACGATGAAAAGAACAATTCAACTTCTACTGCTTGTTTTAATCCTGACGGCTTGTTCGGCTGTAAAACAGGAAAAAGTCACCAGCCAAACGATAACGATTGAGCGAGGCAGCCTCCTTAAATCAGAAGACTTTCAAAGTCAGTCAACACTATCGTCAGTTGCTTTAAATGACAAGGACGCAGAGGTGAGAAAACAGGCGGTTGAAAAACTGACCCTCCAGTCGACATTGTCCTCGGTGGCATTAAACGATAAGGATGCAGAGGTGAGAGCGTTGGCAGTTCGTAAGTTGACGCTTCAGTCTTCGCTCTCTACCATAGCACTGAATGATAAGGACAGCGAAGTTCGAAAACTGGCAGTTGAAAAACTGAACCTCCAGTCGACACTATCCTCGGTGGCATTAAACGATAAGGACGCAGAAGTGAGAGCGTTGGCAGTTCGTAAGTTGACGCTTCAATCTTCGCTCTCGGCCATAGCACTGAATGATAAGGACAGCGAAGTTCGAAAACTGGCAGTTGAAAAACTGACCCTCCAGTCGACATTGTCCTCGGTGGCATTAAACGATAAGGATGCAGAGGTGAGAGCGTTGGCAATTCGTAAGTTGACGCTTCAGTCTTCACTCTCTGCCATAGCACTGAATGATAAGGACAGCGAAGTTCGAAAACTGGCAGTTGAAAAACTGAACCTCCAGTCGACACTGTCCTCGGTGGCTTTAAACGATAAGGATGCAGAGGTGAGAGCGTTGGCAATTCGTAAGTTGACGCTTCAGTCTTCACTCTCTGCCATAGCCATGAATGATAAGGACAGCGAAGTTCGAAAACTGGCAGTTGAAAAACTGACCCTTCAGTCGACACTATCCTCGGTGGCATTAAATGATAAGGACGCAAAAGTGAGAGCGTTGGCAGTTCGTAAGTTGACGCTACAGTCCACGCTCTCAGACGTGGCATTGAATGACAGGGACCGGGAGGTTCGAAAGTCAGCCGTTGATAAAGTAACGATTCAATCCACTTTAAAATCAGTAGCCCTCAATGACGAGGATGCTGAAATCAGGAAACTAGCCTTAAAAAGATTGGAGTAAGGAAATAATTGATGCGATTTCCTTTATGCTGATACAGGATAATCAAACTGAAAAATAGAGACTATGCGAATTGTGAATGATACGATGCTATTGCTTGGCGTTTTCTTTTTCTGGAGTTCCTGCCAGCAACTGGAAACGCCGGAACCGGTGCAGACTCAGGTTTTATGGAGCCAGGCCGACAGCAGTCACAACAACTACCGCATTCCTGCGCTGGTGGTCAGTACGAAACAAACGCTACTGGCCTTTGCCGAGGGACGCGAAAGCGGAGATTCGGGCGATATTGACATTTTATTGCGCCGCTCAACCGACCAGGGGCGCAGCTGGGACGAGCAGCAGGTGGTGTGGGACGATGGCCCCAATACCTGCGGCAACCCGTGTCCGGTAGTTGATCAGACCAGCGGGCGTATTTATCTGTTTATGACCTGGAATCTGGGCAGCGATTCGGAAGACGCTATTATCCGCAAGCAAAGCCAGGATACGCGAATTCCTTATTTCTGCTATTCGGATGATGATGGCCTGAGCTGGTCGGAGCCTGTTTCGCTGGCTGAAAGCGGCAAAGTACCCGACTGGGGCTGGTATGCCACCGGACCGGGAGTGGGGATTCAGCTGCAAGCGGAGCCCTACAAAAACCGGCTGGTTATTCCTTGCAACAACAGCTATACGGTGGAGCAGGAGGGCGAGGCAGTTAAAGGCGCTTATGGCTATGGTGCGCATGTGCTGCTGAGTGATGATGGCGGTCAAAGCTGGCGAATGAGTGAGCTGATCAGTCCGAAAGTGAACGAGAGCCAGGTGGTTGAGCTGGCTGATGGAAGCCTGATGATGAATATGCGTTCGTATCAGGGCAAAGCTTGTCGCGCGGTGTCTTTCAGTCGGGATGGTGGCAAGAGTTGGTCGGAGCCGGAACCTGCACCTCAGTTGGTGGAATCGGTTTGCCAGGGAAGCATTATCCGGCTGGAAGGGCATGCGGAGCGTCCCCTGCTTTTTTCCAATCCGGCTGTTCCGGTTGGCCGCACGCACATGACTGTTCGGTGTAGTTTTGACGAGGCAAAAAGCTGGTCTAATTCAAAATTGATTTATGCGGGGCCTTCGGCCTATTCGTGTCTGGCAGCTTTGCCGGGTGGTCGTATTGGTCTGTTTTTCGAGGCCGGAGAGCACCATCCGTACGAAAAAATGGTCTTTATTTCTTTTGCTCCGGAAGAGCTGTTTTCTTTTAACCTGTTAGCAAATGATAAGCTGTCAGAAAGCAATTTGTCAGGGTTTTTGCCTTAAAATACAATAGTTTATACGTTTTTTGTAACGACCGGACCTCAATAGCGTCAGAATCATATAACATTTAAACCAAAAACTTATTTGTATATGAAGTATTTAATTGCCGTACTTACTGTCGCTATTTTGACAAGCTGTTCTGTTAAAAACAACAGGACAACAGAAAATATTCTCGACTCCTCGTTTAGGATTTACCAAATATCGGGATACCAAGGCCCCAAAATCAACATCAAAAAAGATAGTCTTGCTCAATTCCTGACTGCTTTGCATTACAGGATTCCGCTTTCTGAAATTGAAAATGCATTGAATTGGAGTCCTGAGACAAGGCAGAAAAATATCAATACTCTTATTAAAAATAAAGTGCTTAAAAAAGAGGGAGAGTATTATCAACCAACCCTTGGAATACTCACATTGGAACGTGGGCATTTATTAGAAGAAAAAGCCCAAAAGGTGGCTAATGAAATTGCCGACAGTATATGCAACTGGCTGTCGGAAATAAAAGAAATACATGACGAAACGAATATTTCAGAGCAACATGATTTTCGAGAATTGTCTCTCTTTTATCTGAGCAATGTCGTGCTCGATAATTTTCAAATCGAACGGATGGAAGAAGAGTTTTTAAACCAAAAGCGGCCTTTAAGAAATGGAAGCCGGTATTATCTGGCCATTGTTGAAGATGATCCTGCCAACACAACTGAACCTTTCGGAATTTACGGTAACCGGGGGCTGCTTTGGAATGACTCTATTGGCATTTGCGTATATGGTAATAAGCGAATTAAGTCAAATGTTGGTTGGGAAAATTATAAAGACAAGAAAATTCATGTCTTTGATGAAAATGATACAGAGTTGATAACCCAAAAAATGCCTGATCTATTTTTTCCATGCCTACTCGATATCTTGAACAGAAACAAACCCTATTTTCAAACGATTTATAACGAACTGAATTTTGACAAAGAGGTTTCTTTTGAAGAATTCTTTATCTTTTGGTACCATTTTATTTATACCGAAACGACCGATATTCTCATTGCAAAAAACATTGTTCAGAAACCGCAAGACGAAATGTTTTATTATCAGGTTGCGGTAAATTTTTAAACAAAAGAGGATCAAATTATGGGAAAAGGTACACTGGATATGCAACCAAACCCGGTACTTGCCCCCAAAGTCACTTTAACAAGTGAAACCGTCATTGGGAATGAAACGAAGCAATCTGTTATTCAGGAGATTGCTTCCGTCGTTCCTCCTTCGCAAGGACGAAGCATTATACTTTTAGATACCTTCTTTTAATCTTCCATTTCTTTCAGAATGTTCTCTACTTCCTCTTCGGTTTTGTGCAATTTGTCTTTGCACAGTTTAATCAGACTTGAAACCCGTTTGACTTGGGTCGACAGCTGATCAACGTCCAATTCTTCGTTTTCAATTTTTGCCAGAATTTCATCAATCTCATTGACTGCTTCCTGGTAGCTTGGTTTCTTTGTTGCCATTATCTGTTCGTTTATTTTTTGATCAATTTACTTCTTACTTTTCCGTCAGCCAGCTGGGTTACCAGCTCGTCATCCGGCTTCAGTTGCCCAACCGACTTAATTAACTGGCCGTTTTGGTAGGTGAGGCTGTAGCCTCGTTTTAGCACCTTCTCCGGATCAACCAGTCGCATTTGTCCTTCAAAATGACGCAATTTATTGTGCTGAACTTTCAGGCTGTTGTGAAGCCTGATTTTCAGTTCCTGCTGCGACTGGTTCAGCAGGTTGCGCTTGATGCGAAACTGACGTTGCATGAAAAAATGCAGGTTGTCCAGTTTGCGATCCAGCTGATGTTTTTGCTCGCTCAGTTGGCTGGTGCCCAGCTTTTCTATTTGGTAGCGGTGTTGTTTCAGCGCTTGTTTTTTGCTTGACAGAAAGGCCGGAACGGCTCGCTCCAGTTTCAGGCTGGTCAGTTCGAAATACTTGCTTTCTTCGCGCACCAGCTCCCGAACATCTTGCTTAAAGTTCTGAAGTACGCGTTGCAGGTATTCTTTTTCGGTCTGCAAGCGCTTTTCAACTTCTTCCACAAACTGCTCTTTTCGTTCATCCAGAAGTTGCTCAAAAGTTGCCGCACCACTAATCAGGAACTCGGCCACCGCGGTGGGGGTTTTCAGTTTGGTGTGTGCCACCAGGTCCACGGCAGTTTCATCCTTGTCGTGTCCAATGCCGGTAAGCACCGGAATGGGCAGCTGGGTGATGTGATAGGCTAATTCGTAATGATCGAAACTGGCCAGGTCAACCTGGGCGCCTCCCCCTCGTATGATGACCACCACATCAAAAAAATCTTCGTAGTGAAAAACCTGCTCCAGCGCCTGCATGATGGAGGTAGCTGCATCTTTCCCTTGCATGATAGCCGGAAATAGCTTGGTGTAAAAACGGATGTCGTACTCGTTGTTGAGCAGCTGGTTCTGAAAATCCTGCAAGCCTGCTGCGGTGGGCGACGAAATGATGGCCACCCGTTGCGGAACGAGTGGAAGGGGCAGTTCCTTGTTCATGTCGAGTACCCCGTCGGCTTCCAGTTGCAGAATAATCTCACGGCGCTTGCGTGCCATGTCGCCCATGGTATAGCTGGGGTCAATATCCCGGATGTTGAGGCTCAGCCCGTAAACCGGATGATATTCAACTTTGGCCTGCACCAGCACTTTCAGACCTTCGGAAAACGCTTGTCCGGTGGTGGTTTCAAAATAGGGTTTCAACATGCGGAACGAGTAGCTCCAGATTGTAGCACGGCAGCGGGCAACGACCTCTTTGGTGGCTTCGTCAATTTCCACCAGCTCCAGGTAGCAATGGCCGGTCCGGTTGCTGTTCAGCTCACTGATTTCAGCTTTGATCCACAGCATGCCCGGAAAAGCATCGTCCAGCTGTGCTTTGATCTGCTTGGTCAGTTCCGATAGTGAAAGTTGCGAGATTCCCATCTTGTTTGATTTACGGTGCGCTTGTCCTCGTTTTTAAGTCTTTTGTACTTGCCGGTTTTATTGGCGAAGCATCTTGTTTTTGATCATGTATTGCAAGGGATCATCCATGAACTTCTCCGGATCGATCAGTTTATCTTTGTTTTGTTCCAGTTCCTGAAACTGAATTTGCTGGATGCTGTCCAGAACCTGCGGATTGGTTAAGCTGCCCATGTCGTAGTGTAGGCTGTGCGAAAAACTTCCATCCGGATTCGAATAGTTCCATTGGCCGTGGCGCAGGCCTTTCACATAGAAGGCATCGAGCTCCAGCTGGCCGTTTTCGAAATAAACCTGACAGGCTCCGTCGCGTGTTCCATCCTTCATCATACATTCCATATAGGGTTTGCCGTTTTTGAAGTAAGCGCGGTAGATGCCATTTTTGACATCATCTTTCCAATTGATTTCTTCAAACAGCTCTCCGCTGGGATAGTAGGTTTTTGAGATGCCTTGCTTGCGATTTTGCTCAAACTGCTCTTCTGAAACCAGCTGACCTTGTTGAAAGAAAAGCCATAAGCCGGTTTTCTGTTGATTCAGGTACCGGCCTTTGGCCATTAATTTTCCACGGGTGTCAAACAGTTCAGCCGGAATGGTATCCGTGCCTTGCTCATAAACCAGCCGCGCCTTTAGAAGCCCGTTGGTATGATAGCGTTTGAATTCACCAACAGGCTTATCGTTGACAAAATGCCCCTCGTAGGCCAGGTTGCCATTGGCTTGTTTCTTTTGCCAGAATCCTTGTTTTAGGCCGTCTTGATCTGTTTGGTTGAGCTGTTCTTGCGCATGAGTTGTGTGCAGAGTCAGCACCAACAGAAAGAGGAATAAATATCTGATCATCGTATCTTTTTTTCTGAGGCCCAAAACTATTATTTTTTCCTGAAAAGAAGGAGCCAGGCTAACGGCTTAGTTTTTTCCCAGCTCTTTTAACAGGTTACGCACACTTTTTACGGACTCTACTTTGTAGGCGGCTTCTGTTTTTTTCATGCCCACCTTAATGGTATAAGCCGACTTGGGCAGTTCCCGGAACATGTACTCATCAGTCCAGTCATCGCCCAGGGCAATGATGGAGTCGTATTGGGTGTCGCTGAGAAAACGCATGGCAGCAACGCCTTTGTTGATTCCTCCGGCTTTGACTTCAATCACCTTGTTACCCTCCATAATTTCGAGGTTGTGGTTGGCCGTCATTTCGCGGAGCTCATCTTTCAGCTCATTGGCCCGCAGCTCGCCTTGTTCCGGTTCCGAATTGCGGTAATGCCATACCAGCGAGTAGTTTTTTTCTTCGATGAAGGTTCCGGGTGTCCGGTCTACAAAGCTTTCCAGAATGGGGCGAATAGTGGGTTTCCACGAGCTTGAAATATTGTGAAGCATTTGCCAGTCTTCGCCAATCTTTTTCAGCCACACGCCGTGCTCTACAATCAGGTTGACTTTGTGATCACCCAGCCAGCGCTCAAGAGTTTCGCGGTCACGTCCGCTAATGATGGTAACCGTGTTTTTTTCGTTCTTTTCAAGGGCTGTAATGAGTTTATGCAGCTCGGCATCGGGGCTTGCAGCCTGCGGATCGTTTTTGAAATCGACCAGCGTACCATCATAATCCAGGAAGATTGCCCGCTTTTTGGCTTTTGAAAAGTGCTCGACCAACTCGCGACTAACAGTCGGGGTGATCCGTTTGGCCAGCAGGTTGTGCTGAAGCTTTTCAACCTTTTTCATGCCTTTAATGAATTCACGCGACCATTTAAACACATCGTAGCGTCGTATGCGGTCTTGCAGGTAGCGCATCCGGCGTTTTTGTTCTTCCATCGACATGGTTAAAGCCTGGTGAATGCTGTCGGCAATTTCGGCTTCGTTGTTCGGGTTGATGATAATGGCTTCGCCCATTTCTTTGACGGCTCCGGCCATTTCGCTAATAATAAGCACACCACTTTGGTTGATGCGGGAAGCAATGTATTCTTTGGCAACCAGGTTCATCCCGTCGCGCACCGGGGTGATCAGGGCCACATCGGAGGTGCTGTAAAGCTCAATGAGGTTTTCGAAAGGCAGCGAACGGTAGAAATACCAAACCGGCGTGTAGTTTACTCCGCCATATTGGCCATTGATGCGTCCAACCAGTTCGTCCACTTCACTTTTCAATAGCTTGTATTGTTCCACTTCGTCGCGCGACGGAACCACCAGCATGATGAGTGACACCTTGTTGCGAAATTCCGGGTACTTGATCAGGAATTTCTCGAAAGCATGCAGCCGGTTCGGAATTCCTTTGGTATAGTCGAGCCGGTCAATGGACAGGATCAGTTTCCGATCGGGCGACACCAGGAAGTACTTCTCCAGCTCGCGGTGAAGGTCAGAGCGTTCGCTTAGCGGTTTGTGCGCAATTTCCTTGGCCATGTTTTCAAACTTGTCGTAGTCAATTCCCATGGGGAACGCATCAGCCAAAATAATCCGGTCTTCGAGGTGGATTTCGTTGAACGAGATTTCGTAACCGAGCAAACGTCTGACAGAACTGAAAAAGTGACGCTCATAGTCGTAGGTGTGGAAGCCAATGAGGTCGGCTCCGAGCATGCCTTTAATCAGCTCATTGCGCCAAGGCAGGATGCGGAATACTTCGAATGAAGGGAAAGGAATATGCAGGAAAAAACCGATGGTTACATTGGGCTTGACCGACTTGATCAGCTCCGGAACCAGCAGGAGTTGGTAGTCGTGAATCCAGACAATGTCGCCATCATCAACAACTTCCAGAACTTTTTGCGCAAACTTGTGGTTGACCTTTTTGTAGGCTTCCCAGTAGTCGTGGTTATAGTCAATAAACTGGGCAAAGTAGTGAAACAAAGGCCAGATGACATTGTTGCTAAAGCCTTCGTAGTACAGGTTGATTTCCTCCTTGCTTAAATGAACGGCCAGGCAATCTTCATCAACCAGCTTGTCGTCAATCTCAAGAATTTCGTCTTCGGTTAAATCATCCTTGGCTAGTCCCGGCCATCCAATCCATTTTCCGCCATACTCTTTATAGATTGAACGCATTCCGGTAGCTAAGCCACCAACGCTGGGGGCCAGACTGAATGAATTTTCTTCTTGTTGTATACTTAAGGGTAATCGGTTGGAAACAATATGGATTTTGCTCATAACTAGTTGTATTTTAGCCTATTTGTATTTTGAGTTATTGGGGTGTTTCTCCTTGTACAACACCCTCTTGATTGAATTGTTGATCAAGGAGAGTTTTGCGTTGATCAATTCCGGTAATGTGTTGTTTTCTTTAAATATACTTCATATTGAAAGTTTATTGGTTCATTATTGAAGTTTCAGGGCAATTATTTGTTGTTTTGGACTTCAGTATAACTTGTTTAATTTTCTAAAATTACCAAAAATATAGCGGATTAAAAGTCCCTTGGTTTAAAAGATGTTTAAGATTGGTATATGAAGAATTTGAATTATGGAATAATTGGGAATTGCCGAAGTGCGGCATTGGTGTCGGAAACCGGCGCAATTGACTGGTTGTGTTTGCCACAATTTAACAGTTCGTCGGTGTTTGCCAGCTTGCTGGATGAACAAAAAGGAGGAAGTTTTAAAATTATTCCGGAACACCTGAAGAAGATTACGCAGAGCTATATTCCGCGAACCAATATTTTGAAGACTCGTTTTGAGTGCGAGGATGGCACGTTTGAGGTTCAGGATTTTATGCCTCGATACAAAAATCCGGACAACGGGGGCTATTACATCCCGCCGGATGTGGTTCGCTATTTTAAGTGGATTGAAGGCCAGCCCGAACTGCGTATCAGCTACGAGCCAAAGCTGGAGTATGCCAAGCATGAAACAGCTAGTTTTATGGAGCAAGGTTGTTTCACCAATGTGGAGCAAGGCTGCTACATCAAGTCCAATACGAAAGCGGGACCTTACGATTCGCTGTACTTGTATTCCAGCTTCGACTACAATGATATTCTGGAAAGCAATGTCCTGGTGTTGACCCAAGATGAGTTTTGCCTGCTGAGTTACAACCAGAAACTGTTGCCACAAGATACCCGTCGTTCCAAGCTGAAACTGGAACGCACCAAAGTCTATTGGCTGAATTGGGCGGAACGAACCACTGCCTATAAAGTATACAACGAAGAAATTATCCGAAGTGCCTTAACCCTGAAAATGCTAAGCTTTGATAAGAGCGGCGCTATTTTAGCGGCACTAACCACTTCGCTTCCCGAAACCATTGGCGAAGAGCGGAACTGGGATTACCGCTTCTGCTGGATTCGTGACGCCTCGATGGTGGTGAAAATTATGACATCGCTGGGGCACTACCGGATGGCCAAAAAGTACCTGAGCTTCATCCTCGATATTTTGCCCGATAAGGATGAGAAGATGCAGATTATGTATGGCATCAATGGGGAAAAGAAACTGAAAGAAATAGAGCTTTCGCATTTGTCTGGTTATGAAAATTCGACTCCGGTGCGTATTGGTAACGCGGCTTACAAGCAAAAGCAGAACGACATTTACGGAATTCTGCTGGATGTGATTTACCAGCAGTTGGAGATTTATGACATCAGCCTGGAATACAGCGAAGAGCTCTGGACCATTGTCCGGAACATCATTAAGGTGGTGGAAAATAACTGGAAAAAGCCTGATCGGGGTATCTGGGAAATTCGGAACGAAAACAAGCACTTCACCTTTAGCAAGGTTTTGTGCTGGACTGCTGTGGACCGGGCAGTGAAAATTGCCAAGCTGTTGCAGCGGGACATTTATACTGAAAAGTGGACCAAACTTCGGGATAAAATTCATCGGGACATTCATAAGCATGCCTGGTCGGAGAAAAAGCAGGCTTTTACTCAGGCTTATGGCTCCGAAGATTTGGATGCTTCCGTATTGCTGATGGAATCCTATGGATTCATTAATGCCACCGATCAGAAATATGTGAATACGGTGCTGGCCATTCAGCAAGACCTGGAGCAGGATGGACTGATGTTTCGTTACAAAAACAAGGACGATTTTGGCATTCCGCAGTCGGCCTTTACCATTTGCTCGTTTTGGCTTACCAATGCCTTGTTTAAAATTGGGCGCAAGGAAGAAGCCATCCAGAAGTTTCATCAATTGATGAGCTACTCGAACCATTTGGGTCTTTTTAGCGAAGATCTGGATTTTAAAACCAAACGCATGTTGGGGAACTTCCCGCAAGCCTATTCGCATTTGGCCTTAATTGAAACAGCGATCAATGTGTCCGAGTCACAGTTATCGGAAGAAGAACTTTTAATGGATTATATTCACGAAAAAAAGGGACTGTACTAGTCCCTTTTTTTGATTTTTGGTTCTTTCCCTTAGCTGAGGAATGTCTTTAGCATCCAGATTTGTTTTTCGGTTTCTCCAATCATATCGCTGAATAGCGTTGTACTTGCCTCGTCGTCGATTGTTGCAGCTGTATCTTTCAGTGCATTCATCTTTTTGAGCAGAATTTCTGATTGTTGAATGACAAGCTCAACGGCTTTTCGGCCTTCATGTACATCGGTTACTTCCGGAATATCGGCCACTGCAAGGTATTGACTGAATGCGTGCAACGGCTGTCCTCCTATGGTTAGAATGCGTTCTGCCACTTCATCGGCACGTTCTGAAACTTCATTGTAGTACTCTTCAAATTTGGCATGCAAGACAAAAAACAAGCTGCCTTTAACATTCCAGTGAAAACCTCTAAGGTTTTGATAGTAGATCTGCAGGTCAGCTAAAAATTCGTTCATGTCTTTTACCAATACATCGTTGGATACTTGTGTTTTTTCCAGTGTTTTCATTGTGTCTATTTTTTAGTTTGTTTTTCCTTGTTTTTTTATTCTGATTCAAAGATACTATTAGTGATATTTATTAATTTTATACCACCATAAGAATAGGTTATGAATATCAATCAACTCAAGTATTTTGTGAGCTTGTATCGGCTTCGGAATTTTTCGAAAGCAGCCAGCGAACTTCAGATTAGTCAACCAGCCCTGAGTCTACAGATTCAGAAGTTGGAGGAGGAGTTTGGCTATCATTTGGTGGAGCGCCATGTAAAACCTTTGGGAATTACGCCGGAAGGTGAGTTGTTTTTTGAGAAGGCCGTACAGATTATTCAGATGGTGAATGAGCTGGATCAGTTGAGTCTGGAGCTGGAAGAGGAAATTGAAGGGCAAATCCGGATTGGGATCATTCCAACTTTATCGCCCTATCTGACGCCTTTGGTCATTCAGCAGGCGCAACAACAATACCCAGGGCTGAAAATTGAAATTGTGGAGCTGGTTACCGAGGACATTCTTAAAAAGCTAACCTTTAATGAATTGGATGCCGGTATTGTTTCTACGCCAATCAAGGCCAGCAATGTTGGATTCAAGCCCTTGTTTTACGAGCAATTCTATTTATATGTGGCCGAAAATCATCCGCTGTACTCGCAAGCCCGAATTAAGCAGCATGAAGTTCCAGCAGACCAGTTGTGGTACCTTACAGAAGGAAACTGTTTTCAGAATCAGGTGAATTCACTTTGTACCATTCCTTCTTTTGATGCGGTGTCGTACCCGTTTCGGTATGTCTCCAGTTCCATCGAATCCCTGAAACGAATTGTAGAAAGTCAGGGGGGACTGACTTTTATTCCGGAACTGGCTACCTTGAATGTCCCTTCGGAATACGAAGATTTGGTCAAGCGACTGGAAGCACCCGTTCCGTACCGTGAGATTAGTCTGGTTTATTTGAAGTCAACCGGGGAGAAGAAATTGGTTAAGGCTTTTACGGAGGTTATTTTAGACACTATTCCCAAGCGCATGAAAAAGAAACCGTCAGTAACGGCTCCGCTTGATACGAAACTATAGGGCAAAAAAAATCCCCGAAGCTTGTGCTCCGGGGATTTTTATATCATGAGGGTGAAGCTTACTTCACTTCTTCAAAGTCTACATCAGTTACTTCGCCGTCTTGGCCAGCTGACTGCGTATCTCCACCTTGAGCTCCTCCTGCATTCGCATTAGGACCGGCTTGCTCACCGCCTGCCTGGGCCTGTGCGTTATACATTTCCTGAGAAGCTGCCTGGAATACTTGGTTCAACTCAGCTGTTGCTGCGTCAATGGCATCCAAGTCTTCTGCTTTGTGGGCTTCTTTCAGCTTGTTTAAAGCAGCTTCAATCGGACCTTTTTTGTCAGCTGGAAGTTTATCGCCAAACTCTTTCAGTTGTTTTTCAGTTTGGAAGATTAATCCGTCAGCCTGGTTCATCTTGTCTACTTTCTCACGAGCTTTTTGGTCCGCATCAGCATTGGCTTCTGCTTCCGTTTTCATCTTTTGGATTTCATCATCGCTCAAGCCCGAAGATGCTTCAATTCGAATGGATTGTGATTTTCCAGTCGCTTTATCCTTGGCATGAACGTGAAGGATACCGTTGGCATCAATGTCGAATGATACTTCAATTTGAGGTACTCCGCGTGGTGCTGGTGGTATTCCGTCCAGGTGGAACCGTCCGATGGTTTTGTTGCCATTGGCCATTGGGCGCTCGCCTTGCAGAACATGAATCTCAACAGATGGCTGGTTGTCAGCAGCTGTTGTAAATGTTTCTGCTTTTTTGGTTGGAATGGTTGTGTTGGATTCAATCAGTTTGGTCATCACACCACCCATGGTTTCAATACCCAATGAAAGCGGAGTTACGTCAAGAAGCAATACATCTTTAACTTCTCCTGTCAGTACTCCACCCTGAATGGCAGCACCTACAGCAACAACTTCATCAGGATTCACCCCTTTTGAAGGCGCTTTGCCAAAGAACTGCTGTACTTTTTCCTGAATGGCAGGAATACGTGTTGATCCACCAACCAATAGAATTTCATCAATATCGGATGCTGCCAAGCCAGCGTTTTTCAAGGCTTTTTTACAAGGCTCGATTGTGGCATTGATCAGGCTGTCAGCTAATTGTTCGAATTTGGCACGTGTCAGTGTTTTTACCAAGTGTTTTGGCACACCGTCAACCGGCATAATGTAAGGCAGGTTGATTTCTGTTTGTGTTGAACTTGACAACTCAATTTTAGCTTTTTCTGCTGCTTCTTTTAAGCGTTGCAGAGCCATTGGGTCTTTGCGAAGGTCAATGCCTTCATTGCTTTTGAAGTCTTCTGCCAGCCAGTCAATCAAAACCTGGTCGAAGTCATCACCTCCAAGGTGAGTGTCACCATCGGTTGATTTTACTTCAAAAACACCGTCACCCAATTCCAGGATAGAGATATCGAACGTACCACCACCCAAGTCAAAAACGGCTACTTTCATGTCACGGTCCATTTTGTCTAAACCGTAAGCCAAAGAGGCAGCTGTAGGCTCGTTGATGATCCGGCGTACTTGCAGACCTGCAATTTCTCCGGCTTCTTTGGTAGCCTGGCGCTGAGCGTCGTTAAAATAAGCAGGAACAGTAATTACTGCTTCTGTTACTTCTTGTCCTAAGTAATCTTCAGCTGTTTTCTTCATTTTTTGAAGAACCATTGCTGAAATTTCCTGTGGCGAATATTTACGGTCATCAATCTGTACCCGTGGTGTATTGTTGTCTCCTTTAACTACTTTATAAGGAACGCGTGCCACTTCTTTGCTCAAGTTGTCATAGCCTTCACCCATGAATCGTTTGATGGATGAAATGGTTTTTTCAGGGTTGGTAATGGCCTGACGTTTGGCAGGATCACCAATTTTGCGCTCACCGTTTTCTACAAAAGCAACGGTTGATGGGGTTGTTCTTTTTCCTTCGCTGTTAGGAATAACAACAGGCTCGTTTCCTTCCATTACAGAAACGCATGAGTTTGTTGTTCCTAAGTCAATTCCAATTATTTTTCCCATGGTAATTGTATTTTTATTTTTAATGATTTCAAGTTGAATTTAAAATTCACGATCAAGAGGAATCAATGATTATGCCAAGAGAAAATCTTCTTGTTGAAATGCAATAATGGCACAAAGGATGGCCTGAGAAAAAATCATGCTGACATATTTGGTGACAAAAAGACAGCGGTTGTGGTTTTTTTTCTATTTTAGGCTTCAAATCAATTAAACGTAATTTATCAATGAAATCAAACGCGATCAGAACGGGTAAGAAAGAGCGACTGCTTTCGCTTGATGCCCTGAGGGGATTTGACATGTTTTGGATTACCGGCGGAAGCATGTTAGCTGTTTTTTTTGCAGAAGTAACCGGTTTTGACTGGTTGTCGAACCAAATGCATCATGTTGAGTGGGCTGGCCTGCGCATGTATGATTTAATTTTCCCCTTGTTCATGTTTATTTCGGGGGTGGCCATTCCGTATGCCCTGATTTCGAAACTTGAAAAAAATGTTCCTCAAAAAACATTACTGGCCAAAGTCACCAAGCGTATGGTTACTTTGGTGGTGCTTGGAGTTATTTACAATGGTGCCTTGCAGGGCAACCTGACCAATATTCGTTTTGCCAGTGTGCTGGGACAAATCGGTCTGGCTTATTTTTTCGCAGCCGTTATTGTTATTTATACCAAATCATTTGCAAGCCGTTTGTATTGGCTGGCGGGTATGCTGGTGGGCTATGCCTTCATTCAGCTTTTTGTTCCTGTTCCGGGATTTGGTGCCGGGGTGCTAACACCGGAAGGATGCATCAATGGGTATATTGATCGTTTGTTTCTTCCCGGACGTTTGCACGGAAAGGTGTTTGATCCTGAAGGCTTATTGTGCATTATTTCGGCTGCCGGCATCACCTTGATGGGCTCAGTGGCTGGTCACTTTTTACGTGAGCAAAGCCGGACACCATGGCAGAAAATTACGATCCTTTCCGGTATTGGTGCAGGCTTGCTTGTACTGGGACTGGCTTTACATCCGGTTTACCCAATTATTAAATCGGCATGGACTACTTCTTTTAACCTGGCAGCAGGTGGAATCAGCTTTTTGCTGATGGCCTTTTTCTACCTGATTATCGATGTGCTGAAATGGCAAAAATGGTCTTTCTACTTCCGAGTCATTGGAATGAACTCCATTTTTGTGTATTTATTTGTCCGGTTTATTGATGTGTCAACATTAACCGGCTTCTTGTTTGGTTGGTCGCCTGAGCTTCTGGGAGACTTTGGTCAACTGATCTGGATTATTGGTTATCTGGGGATTATCTGGTCGGTGTTGTATTACATGTATCGCAAACAAATTTTCTTACGAGTATAAACAACAAAGGGCTGCAATTGGCAGCCCTTTGTTGTTATTTAGAAGATGGCATAGCTAAAGCCAAGGTTAAGGGAAAGTCGGATGCTGTTATCCTGGGTAAGATAGGATGTGCGCATGGGTTTGTCGGAGTAATAAGCCTGAAGCTGGCCGTTAATTTGAAGCTGTGGCGATAGGTAGTAAGAAATGCTGCCATTCAGTGCCAGCGTATTTTTCCAATATTTCTGCTCCTCCTCAGTCGCAGAATACTTCGGTTCTTCAATTCCATAATATCCTACCCCAAACCTGGCAATTGTTCTGAAATTGGGGGTGTAATTCCATCCAATGGAGGAAGATAGATTGAGTATATTGGATGGATAGCCCAAGTCCTCATCGCTTAGACGTATTTTCTCGGATAAGTTTAGGTTGAAGATTCGATCCCAATAAAGATTGATGGGCCGTACACAGCGATAATTTAATTGTGCGATTAACAGTGTGAGGTCATTTTCCCATTGATCAGTGTCATTGTTTTTTTGCATGTTGTGCGAGTAGTGGGGACTTACAGTTGCTGTCAGCTTTCTTCCGGCATAGCGATCAGGAACAGAAGCAAAACTCCAGTAATCATTCATGGTCGTAAAGTAGGAGATTGTACTTTCGGTAACCAATTCTTGCTTGTGTAGCAAAGAGTCTAGTGCTTCCAGTTCGGCAATTTTGCGAATGCGATAGTCGAAAAAGCGCTTGTTTTTAAGCTTGGTGGCTGTTTGGGCAAATTCAAAAATATCATCATCGGTTAATTCCCGGTTGAGCAATCCATCTTTTTCAAGCGACTGTAAAATGTAATACGCCTGCCAGTAGTCACTGATGGGTTCGATACGCCCATAACCTCCGCCCAGACCCAGCTGTAAGACGTAATTGTTGTTTGTGGTCTTATTGGTATTTGAATTGGAAGTCAGCTTATCTTTATGGGTGCTATAGAAAATGGATGGAGCTACCGTTAAAAAGAATTTGTCTTCCTGTAGGTAGTAGTCCTGATTTCCGCTAAACTGAAGGTGTAGCTGAGCATCGGTTGACTTCGTTGTATTGGGGCCTTCTTTATCCTTTTTGGATTGGTAGTTGGGCGTGAGTGTGGCCGAAATGAACGTGACTTTCTTTCGCGAGTTAAAATTAAACTGATATTGCAATTCAGCTGCTGTGTGGAATTGGGATTTTTCAAAATCCACGGCATCCAGCCAAAGGTTTCCGGAGGCTTCCTGTTGTTCAAAAGTAGAACGACTTCCTGATAAACTGAAGGTGCTGGTTAATTCGTGACGTTTGTATTCGGGTGTTTTGTACCTGGAAAGATCAAAATTCTTATCCTGTGCAGGGAGTGTAAACGTAGCAAGCAGGAAAAGGCTAAGTAACAGGTTTGTTTTCATGGAGTTATTTTTAGCGTTTCGCTTAAAAATACAAAATGTTTTTAATATAAAAAATGTTAATAGTTACTGTATGTCTTGCAGGATACCTTATCTGAGAAATCAGTCTGGATAGGTTTTTTACAAAGCTTAAAAGCAACTTATAAATTTGTACTTTTGTAGTTTAATAGAATTTGAAAAGTTATGTCAGTACATAAAGAAGTTAAACGAGTAACAACTCATGTCCTTTCAGAAATGAAATTGAAAGGCGAAAAAATATCCATGCTGACCAGCTATGATTATAGTATGGCCAAGCTGGTGGATGAAGCCGGCATTGATGTTATTTTGGTGGGTGATTCAGCCTCCAATGTGATGTCGGGAAATGAAACAACGCTTCCGATTACTTTGGACCAGATGATTTACCACGGAACCTCGGTCGTGAAAGCTGCCAACCGTGCCTTGGTTGTTGTTGATCTTCCTTTTGGAACCTATCAGGGTAACAGCAAGGAAGCTTTAAGTTCGGCTATTCGAATTATGAAAGAAACGGCTGCTGATGCCGTGAAGCTGGAAGGCGGTCGCGAAGTTATTGAGTCGGTGACTCGTATTTTATCGGCTGGCATCCCAGTTATGGGGCACTTGGGCTTAATGCCACAGTCTATTCATAAGTACGGTACTTATACGGTGCGTGCCAAGCAAGAAGAAGAAGCCGAAAAACTGATTGAAGATGCCAAGTTGTTGGAAGAAGCCGGCTGTTTCGCTATCGTGCTGGAAAAAATTCCGGCTGCGTTGGGAACAAAGGTTGCTGAATCCGTTAAGATCCCGATCATCGGAATTGGTGCTGGTAGCGGTGTAGATGGTCAGGTGCTGGTGATTCACGATATGTTGGGAATTACCCAGGAATTTTCGCCACGTTTCTTGCGTCGTTATCACAACTTGGCAACCGAGATAAAAGGTGCCGTTGGCAGTTATATTGAAGATGTTAAATCGGTCAATTTCCCGAATGAGCGGGAACAATATTAAGCGGAGTATTGGAAGACAATAGTCCGTGAAAGGGGCTGCAAGCAAATGGTAGCGTTTGTTTGCAGCCCCACAAGTATCAAACTATAGCAACTCTTTTTTCAGTTATTTAATTCCCAAATCATGCAAGTTATCTACGAAGACAACCACATTATTGCAGTCAATAAAGCCTGTGGCGAAATTGTGCAAGGCGATAAGACCGGAGATGAAACATTGATTGATCAGGTGAAAGCCTACATCAAGAAAAAGTACAACAAGCCCGGTGATGTTTTCCTGGGGTCGCCTCACCGGCTGGACCGCCCAACCAGTGGTGTGGTTTTGTTTGCGCGAACCAGTAAAGCGTTAACCCGGCTGAGTGACATGTTTCAGGATAAAGAAGCCATTAAGAAAACTTACTGGGCGGTAGTAGACGTGTTGCCTGAGGAGATGGAAGACACGCTTGAGCATTATCTTTGGAAAGATGAAGGCAAAAATAAAAGTTATGCCTCAGCTACTCCAAAGCCTAAGAAAGGCGCTCGTTTTTGCAGCCTGAGTTATAAGCATCGGGCCAGTCTGAATCGTTTTCACTTGCTGGAAGTTGACTTGCAAACCGGTCGTCATCATCAGATTCGGGTGCAGTTGGCCAAAATTGGATGCCACATTAAAGGCGATTTGAAATACGGAGCTGCCCGAAGCAACCAAAATGGAGGAATTCATTTGCATGCCCGCAAGTTGGAATTCATTCACCCGGTAAGTAAGAAGGCATTGAAGATTGTGGCTCAGCCGCCTAAGGGAGATCCGATTTGGAACGAGTTGATTCAAATTAAAGAATTACAGGATTAGCCTGTCAGACAATCGACTTCAGCGAATTGCCATTAAAGCTTAAGGGCAATAAGCCATTGACATTGTCAAGCACTTCGATTTTGTTGGAACTATCCAGGATAATTCGCATGGGTTTTTTAAACCGGTGCTGGCTTTCCAGCATCACTTGCCGGCAGGCTCCGCAGGGGCTGACATTGGCAGCTGGCTGGCCGTTTTGGTCAATGGCCGTAACAACAAGGGTTTCAATAGCCAAACCCGGGTAGTTTCCATTGGCCCAAAAAATGGCGGCCCGTTCGGCGCAGGTTCCCAGTGGGCTGGATGCATTCTCCTGATTGTTTCCTGTTACAATTGTTCCATCTTCAAGACGAAGCGAACTGCCAACAAGGTAGTTGGAGTAGGGGGCATAAGCCTGCAAAGCCGAAGCGCGTGCCTGCAGGATCAATTCCTGATCTGAAGTCGACAATTCTTCCAGTTTTTCAAACTCGGAGATACTAATTATAATTTCTTTCGTTTTCATAGGGAGGCTTTGTTCAAAATTACATTTTTTTGTTTAGTTATGCCAATGCTTTAAAAACAGCCTGCTTTTTTTATTTTTGCTAAAAATCTTTGGTTTATGATCCGAAAAGTTTTGTTCAGTATTTGTTTCTTGTTGGTTGCTTTGGTTGGTTTTAGCCAGCGCAAGTACACCCGGGAAGAGTACATTGAGAAATATGCCGAACTGGCCGTTAGTGAAATGATGCGAAGTGGGATTCCGGCAAGTATTACCTTAGCACAAGCTTGTTTGGAATCAGGTAATGGAAACTCCATGCTGAGTGTGAAAAGTAACAATCATTTTGGTATCAAATGTAAGAGTAGTTGGAGTGGGAAACGGGTTTATCACGATGATGATGAAAAGGGAGAATGCTTTCGGCGCTATAACTCGGTTGAAGAATCCTTTCTGGATCATTCCGATTTTCTGATGCTGAATCCGCGTTATGCATCGCTGTTTAAGCTTAAAATTACGGATTATAAAGGTTGGGCCAGAGGATTGAAAAAGGCCGGTTATGCTACCAATCCACATTATGCCAATCATTTGATTCGAATTATTGAAGATCACAAACTTTACCTTTACGATGAAGGTTTAAAGAAATCGCAAATTGCCAGAATCCGACACCGTCATCGGCCGGCTGATGGAAAAAATCTTATAAATCCTTATCAAACCCGCAAGGTAGTTATGCGCAACGGATTGAAATCCATTGTGGTAAAAGAAGGGGATACTTTTCAGCGCATAGCCCAGGAATTTGGCATGAAAGAATGGGAGGTTTATACCTACAACGATTATCCCAGAGGGCATAAGCCTCAGGTAAATGAAATCTTATACATTGAACCCAAACAACGCAAAGCAGCCAAAAAGCATCGGACACATCATTTTGAAGCAGATGATACGATGCACTTCATTGCGCAACGCTATGGGATCAAACTGAAACGGCTCTATCGGTTGAATCGTCTGAAGCCCAGCGAGCGGCCTGAGACAGGAGCTACCATTTACTTACGAAGCAAAAAGCCTAAAAATTAATTGAACGATTATAGACCGTGGTGTATTTCTTTCGGGCAAGTACAAAAAAAAGATAGTCTCTAATCCAGGACTATCTTTTTTTTGTGGCTTTTAATTTGTTTTAAGCTTGTTGATGCCGTGGTAGCCGCGCAAAAAATCTTCTGTTTTCATCCGCTTTTTACCCGACAGTTGAAGGTCGGTAATGTGAAGCCAGCTATCGGCTGATGCAATTTTTAAGTATGTTTTTTCATCCGACTCAATGGTTCCCGGAATAAGCTTGTCTGCTTTTTCAAGCTCTGCAAAGAAAATTTTCAAGGTTAGTGGTTGGCCTTTTTCATCGAGCAGTTCGGTCCATGCGGCCGGATAGGGGGATAGTCCGCGAATCAGGTTGCGGATTTGCTCACCTTCTTGGGACCAGTTGATTCGACAATCCTCTTTAAAAATTTTAGGGGCAGGCTTTAGTTTTGTGGTTTGAATTTTATCCTGTGCGATGGCACTGTAATTTCCTTCGCCCAAAGCATCCACGGTTTTCACCACCAGTTGAGCTCCAATGCCCATTAAGCGGTCGTGAATATCGCCTACGGTATCGTTTTCCTGAATCGGTGTTTTTTCATGAAAAAGAATGGCTCCGGTGTCAATTTCATGGGACAACAGGAAGGTGGTGACTCCGGTTTCCTTTTCACCATTAATAACTGCCCAGTTTAAAGGGGCGGCCCCACGGTATTGCGGCAGCAACGAACCATGCAGGTTAAACGTTCCCAGGCGCGGCATGCGCCATACAACTTCCGGCAACATCCGAAAAGCCACAACAACTTGCAAATCGGCTTTCAGGCTTTCCAATTCTTCAATGAAGGCCGGATTTTTGAGTTTTTCGGGTTGTAAAAGGCGCAAGCCTTTTTCTGAAGCATACTTCTTTACGGCTGATTCCTGGAGTCTCCGCCCTCTGCCTGCAGGTTTATCCGGGGCAGTAATGACACCAACAACCTGGTAGCCATTTTCAACTAAAGCCGCTAAGCTGGCAACAGCAAAATCGGGGGTTCCCATAAAAACGATGCGTAAATCTTTTCCGGTCATATGTTTTCTGATTTTGTACAAAGATACCTTTTAAGCCGAAGAAATTCCAAGTTCCAGCGGCAGTTTTCAGGCATGAAAAAAGCCGGCTGTAAGCAGCCGGCTAGTATTTATATTTTCGAGCCACATCGGGCCTGAGTTTGCGATTTCCCTTTTGGGCTTTGGGATCGTAAGGGCAATGCCGGCATCCGTTGGCACAACAATAGCCCCTTTTTACCAGGAAGCTTTCCGTCATTACCCGATAGCCTTCTTTGCTCAGGTAATAGTCTTCTCCTTCCACGCTGTCGTCATATCCGTCGGAAAACAGGTGATCAAACATTCCCATGGCGGCTGGCTAGTCGTATTTAAACTTTTGCAGGTAATGGCCCATGCGGTCGCGTTTGGTTTTCAGGTACCGCTGGTTGTACTCGTTTGGAGCAACTTCAACCGGAATGGTTTCGGTAACCGTTAGACCGTACCCTTCAATTCCAACCCGTTTGACAGGATTGTTGGTTAACAGCTTCATTTTGTGAACGCCAACTTTACGCAGGATTTGTGCTCCAACCCCGTAGTCGCGTTCGTCAGCCTGAAATCCCAAATGAATATTCGCATCAATGGTGTCTAAGCCTTCATCCTGAAGTTTGTAAGCTGCAATTTTATTCATCAGTCCAATGCCACGACCTTCTTGCATCATATAAACAATGACTCCTTTTCCGGCTTTTTCAATCATCTCCATCGATTTATGCAGCTGCTCGCCACATTCGCATCGCATGGATCCGAAGATATCACCGGTCATGCAGGAAGAATGCATTCGTACCAGGATCTCCTCGTTTTCTTCCCAGCTTCCTTTAATTAAGGCCACATGCTCTGCTCCGTTTGATTTTTGGCGGAAAGGAATAATCCGGAAATCGCCGTATTTAGTTGGCATGCTTACTTCTTCTCCCTGATCAATCAGGCTTTCTGTTTTTAGCAGGTAAGCAATGAGGTCTTCAATCGAAATAATTTTAAGATCGAATTTTTGAGCCACTTCCATCAATTCGGGCAGGCGGGCCATGGTTCCATCTTCGTTCATAATTTCAACCAGCACACCTGCAGGTTTCAATCCGGCCAAACGAGCCAGGTCAACGGCTGCTTCGGTGTGTCCGGTACGACGAAGAACACCACGATCTTTTGCTTTTAGCGGGAAAATATGTCCCGGGCGTCCGAGTTCTTCCGGATCGGTATCTTCGTTGGCCAGGGCTTGTATGGTTTTGGCGCGGTCGCTGGCCGAAATGCCTGTAGTGCATCCGTGCCCAATTAAATCAACCGATACGGTAAAAGGGGTTTGATGCGATGAGGTATTTTTGCCCACCATGAGTTCCAGTTCCAGTTCTTCACATCGGCTTTCAGTCAGTGGCACGCAAATTAATCCCCGGCCATGGGTGGCCATAAAGTTCACTTTTTCAGGAGTAATCAGTTCTGCTGCAGCAATAAAGTCCCCTTCGTTCTCACGATCTTCATCGTCAATAACGATGATCAGATCACCTTTCCTGATGGCCTCAATAGCCTCCGGTATCGTATTTAATTTGAACTCGCTCATTATAATTATCTGGTTTTCAAAATGCAGGTGCAAAATTAAGGAAAAATATCGGTTTATAGATGATAAAATTACACCTTCGAACGTTTTGCCTTTTCCCAAAGGGGAGATTGCCTGCCCCTGAAATAGCGAATGATGCCCAGAATGGACGCCAGATTCATGGCAACAAAGTAGTAAGGGATAAATAGGGCTTTATGGTGAATTCGCCGGTTTTCAAGCAAAAAGCCGACCAAGGCCAAGAGGTAGAGAATGGCTTGAGTACAAAAGAATAAGACGTAGAAGTTGATGCCGGAGCTGGATGGACTTTCGGATAAAATTAAAAAATTGATAAAAAAGAGCAGGAAAAGGGCAAAGGGAGCTATGGTCCAGCGCAAAACCTTGTGCGAGAAATACTGAAAGCTCAACCAGCCAAAGCGAAAGGGATTGAGCAGTTGAGGAAACCGGAAAAGGGATTGAATGCCCCCGGCCGCAATTCTTGTTTTGCGTTTTAGTTCTTCTTTGACGCTGGCTGAGGCGGTTTCCAGCGCATAGGCTTCCGAAGTGTAAGCGACTTTATAATCTTGGGCTGCAATACGAATTGAAATCATAAAATCATCAAGCAGGGTGTCGTTGGGCAGTTTGTGGTATAGTGAAGTGCGAATGGCAAAAAGCTCACCGGCTGCACCTACCGTTGAGTTGAACCGGGCGTCCATTTGTTTGATGAAAGACTCCAGTTTCCAGTAGAAGCCCTCGCCAGAGGCTGCCGCATTGTCCTGTTCTTTTTCGCAAATGCGTTTTTCTCCTGCTACACAGCCGACTTGGGGATCCTGAAATGCAAGCACGATTTTGCGAATGGCTTCTTGGTTGAGCAGGGTATTGCTGTCGGAAAAGATGACAAAAGGAGCTTCTACAAACTGCATTCCCCGGTTCATGGCATGTATTTTTCCCCGTCTTTCCGGCAAGTGCTCCACCTGAATTTCAGGATAATTTTTTAGCTGCTCTTTTGTTCCGTCATTGGAGCCGTCGGTTAACCACAGATACTGAATTTTTTCTTTGGGATAATTGAGCTTGAGGGAGTTTTGCACTTTAAGGTCGACCATGTCTGCCTCGTTGTACGCTGTTACGAACAGGCAAATTTCGGGGCAGGTCTTGGGAGGCGGCTCCTGAGTTTTAGCCGACTTTCGAAAGCTCTGCTTCAGGGTTGCCAGCACCCAGATTACAAGGGCATAGCCAATGTAGGTGTACGCCACAATGAAAAGTGCGGTCCAAAAGAGAATGTTAGCCATGAAGGTGTTGCTTGTAAAAGTCGGTTAAAGACTCGGCAATGGCTAAGTTATCAAATTTTTCGTGAATAAAGTCGATGGCATTTTTACACAGCTGATCGTAATCGATTCGGTTGTCGATAAGCTGACTGATGGCCTCAATAAACTCATTGGCATCGTTGACCAGCAAGAGGTGTTTGCCTTTTTCCACGGCTATTCCTTCAGCACCAATGGTGGTTGACACAATGGCTTTACCCAGGGCGAGCCCCTCAATCACTTTCACACGCATGCCGCTTCCCGACAGCAAGGGAACCACCATAATTGCTTTGGAATTCATAAACGCATAAGCATCTTCAACTTCACCCAGAAAAACAACATTCTTGCGGTTCAGTTTTGCTTGCAGCCATTCTGGAGCATTTCGCCCGGCAACATAGAATTTGAGGGTGGGATATTTCTTTCGAAGCTTTTTCCAAGCATGTTTCATAAACCACAGCAAACCTTCCTGGTTGGGTGCCCAGTCCAGGGCTCCAAGGTGAAAAAGAGACGGGTATTCCAGCTGGCCGGCTTTAGGAACCAGGGTGGCCAGGTCAATTCCTGTCTGTGTCGTGTGTTTGGGTTTGGTATTGCCCAGTTTATCCAAAAAATCACCATCCCGATCGGTTATCGGAACCAGTAAATCATATTTGTTTAATTGGTTGCGCTCAAACTGTTTAATACGCTGGGCTAGTATTTTCAGGTAAATGCGTTTGATCCCGGGGGTTACCATTGCCGTACGCTCCCATATTTCGTGCTCTACATTATGAGCCCGGTAGGCAATCAGTGCCTTGGAATGTTCACGGATGGTTGGGATGTAAGAACAAAGATAAAGTCCTTCAAGCTGAACCAGATCGAACTCATTGTTTTTAAGAATTCGGACTAACTGCCTGTTGAAGTCTGCTTCGATAAAACGTGTTGCCTGGTAGGGAAGCTTTGAAAAAAGTAAATTGGAAACAGCACCGAACAGGGTGATTTTTGCAGGCACATTGGCCAGTTCAAAATGCATCTTCTCTTTCAGGTCATCCGGAATTTCGTCCAGCCGGGTCTGATGCTTGCGGGTGTTCATGGCCAGCACATGAACATCGTGACCTAAAAGCGAAAATCCTTTTGCCATCGTAAGCATGGCAATTGCGCCCCCATCCTTGGGAGGCCATGGGCTTTTATGACATAACTGAAGTATTCTCATGCCTTCACGAGCTTGCTGGGTGTTCGGGGCATTCTTTTTTGAATGATCGGGCTTGTATGGTTTTGTTCGTATGTCAGTATTGTCATGGTTGATTCAGTTCTAATTCTTTTCGGGTTTTTCTTTCTTTTTGAACAGGAAGCTAAACAGGCGTTTTAAATTGTGTTGATAAGTTTCCAGGTTTAACAGCGCCGAGTCGTTAGCCGATTTGTAGGTCAGGAAAATACCTAAAGGCAAAAACAGGAAAGTCGAAAACCACATGCCATTGGTCATATTCCACATGTCTTCGCGGGCAAACTTTTCGCCTGAGATAGAAACCATGTAGTAGGTAATAAACATCAGTATGGAGACCACAACGGGCATTCCGAGTCCTCCTTTTCGAATGATTGCGCCAAGGGGAGCTCCAATAAAAAAGAAGATAAGACAAGCTACCGACCAGGTAAACTTGCGGTGTTTTTCCATTGTGACTTTGTTGATGAAATTTTTTCGACTATAAAGTTCATTCAGGTTTTGGTTGATGGTTTGCTGGTTGGAGCGTGCCACCCCAAGTGCTGTGCTTATGAGTTCGCTTTGCGCGTGCGAATCCAGCGATTGGAACAGATCCTCGAAGTTGGCCAGGGTATCGGCCTGAACCCGATAGTCTCTTTTGAGCGAATCAATGGGTTGTGTCATGCTGAGAACTGCTTTGGACAGTGTCTGCGGATAATTCATTGAAACGGCAAATCGTCTAACCCGAGAGCTGTATTCATTATACAAGGAATCTTCCTGGTTGTTGAGTTGCGACAGGTTCATCATTTTGTAGGCACTTCTTAGGCGGTTTTCGTCCGTTCGTTGAAAGTCAAACCCTTCAAGTGGTATGGTCACAACCTCTTTCCCAAAGCTCTCCCTACGGAAAGCGTAGGTACGGTTTTTTCCTCGTTTGTTAGGTTCCAAGTCTGTTGCCGACTGCCCCGAATACAAGGTCATAACCATGTATTTTTTATCTTCTGAAATTTTCATGGACCCGGAATCAGCAATGGTTACCTTGATGTTGCCTTTGTTCTCCTTGTGGTCATAAATCATCAAGCCATAAAGCATGTTGGTCTTGTTGTTTTTCTTGTCAACCTTAATGCTATAGCCGTCAATTTCATTGGTAAATACGCCTTCCGGAATAATCATCTCCGGTTTTTGCTTTTTTACACTGACCAATAAGGCTCCGAACTTGAGGTTGGTTTTCGGGAGGACATTATTGGAGAAATAAAAGGCAAATAAACTTAAGGCTACCGCAACAACTATTAAAGGGCGCATGATGCGAAACAAAGAAATGCCGGAAGCTTTTATGGCAACCAATTCGTAGTTTTCGCCCAAGTTACCAAAGGTCATGATGGAGGCCAGAAGCATGGCTAAAGGGAATGCCATGGGAATGAGCGCAAAAGAGGCATATAGCAAGAGCTCGGCCACAATGTTCCACTCCAATCCTTTACCAACCATGTCATCAATGTACTTCCACAGGAATTGCATCAACAGGACAAATACAACGATGAAAAAAGTCATCAGGAAAGGCCCGAAAAAGGTCCTTAAAATAAATAAGTGCAGTCGTTTCATATTCTATTCTTGGAAACGAATACAAAGCTAAGGTATTTTAGAGAAATTGAAAGTTAAAAAAATGCTTAACAGCCCAGGATGTGTTTTAGGTCTGCAATCTGAGAATTCCAGAGGTTTGCAGTTTCTTCTGTTTCGTCCTCATCGGAAAAATCAATGACAATAAGGGAAACATCTCCTGTAAGTTCATCTTTGGAAATCCGAAATTCAAAGTAGCTGTCTTCTTCATCAACCCAGTTGAAGCGAACAAGTCGGTCTTCCTTGTGTTGCGTTTTTTCAGCTTGCTGCTCAGCGCCTTCCCAAATAAAAGTGAAAAAGTTGCCTTTTACCTTAACATCATCAGCAAACCATTCAGTCAGCCCTGAAGCTGAACTTAACCGATTGAATAACACCTTGGGAGAACAGTTTATCGGGAACTCTAGCCGTATTTTCGTTTTTTCAGTCATTGGGTTTTCGTTTTTTGCAATATAGGTATTATGGCTCAATATAACAATCAGTTAAACATGGAAGAACTAAAAATCGTTCTTGCCCGGTCTGTTTTTCGAACCATTGAAAAAACAGCACAATTTTTTCGATAGGTTTAATACATTGAATAGCTGAGTTAAACAGCATAGTTTGGGCTTTTGTTTGAAATTTCATGTAAAAAAAAGTTGCATTGTGTTTACGGCGACAGAAAATAAATACTATATTTGCAACCGCTAAAACGGAATGGCGAGGTAGCTCAGCTGGTTAGAGCGCATGATTCATAATCATGAGGTCGGCGGTTCAAGCCCGCCTCTCGCTACGGAAGCAAGGCAGTTAAGAGATTCTCTTAACTGCCTTTTTTTATTTTCCTACGTACCATTTGCATACAGAATGGCTTGTGCTAATTCCTGCTTTTTTAGAGTAATTTTCACCTTGTTCGAAAATTAAACCAAAGCTTTATTGGATAGTTTTCATCTCCTTTGTGTCCTGCAAATCTGCCTTTTTGACTCTTGGGGCCCAATTGTTCTGCTTGTTTGAATTTGGTGCCAATGGCAGGAATTTCATACAAAAAGGAAATATCTCCTTTCGGAAATGGTGGAAATGTTCCGCCGGCAACGTGTTTGGGGCGGGCTGGGGTAAACAGTTGGAAAAACAAGTTGGGTGTTTCTGAAACTACGGTAAAATCTGTTTCTGTTGTTTCCAGTGTAGCCCAATACAAATTCCCGTGATATCCTTTAAATTCAGGGTAGATGAGCTTGTTAAAGCTTTCACCGGTAATGGTGTTGTTATAGCTTTTCTCCCATACTCCCAAATTGCTTCCTTTTAGTCGGTTTTTCCAAACACGATAAGGCCCGCGCCCCATCCATTTTACACCGGTACATTTTTCTTCGGGATAGTTGAATGAAATGCCCAGAAAGTCAATGTTGTTTAAGCGACTTGCAGGAGGGCTGGCTTGTAGCATCAACAGTCCGTTTTTCTGTAGCTCCCACGTCACTTTTTCAGGATAAGATTCGGAATGGATTTCAAACACGAAATTGCCATCTGCATTCTTGGCCCATTGGGTTGATTTTACACTTGTGTTAGTTCCTGCCGGAAGAGGCCCGCCGGAAAGGGAAAGCGTTCCTTTTTTGTTTTTTACCGAAAGCAGGTGCCCGTTTTGTTTGTTGAAGGAGATTTCAATCTCTTGAGTCAAGGCGGTAACGGTTTTTTCGGTTTCTGTAATGCGGATCTCTTCGTTGATGGAAGGGCGGGAGTGAATCAGGTCTGTTGCTTTTTCGTTGGGCTGGATGACTGGCCAGGTCCAGGTATAGAGTTGATAGCCTTGGTGGTCAATGGCTGTAAACTCAAAGATATCGGCTGTTAATAAGGCCTCTTGGCAGTCTATTTGTATTCTGGCTGTCTCACCCGGTAATGCGTCAGGACTTGGCATGATACCACTACCGGTAATTTCTTTTTGAGTACTTCCAATCGGTATTTTGTACGCTTCCCATCTAAAAACACAGTTCTTGAGATTGGTGTAGGTGAATTTGTTTTTCAGAAATAGTATCCCATTCCATTGGCGATTGATGGTTACTGGTTCTGGTTGAACCGGTGACCAGATTTCTTTGATGGTGTAAAAGCTCCCTTCTTTTTCGCGGTGAGGTCCCAGAATTCCGTCGGGAGCATGGTTGCCATCGCTATCGTAGGTGGTGCCAGGAAGGTCAGTTCGAAGCACTGCTTCATCAGCCAGCACCCACAAAAAGGCACCGGCATGGAGGGGGGACGATTCGTAACTGCGCCAATATTCCTCCAACCCTGCACCATGACCACCGTCGTATAGTCCATGGAGTAGCTCGGTGGGCATAAACGGATCGTTTCCATAGGTGAACCGGCCAGAGGCATATTCAAACTCCGGGTAGTGGTGGGTGTCTGCACCATTGCGCAACAGCCATGGATAAAGTACCGGCCGCTGTTGAATGTCGTAGGTATGGAAGTTTTTTTCGTTGGCAAAATCCCAGCCGCCCTCATTGCCGTGGTTCCAGATCACAACGCTGGGATGATTGTGGTCGCGCAGTACGGTTTCTTTTACCAGTTTGGGGCCAACGATGGTGTCATAGCTGTCTTGCCAGCCGGTAACTTCATTTAGAACGAACAGGCCGATGGAATCGCACAACTCCAGAAAACGTTTGTCTGGGACGTAGTGTGAACAGCGCACGGCATTCATATTCATTTCTTTCATCAGCCGAATGTCGGTGAGGTGATTCTCTTCGCTGAGGGCACGACCTGTTTCGGGCCAGAACGAATGGCGGTTCACGCCTTTGAAGACCACTTTTTCGTCGTTGATGTAGAATCCATCATGCTTGCGAAGTTCCACCGTGCGAAATCCAATGCGCTCGGTTACTTCGTGCACAATGGACTGATCCCTTTTTAGTGTGATCTTCATGTCGTATAAAGTCGGCCATTCCGGATTCCATGCGCGGATGTTTTCAAATTTTCCGGAAATAACCATTTCGCTCATTCCCTTTCGAATTTCAGAGGGGGCAATTGCACCAACTTTGTTTCCTTCAATATCAAGAAGTTCTGCGGAAACAGAATCGTTGGTTTTAACATGATTTAGTTCTATTAATGCGCTGAAGGTTCCGTCGGCTCTGGCATCAATGGCTGCTCGTTGAATGTGGGTTTTGGGAAGCACTTCGAGAAAAACGGGACGGAAGATTCCGCCAAAAATCCAAAAGTCAGCCTGGCGTTCGGCGCGGTTTACCGACTCATTGTCGGAGTGTTTCGCGACATCGACTTCCAGAAGATTCGTGGTGCCGAATTTTAACAATTGGCTAATATCATATTTAAACCGGTAGAACGCGCCTTGGTGCATCGCTCCGGCTGATTTTCCATTGATTTTCACACGGGTGTCGGTCATTGAGCCATCGAAAACCAGGTTGATGGTTTTGCCCTTCCATGTTGCCGGCACTTCAAATTCGTGTTTGTAAAGTCCGTGTTCTTTACCGAGCTTAAGGTCCTTGTTCCGCCAGTCGTGTCCGTAGTTATAGGTTCCAAAGCCTTGCAACTCCCAATTGGAGGGGACTGGAATTTGTGTCCACTTACCGCAGTTCTGGCCGTCGGTGCAGTAAAAATCCCAGTCAACAGTATTGGCGGCATCGGTTCCGGAGAGGTAGATTATTTCAGTGGTTTGAGAAAAAGCGCTTAGCGAAAGTCCAGCAATGATAAGGACAAGAAGTGATCGAAGGAGGTGCATATGTTTGAATGTTTAGATTAGGTTAACGAATTGTTTCGCTTTGTAATTTAGTGATTTTTTTAGATAGGGGATCGTGAGTGGTTTTCTCCCAGATACTTCGGGGTGAAAAGAACAAGGGAAGGAGAAGGATCAAGCGTGGATGGAAAACCTTATGCCTTGGGACTGTGTTTGGATGGGTGTGCGCTTGGGCTGCTGTTCCATTGGGGCTTGTGGCAGAGAATACCGTTAAATGATTTTTGGTGCTGTTGTTTGTGTGTTGATATCGTGTAGCTTATGTGGCTGTGTGAATTGGCAGCGGTAAAGAGGATGTTGATAAAATGATCAATGCGCTTTTCAATCTTGTAAAAGTCGTTATGAAATAGTAAAAGCGGTAGGGGTTTTAGGCAAAAACAAACCAATTTCATACCTTTGTGCGCCTGAAATTAAACAAATTCAAAGAAAATAATCACTAAAAATAAAGAATTGATATGGCATTAATTAATGAGCATTATCTGAAATTGCAAGCGGGCTATTTGTTTCCCGAAATTGGACGACGTGTGAGCGAGTTTGTGGCGGCCAATCCCGACAAGAAAATTATAAAAATGGGAATCGGGGATGTTACGCGTCCTTTGGTTCCGACCGTGCTGAAAGCTTTTCATGAAGGAGTTGATGAGCAAGGAAAAGCAGCGTCGTTTAAAGGTTACGGACCCGAGCAAGGCTATGAATTTTTGCGCAAAGCCATTGCTGAGCATGCCTATCAGGCCAATGGAATTAATATTCCGGCTGATGATATTATTGTTTCGGATGGTTCGAAGTGTGATACCGGAAATATCCAGGAAATTTTTGGTGCCAGCAATAAGATTGCGATCTGCGATCCGGTTTATCCGGTTTATGCCGATACCACAGTGATGTCGGGCAAAACCGGAGTTTGCCAGGATAATGGCTACTACGAGGGAGTCATTTACATGCCTTGTACTGAAGAAAACGGATTTACTCCTGATTTGCCGACAGAGCGTCCGGATTTGATTTTCTTGTGCTATCCGAACAACCCAACCGGAACGGTTGCCAGCAAAGAAGAATTGGCGAAGTGGGTGAACTATGCCCGCGAAAACAAGTGTGTCATTTTATTTGATGCTGCTTATGAGGCCTTTATTACCGATCCGGCTATCCCGCGTTCGATTTATGAAATTGAAGGAGCGAAAGAAGTAGCCATTGAGTTCCGCAGCTTTTCAAAAACGGCTGGTTTTACCGGAACGCGTTGTGCATTCACTGTAATTCCTGAAGAACTGAAAGCTTACGACAGCGAAGGAAATGCACACTCGGTAAAGAAATTGTGGTTGCGTCGTCATTCCACTAAGTTCAACGGAGTTTCTTATCCGGTTCAAAAAGCAGCAGCAGCAGTTTTTACACCTGAAGGAAAAAAAGAGGTGGAAGAAGTGATTGCTTATTACCTGGAAAATGCCCGGATTATGCGCGAAAGCCTTGAAGAAATTGGTTACTCGGTATATGGTGGAGTTAATGCGCCTTATGTTTGGGTAAAAACCAAGGGAGGAATGACTTCCTGGGAGTTTTTCGATAAGGTGTTGAGCGAAGCCAATGTGGTTGGTACTCCCGGTTCCGGGTTTGGACCTGCCGGTGAAGGCTATTTCCGCTTTTCGGCCTTTGCTGATCGTGATAGTGTGCTTGAAGCCATGACGCGCATCAAGAATTTGAGCTAATTACATCGTATAGCATAACGAAGAGCCTTGGTAATGCATTTATCAAGGCTCTTTTTTTTGCTGATTTTGAAGGACCAGCAAACATGCAGGAAGAGTGACTTGTTTGAAGGAAGACATAAAGACTGTTAAAAGCCGTTAAGCTTTGTTGGATTGCACGTATAAGTAAATGTAAAGTGTTAAATTTGTTTTTACCATGAGAAAACTGATTATCCTTCTTCCATTTTTGCTGAGCCTGTTCGCTGTCCGGGGTACAGCACAAGACCTGGCCGATATTGATCCGATTCTAATTCAGCTAAAAGGTCAGGTGTTGAATCGTGACGATGGTTTACCCGTTCCGTACGTGCATGTGGTAAATTTGCGTACTCACGGCGGAACAACCACCAACTCGGAGGGGAAGTTTGTCATGGATATGTTGAATATCGATAGCCTGGCCATTTCAGCCATGGGCTTTATGAAAGAATATGTGCAAGTGCCACCCAAACACCATCCGGACAGCTTGTTTGTCATTTGGGTGCGTCCCCTTCGGTTTGCCATTGGGGAAGTGGAAGTAAAAGGAAAATCGAACAAGGTGAATATGGAAGGAATATCAACCGGGAAGCCCGTTGATATTGATCCGGAGTTGCGTGGCGACGCTTTCAACACCAAGCCTCCCTGGTATGCTGCGGTTTTTTCACCAGCCTCATTTATTCAGTATCATGTCAGCCGGAAAGAGAAGCAAAAGCGACAAGTGCGCAGTGCTATAGTTTCAGAAAAGCGCTGGGAATACCTTTCGCAATACTACAGTAAAGAGATTGTTATGGAGCTGACCGGCCTGGATGAGGCGGAAGCTGATTCTTTCATGATTTATTTCAATTCCAAAGGAATCCTCAATGAGGTAAACAATAATTACCAGGTGCGGGAAGCAATTCTGAATCAATATGAATTGTATAAGCAGGAGCAGGAATAAGACATCCGGTTTTGGTTTTCAGCCTTCAATTTTCAGAATCGGTTTTGGTTTGAACAAACTTAATGGTTCAATCTTACCCTGCGGTGTGTCAATCTGAATTCTTTTTCCGAACTTTGCAGCGATTTAAAACAAGTTATGACAAAGAAATTTAAGTCTGAAGGACACCAGTTTTCGAAAATGAACAAGTCGAATGAGGAACAACAGTTTTCTGAAAAAAGAAAAATAAGTCTTGTTAAAAAGTCCGATCGGGAGATCCGACTGAATAAGTTTATTGCCAATGCAGGTATTTGCTCGCGTCGCGAAGCCGATCAGTTGATTGAAAAAGGAGAGGTGCAGGTTAATGGAGAAGTGATTACTAGCCTGGGTTATAAAGTAACCTCTAAAGATGAGGTGGTTTATAAAGGAAAAGCCATTAGTGCCGAGAAAAAAGTGTATGTGCTTTTAAATAAGCCCAAAGGGTTTGTAACCACCATGGATGATCCGCATGCTGAAAAGATGGTTATTTCGTTGGTGAAAAATGCCTGTAAGGAACGCATTTACCCCGTGGGGCGGCTGGATAAAGACACTACTGGACTGTTGTTGTTTACCAACGATGGCGAGATGACAACCAAATTGACACATCCCAGCTACGAGAAGAAAAAAATCTATCATGTATTTCTGGATAAAGAATTTACTCAGGCCGATATGGATCAGGTGAAAACCGGTATTGAACTGGAAGACGGCTTTATTGCTGCTGATGCCATTAGTTTTGTAGATGAGACAGATAAGCGCCAAGTTGGTATTGAAATTCATTCCGGAAAAAACCGGATTGTTCGTCGGATTTTTGCTCATTTGGGCTATCGCGTATTAAAACTCGACCGGGTAATGTTTGCTGGGTTGACCAAGAAAAGACTGCCTCGTGGCACCTGGCGTTTTTTAACCGAGAAGGAGATTGGCTTTTTAAAAATGAGTTAGTGTAATTTATTCGGGAAGTCCAGACTAATAGCATTGCTTTGGAAAAGGAATTTGTCAAGATCATATCACAAAATCAAGGGATCATCCATAAGGTATGTTCCATTTATTGTGATTCTGAAGAAGATCGTCGCGATTTGTTTCAGGAGATTCTGGCGCAATTGTGGAAGTCTTTTCCTTCTTTTCGAAGCGAAGCCAAATTTTCAACCTGGATGTACCGGGTTGCCCTGAATACTGCCATCACGAGTTTCAAGAAGAATAAACGCCAGCCAGATAAAAGTGCCATTGAAATCGGCAATTTCCAACTGGCTGAGGAAGAGTATGATCATGAAATGGAGGAGCAAATTAAACTTTTGCATCAGGCCATTGCTAACCTCAGCGGCGTCGAAAAGTCCATCGTACTGCTGTATCTTGAGAACAAAAAGTACGAAGAGATTGCTGAAATAACCGGTATTACCCAGAATTATGTGCGCGTGAAAATGAACCGGATTAAAAAGAAGTTGAAAAAATACATGAATAACTGAATTCAGAGTAATGGAACTGAAAGATTTAAAATCGGCATGGAGTAAATTCTCGTCTGATGATGCCAACAAGCATCAGCTGGGGGAACAGGCCATTTATGACTTGCTGAAAAAACGCACGAAAAATTTGATTGAGCGGATCGAGCGTAATATCCGGATCGGTTTTGGTGTGCTCCTTTTCCTGACCTTGTTTTTTGCTTTTGATGACTTCTTTTTCACATCCAATTTTGTGGCAGAATACGAGTTAACTCCACTTTGGATTCAATTGATGGAAGGAATTGGTGTTTTGTGCATTGCAGCTTCATTTGTGTATTTCTGGCTGAGTTATCGGGCGGCAACTAAAAACTACTCGCAAAGCAATGATTTGGCGAAAGTGTTGAAATCCATTATTCACATTCTGTATGCTTATCGCAAGCTTTTTCACCTGGCCTTGGGTATTCTTTTGTTGGTGTTAAGTATCAGTTTCATTACTGGCTTATACAAAGGCATGACCATCAAGGCCCATGAGTTGAGCACAAGCTTGTCAGAGGTGAGCAGCTCGCCTGAAATGATCCAGCGTCTGGTACTGGGGATTGTTATATTATTGCTGGCTGTGTCCCTGTTGTTTTTATTGTTTCACTGGGGCTTCCGAAAACTTTACGGGAATTATATCTTCAAACTAAAAGAAACACAGAAAGAGCTGGATGAAATTGACTAGTTATGCCATGAAAAAAATTGCTTTTTTTTTGACATTGCTTGTTTTTGGCAGCCAGCTGGTTGCTCAAACCTTTACCATTCGGGTTGTTGATGCGGATACCTCGCGTCCGCTTCCTTTTGTCAATGTTCTTTTTGATACCCAAAACCGGGGAACCACAACCAATATCGATGGTTTTTTCAATATGGATGCCCAGGAGACTGACTCTATTGAGTTGAGTTATGTGGGGTATTCCCGAAAGAAGCTGGCGGTGCAGCATCTGCAGGATGGCGACCGGATTGCTTTAGAGACCGCAGCCATTGCGCTGGAGCAGGTGGAAGTAGTTCCGGGTGAAAATCCGGTGGATCGGATTATGAAAAAGGTCGTGGAAAACCGTGAGCTTCATCGTCCCAAAAACCTCGATTCGTATTATTATCAATCGTATAATAAGATGACGTTCTCTTTAACCGATGAGACCCGAACCCGGTTTTTGGAGTCATTGGGAGAGAACCCCGACTCGAGTCAGTTGAAGTTAAAACGCTTTGTCGACCAGCAAGATCTTTTCTTGTTGGAGTCGGTTAGCGAAAAAGCCTATCGGAAACCGCAAAAGGAAAAGGAAGTGATTATTGCCAGCCGGGTTTCAGGCCTGGAAGACCCGTCTTTTTTTCTGCTGGCCACTCAACTGCAATCCTTCACCTTTTACCAGGATTACATCAAACTGTTTGAAAAACAATTTTTGAGTCCGGTATCTCCCAATTCATGGAACAAGTACCTGTTTATTTTAGAAGAAACCTTGTTTACGCCCAACGGGGACAGTTTGTTTGTTATTCGTTTTTATCCTCGGAAAAACAAAAATTTTGAAGGGCTGAAAGGGGTGCTGAAGATCAGTTCTGATGGCTACGCTATTGAGTCATTGCGGGTGCAAGCAGCTGATCAAATGAACAAACGGATGGTACTTTCGATCGAACAAGTCTATGATCAGCTGCCTTCCGGGCATTGGTTCCCGAAAGCACTGAACTCTGAAATTTCGTTTGCTCAGTTGAATCTTCCAGGAATCAACTTTCCGGACAATTCACTTACGGTGCGGGCTTTGGGAAAAACCTATTTTAGTAAACGGGTGGTCAATGTTCCGTTGGAAAAGGAAAAGCTGCAAGGACCGCAATTAAGTGTTTCTCCTTCGGCCACGCAGCAGTCGGATTCCAACTGGGAAGCATTGCGGTCGGTGCCTTTGTCGCACAAGGACTCGCTCATCTACCAGTTTGTGGATAGCTTAGGGCAGCAAGTTCACTTTGATGCCAAGATGAATGCCATTGAGTCGCTGGCTGGTTGGCGCGTGCCGCTTTGGCCGGTCGATCTTCTGCTGGACCGGGTGGCTGGGTTTAATCACTTGGAAGGCTTGCATTTGGGGCTGGCTCTGGAAACCAACCCCAGCTTCAGCGAACGCTTACTGTTGGGGGGCTACTGGCGATACGGGTTGAAGGATAAGGTCAATAAGTATGGTGCCAACCTGGGATTTAAGGTGGATAAAGAAAGTGCGACCAAATTGTTTGTGCTTTATGAAAATGATTTGCGGGAGAATGGGGCCATTCAATTTTTGGAGCAAAAGGAGCCATTTATTTCCAGGCAATTGGAGGCCTGGTACCGGACGAACTTCTCTTACCATCAGCTTTATCAGGCGGGGGTGGAAGGACGGTTATTTCCTTCATTGCTAGCCAGGGCGTATTGGAAAAATTACCAAATCATGGATCCGTGGTTGATTGACGGAAACCAAAGTTTGCAGGCATTGACCTATAACAAATTAGGCGTTCAGTTTCGCTTAACTTTTAAGGAACGCCTGTTTCGACGACGGGGTGAAATATACTCTTTGGGAGGCCGTTACCCGGTATTGCACTTTAACTACGAACGGGCGGTGCGAACCAGCTCCGATCGAGCCTATAGTGCCATCGAATTTAAACTATCTGATTCGTACCAGTTACGAAATTTGGGCGAAAGCGAATTTACCTTGCTCGGATCGTTGCGCGAGGCGGGGGGCGTGGTGAATTTGCTGAGTAGTCCGCCAGCGTCGCGACCGCAGCTGTTTTCATTCTACAGTAAAAGTTCTTTTTCAACCATGCGCATCAACGAATTTTTTACCGATGAGCTGCTCGCTTTTTTTTGGCGGCATAATTTCGGCTCTTTACTCTTTCGGTACAAAAAAGTGCGCCCCGACATTTTACTGGCCTTCAACGCAGGCATTGGAAGCACAGCTTATGACTTTCAGGATGGTTTTGCTTCGCGTTATCCATCTATTAACAAAGGGTATTACGAAGGTGGGATATTGGTTTCGAAATTAGTTAAATTTGGATTCTTCACCTTCGGAACCGGTGCTTTTTATCGGTTTGGACCCTATCGACTGGATTCGTTCCAAAAGAACTTAGCGTTAAAATTTACGATTGATTTAGCAATTTAATCAAAATTAAAGGCTTGATTTATAACTGCTAAAAGGATATTGTTATCTTTGCCCAGCTTTTTAAAATGGAGATCACATAAATGACACATAAATCAGGATTTGTAAATATTATTGGGAACCCGAATGTCGGGAAATCAACCATCATGAATGCCTTGGTCGGCGAGCGTTTGTCAATCATTACCAAAAAGATGCAGACCACGCGTCACCGGATTAAAGGGATTGTGAGCGGAGAAGATTTTCAGATTGTGTATTCCGACACCCCTGGAATTCTAAAACCCAATTACAAGCTTCAGGAATCGATGATGAAGTTTGTCAACACCGCTTTGATTGATGCTGATGTCATTTTGTATGTGACAGACGTGGTGGAAAAGGCGGATAAAAATGAGGAATACCTTGAAAAAATCCGGAAATCGAATGCTCCGGTGATTGTGTTGATTAATAAAATTGACTTGTCGAACCAGGGAGAGGTGATGAAGCAGTACGAGTACTGGAAAGATTTGCTGCCAGCTGCTGATGTATTTGCTATTTCAGCCACGGAGCGATTTAATATCGGACCTATTTTTGACCGTATTCTGGAGTTGTTGCCCGAGGCACCTCCTTACTTCCCAAAAGATGAATTAACTGACCGGAACGATCGCTTCTTTGTGTCGGAAATCATCCGGGAGAAAATATTGCTTTACTATCAGAAAGAGGTTCCTTACTCAGTAGAGGTTGAGGTTGAGGAGTTTAAGGAGGATGAGAAGCTGCTAAGCTTGCGTTGTGTGATCAACGTGGCGCGCGACAGCCAAAAAGGAATCATTATTGGCCATCAGGGAGCTGCCTTGAAGAAGGTGGGGACCCAGGCTCGAAAAGATCTGGAAGAGTTCTTTCAGAAAAAGGTATTTATGCAATTGTATGTAAAAGTTGCAAAAGACTGGCGTGATAAGGACCGGATGTTGGGGAACTTCGGATATGATTTCCAATAGTCGAATTTGCCCCATCGAAATTGAAAAAGAAATCCGGGTTGCCGGAACAGAAAAAGGAATTGAATAGAAATGAGTAATATAGTTGCTATTGTAGGAAGGCCCAATGTTGGGAAATCAACCTTGTTTAATCGTTTGGTTGAAAGAAGAAAAGCCATTGTTGATGGGGTTTCAGGGGTAACCCGTGACCGGAATTATGGAAAATCAACCTGGAATGGGAAAGATTTTTCGGTGATTGATACGGGAGGTTACGTCAAAAACTCGGATGATATTTTTGAAGAAGAAATCCGGAAACAAGTTCATCTGGCCATTGACGAGGCCGATGTCATCGTTTTTGCTGTCGATGTAGAAGGAGGAATTACGGATTTGGACGAAGAGGTGGCTCACATCTTACGTCGTTCTGAAAAACCGGTTTTCCTGGCCGTCAACAAAGTGGATAATAACGAGCGTATTTTGGATGCCCAGGAGTTTTATGGCCTTGGCCTTGGTGAATTGTACTGTATTTCGGCCATGACCGGAAGTGGAACCGGTGATCTGCTGGATGCTGTGGTGAGTAGTTTTAGCAAAGATACAGTGATAGAAACTGAAGATGGCGTTCCACGTTTTGCGGTGGTTGGTCGTCCGAATGTGGGCAAATCATCGTTTATTAATGCGCTAACCGGAGTTGACCGGAATATTGTTACAGATGTAGCCGGAACAACGCGTGATTCTATCAATACGCGTTACACCAAGTATGGGCATGATTTTTACCTGGTGGATACGGCTGGTTTGCGTAAAAAAGCCAAAGTACATGAAGACCTGGAGTTTTACTCGGTTCTTCGGTCAGTTCGTTCGATCGAGGATTCGGATGTGTGCATGTTATTGATTGATGCAACACGAGGAGTCGAAAGCCAGGATGTTAATATCTTCAACCTGATGATTCGCAATAAAAAGGGTGTGGTCATTTTGGTGAATAAGTGGGATTTAATTGAGAAGGACAATGCCTCGGTGAAGAAATTTACCGAGCAGATTCACGAGCGTATTGCTCCTTTTGTTGATGTGCCGATTGTGTTTATGTCTGCCCTGACCAAACAGCGTATTTTCAAAGCACTGGAACTGGCTATTGAGGTTTACGAAAATCGTCAGCAGAAACTGAAAACATCGAAGTTGAATGAAGTATTGCTGGAAGCCATTGAGCGGTATCCGCCGCCATCCATCAAAGGGAAATACATTAAGATTAAATATGTGACGCAGTTGCCAAGTCCAACGCCATCGTTTGCCTTGTTTGCCAACTTGCCACAGTACATTAAAGATCCTTACCGGCGCTACATTGAAAACCAGCTTCGCGAGAATTTTAACTTTTCAGGAGTGCCACTTCAGATTTTCTTCAGAAAGAAATAAGAAGTTACCGCATCAAAAAAAGCGCCTGTTCATTGATTTTGAACAGGCGCTTTTTCTTTATGAGTTACTGAAATGGTTACTTCGAATCATTTTTGTAATTTCCGGTCAGTACGCCGGCAACACTCCAGTGGCTAAAGCTGCTGCCTTCATCTGCCCCCTGGTCAATAACCACTTTTATGGTGTGTTTGCCAGGAGCAAAGTTTGGTAAAGGAATCAGATCGGGCGGGGTTAAAGTTGCCGGGCACCAGTTTGATCGGCTCAAGTCGCTTGATGATAGTCCATTGCCGAAGTTCCCTGAGGCTGGGTTCAAGAAGCGGTAAGTGGCACAATCGGTCCGCCATGGCACGACGTTGTAAATGGGTTCGTCATCAATAAAAACCTCATTGAGTTTGGGGTTGAACTCATCGCCACCGCCCCAGCCACCGTGACCGGTACTGGTGTAAAGCAGTTGCACGTTTTCTACATTTTCGGGAACTTCAAACTCCACGGTAAGTGTGTCGTTTCGGAACAAGCGACCATAGTTTTGCCCCGACATTTCCATGATATTCACCGAGTAAAATAAGGGCTGAATGTATTTTTTTGCTGGTGCTTCTTTTTCAAATCCCGGATAAAAATCCAGTTCCAGGTCGACCTTGTGTCCACCCTTATCGTAGTTGCCGATAAACACACCGACCCAAATCTCCTCATCGTCATTCGGAATTAGCGGAGTCACTTCTTGTTTGTAGGTCGCTTTAAAGGCCCACGGGTAGTTGTTAATTTCCCGCAGTTTGTTAAAATGACCGACGCCAAATGACGTGAAGAAACGCATGATTTCAACGGGGCTGTCGTAATTTGTTGTGCTGGTGATGCCTTGGTATTCCGCTCCATTGTTGTCGGTGAAAACCGGAAGTTCATCCAGACCATTTTGCAAGGCAGCCAGAATGGTCTTTTTGTTGTGCGAAGCCGGCAATACAAAAATAGAGCCGGTGCGGTCATAGGCATCCCCGTTGGACCAGCTGGTCAGCTTGGCAAAAAACTGGCCTCCGGCTTTCCAGCTTTCAGGAAGCGTAACTTTCTTCATAATCACACTGCCTTTTGAGAAGCGGTACGTGCGATTCGACTCCAGCGTTTGCCCTTCATAGGTTTCTGGCAGGTTTTCAAAATTGATGATTTCATCTTCAAATACGGGGAGCACGGTATAGCGCGATTTAATTTTCAATTCTTCCAGCTCAGCAACTGTTACTTCTGTTGCTTCTTCCAACGGATAGGCTGGAATGGAGTCGGCAGCCAGCTTGTCAATAGACTTGGCCACTAAGGTCCGGTTGCCATTGATGGTTACTTTCAGTACCAACGAATTGCTGTCGGGCAAATAGCCTTGGTAAGGCGAGCCTTTTGCCCCGGTTTGGTCTGTATACCAAAGTTCAATGGTATTTGAAAATGAAGACAGTTTGGCGTACTGGCACTTATAGCCGAGTATGGTCTCTTCTTTGTCTCCCAATTGGGGTTGCGGAAGGGCATCAAAAGCAGTTAAGGTTTTAAAGAGTTCATCTTCGTAGTTGAGGATGGTTACTGTTTGCTGTGTGCCATAGTCGATATAGCTGCGAATTTTATCGCCATTTTCTGAAAGGTAAGCGACTTGATTGGCGTATTTCACCTTCATGCTTCTTCCCGGAACTTCTGCTCCGTTGCGAATGGAGACGTAATTAATGCTGTAGGCAGCTTCTTTTTTGTGCTTTCTTCCGTAGCTGGGAGGTGCAACAAAAAGAAGCAAAACAAAAACGGATGTAATCAATGATCTCATTGGTGTTGAATGACTTTAGTTAAGAAATAAAAGAAAGCCGATGCACATATTGGGCCAGGCATCGGCTGGTAGCAGGGCATTTTTTTGCCCGCAAGCCTCAAAAATAATCAATCTCTGCAAGCTGACCTTGTTTATTTCAGAGATTTGGGGCTGAGATCTTCAGAAATTTAATCTTGCAAGAACTGGTTTAAAAGTCCACCGGATTCTTTGCGTTGATTTCCTCCTCGAGGCGACAACTCAGCAATAAGTTTGCGGATGGGCATGGATTGCAACCAGACTTTTCCGGTTCCTCTCAGGGTAGCCAGAAAAAGCCCTTCGCCACCGAAAACCATCGAGCGTAAGCCGCCGGATTGTTCTACGCTGAAATCGATGGAGGGTTCGTAAGCAACAATACAGCCGGTGTCAACACGCAAAACTTCGTTGTTTAGTTGCCGTTCAATAACTGTACCTCCGGCATGGATGAACGCGTTACCGTCACCATGCAGTTCCTGCATGATAAATCCTTCACCTCCAAAGAAACCGGCACCTAGCCGTCGGTTAAAGGTGATGCTGATTTTGGTGCCTAAGGCGGCACATAAAAAGGCATCTTTTTGTACAATGATCCGACCACCCATTTGCCCCAGTTTCAAGGGAATGATGGTTCCCGGATAAGGAGCCGAAAAGGCAACGTGTTTTTTGCCCCAACCTTGGTTTGAAAAGTGAGTCAGGAAAAGAGATTCGCCGGTGATAATGCGTGATCCGGCAGATAGAATTTTATCGAAAAATCCGGCCCGGGGATTTGAACCATCTCCAAGTTTGGCTTCGAAGCTAATGCCGTCTTCCATGTAAATCATCGCGCCGGCTTCGGCAATGACTGTTTCTCCCGGATCAAGTTCAACTTCAACTAACTGGACATCGTGACCAATAATTTTGTAATCAATTTCGTGTGACTGCATAGGAGTAGGAAATTTTAATTATTCAGAAACCTAAAATTACAAATTGCCGCGAAAGCGTCAGCAGCTTTTCGATAAAATGGCGATTTTTCAGGGTAAACTAATCTTCCTGTGCTTTCTGGTGTGCCTCGTTTATGCTGGCATTCAGCTCAAAGCCGATGAGCAGAATAAGCGACATGAGGTAGAAGAGCAGCAGGAGAACCAACAGGGTGCCAATGGAGCCATACAGTTTGTTGTATTGCCCGAAGTTGGTAATGTAGTAGCTGAACCCAACCATGGTAATGATGCTTAGTATAGTGGCCAGCGTGCCTCCGGGAGAGATAAAGCGCCAGCGGGTTTTCTTGGCCGGCGCAAAATAATAGAGAAAGGCGAAGGTAAAGAAAAACAGAACCACGGTAATGATCCATTTCCCGAAAGTAAGCAGGTAATAGGTGAAATTATCACGCAGCAAGTCGTGATCAGCCAAGTAGTTAATGGCAAACTGCCCGCCGGTAATCAGGGCAATGCTGAGCGTAATGAGGATGGACAGGATAAAAAGCAACAAAATGGCGATGAGCCGCTGCCCAAGCCAGCTTCGGCGCTTGAAGGTATGTAAAGAAGCATCAAATGCACTCATCATACTGGCCAAGCCATTGGTTGAGAAAATGAGCGCCATGAAGAAACCCAAAGAAAGCAAGTCTCCCCGTTGACGGGTTAAGATGTCCTGAATGGTTTTTTCAACCATCGCAAATGCTTCTGGTGGAAGAAGTTCCTGGATTAATAGGAACAGCTCGACCTGAAAGTTTTTGATGGGGATGTAAGGAATCAGGGTAAACAAGAAAATGATGGCTGGAAAAAGCGCCAGAAAAAAGCTGAACGCAATGGCTGAGGCCCGGGTGGTAATCGATCCCTGAACGATGCTTTTGTAAAAAAACAGACCAACATCGTAGATTGCGACCTCGTCAAAGCCGGGAAAACTAATTTTTCTTGCCCAAATTAATAATTTTAGGGAGAAACGCTTAATCTTATGGCTTCGTTTGCTGAGTACCATTCAGCTTACTGTTTTTCAATTCGTAACTGGTGAATATAGGCTTTCTGACCTTTTTCCTTCAATAAAAAATAAACTCGAAAAACGCCTTGTTTAGTCGTCAGGTTACCAATGGCATAACGTGCACCTTCTTTACCTCCCTGATGAATAATGGCAAAACGCTGGGGCGTATTGGTACTGAAAAAAGAGGCCACAATTTGTTTCGCCTGCTCTTTGCTGTATACATTATCCTTATCCAGAACCACCAATTCAATATTTTGATTGAAATAGTTGGATAAGGTAGAGGCATCTCCGGTTTTGAGGCTTAAGATAACTTCATCCGGAACCTGTGCCATACTTCCGATGGAGATAAAGAAAAATACGAGTGCCGAAATTAAGGTTTTAATCCTTTGATTTTTCATCTTTTAGTTGTTTAAAAACCCTGTTAGTCTGCATAAATTATACCAAAAAACAATAAGTATGCAACAGGATACATAACTTTGTAAAGTTAACAATTTTCAGTTTACAACCTTTGATTGCGTTAAGGATGATTTTTAGCTCCTGAAAAGGTACTTACTTTTCAGATAGAATGCTGATATTTATCGTTAACAATTCAAGATAGTTATAAAATAACGTAAGCTAGTTTGCGTTACCTAAATTTTTGGCGGTGAAGATAAAATTGCTTGTGATAGGAAAAACAGATCAAAAGTATTTGCAGGAGGGACTGGCGGATTACCACAAACGCATTCCGCACTACCTCCCCTTTGAATTCACGGTTATTCCGGATTTGAAAAACACGCGGAAGCTTTCCGAAGATCAGCAAAAGGAGAAAGAAGGAGAATTGATTTTGGCGCAGGTAAAGGCTGGCGATGAGCTGGTTTTGCTGGATGAACGGGGGCAAACGTTTCGGTCGACAGAATTTGCACGGTTTTTGGAGAAGAAGATGCTCGGTGGTTTAAAGAACCTGATTTTTGTTATTGGAGGGCCTTATGGCTTTTCCGAAGCCGTTTACCAGCGGGCAACAGGCAAGGTGAGTTTGTCGAAAATGACTTTTTCGCACCAGTTGATTCGGCTGATTTTTAGTGAGCAGCTTTACCGGGCCTTAACTATTTTGAAGGGCGAACCTTACCACCACGAATAATAGACCTTAATCCAATGTATGGAAGAATTCAAAAAATACGGTTTACTAATCCTTTCTTTGTGCTTATTTGTTTTTGCATTTCTGCTTGAGAACCATACGTTGAAAGACCGTCCGGAAGTCGGCTTGGTTGAAACTTTTGAAGTGCAGTTGTTGGAGCAAAAGCAAGCTTTAAACGGGCTGCTTGATGAAATTGAGCAGCGCATGACCGAGGCTGATTTTGATGAAAACTTTGTTGCTGAATTTTTTCCTTACTCTAGCTTATATCGGGATCAGGGATTGGGGTTTGTGCTGTTGGATGGCAATGAAATTCTTTATTGGTCGCACAATCACTTTGCGTTTTCCAGTCGCTTTTCAAGCAAAATGGCGGCTCAGGAACTGTTGGCCTTGCCCAACGGTACCTACTTTGGTCTTAACCGGAAAGTGGATTCGCTAAACCTGATTGGGTTAATTCATATTAAAGATATCTACAGCATAGAGAACCAGTTTATTCGGAATGAATTTGTTGAGCCTTTTGTGCTGCCGGATAACTTTGTGATTCAGCGTGAAAAATCGGCTTACAACCTTTCGGTGCGGGACGAAGAAGGCAATTATTTATTTTCAATTTTACCCACCGGCAAATTTAAGTGCACCAAGGCACAGCTTTATGCGCCTGCGGCCGTGTTTATTGTGGCATTTTTAATCCTTCTGGGTTTTATCCGGCAGCGGGTGAGGCACTACCGGTATGAGAATTTTCTAACGCGGGTTATTGTGCTGGGGCTTTCTCTGCTGGGTTTTTACTGGTTTCATGTGTTGTTCCGTTTGCCGCAGTTGGCTTACGCTTTCGACTTGTTTGGACCGGCGCTTTATGCCTATTCCTTTTGGCTTCCTTCGTTGGGCGACTTGTTGTTACTGGCGGTTTTATTCTTCTTTTGGTGTTTCAATTATGTGAAAGATTTTGCTTATTCCAAAGGGGCTGGTAAAGGAGAGCTTTGGGGAGCTTACCTGTTTAGCTTGCTGGTTTACCTGTTGGCCAACTATTTCATTGGAAACCTGATTCGAAACAGCAGTATTTCCTTTCAGCTAAACCGAATTGATGACATTGATTTTTACAGTGTCGTTGGTTTTGTCATTATTGCCCTGTTTTTTTTCTCTGCTTTTCTCATCAACTTGAAGACGGTTGAGTTGAGCGAGCGTTACCTTTCCAGGAAGCGATTCCTGAAAAGCCATTTGGTGCTGATTCTGATTTTTGGAGGACTTGCCATTGTGGTGAAAAATAGCTACTTGTACATGGTATGCTTGTTTTTGCTGACAAATTTTTCGGTTTTTGCCCTACAGAACACCCAGTTTAAAAGGCATTCTCTATCGTACATCATCTACTTTGTGTCGCTATTTGCCCTTTTTACTTTAGTTGATATCCAGTACTATAACCAACTCAGGACAGTCGAAAGTCAAAAGCTGATGACGGTGACCCTGAACTCGGAACATGATCCGGCTGCAGAGATTTTCCTGACGGATATTCAACGCGAACTCAGTGTCGATTCGGTTATTCCGTATTTATTGTCCACCACTTATCAGGAGCTGGAAAGCTACCTGGAACGGCAGTATTTTGGTGGCTATTTTCGGAAGTACGATTTGAAAATTATTCTCTGTAGCGGTTCCGACAGCCTGCTGGTTGAGCCGGATAACCGTTGGGTGCCTTGCTTTCCGTTTTTTGAAGAGATGATTGATGAATCGGGAACCCAAATTCCGGGGACCAACTTTTACTTTATGGATAACTTGAATGGCCGAATTTCTTACATGGGACGAATTTTTTATCCGCTCTCAGCCGATTCATTAGGGACCTCGGTCTTTTTTGAGCTGAATTCGCGTCTGTTGCCGGAAGGCTCAGGTTTTCCCGAGTTATTGCTCGACCAGTCGATGGCTAAACCCAAGCGCTATCAGCATTTTTCGTATGCCAAGTATTTTGACAACGAGTTGGTTACCTTAAGTGGTGACTATCAGTATAATTACTACATCGACTCCTACAATATTCAGAATGACAGCGCTGAGTTTCTGCTTGAACGTTGGGATGGGTACGATCATTTAATTCACATCTTGGGGCACAACAATTACATCATTGCCAGTAGTAAGTCCTTTCGAATGAAGGATTATCTGATTTCATTCCCTTACCTCTTTGTGTTCTATTTCGTTTTTATTTTGGTAATTGTTTTTGCCGGCAATCCGCAGTACCGGAAAAAGGCCATGTTTTATGACTTGAAGTTTAAAATACAGGCGGCCATTATTGCGGTGGTACTCAGTTCACTTTTCTTTGTGGCTGCCGGTACCATTTATTACAACATTCAGGAGTATGAAAACAGGCACCAGGATGACCTGAATGAAAAAATGAACTCCATTGCCGAGGAAGTTAAGATGCGGATGGGCGATGTAAATGAGCTCACACCCGATTTGATCGATTGGCTTTGGAATGAACTGAATAAGCTATCCATTGTTTTTCGAACGGATATTAATATTTTCGGACTGGATGGCGAGTTGATCGCTTCTTCGCGCCCGGAAATCTTTTTAAGAGGGATTATTTCGAATCGGATGAATTCTGAGGCTTATTACGAGTTGATTGAAAATTACCAGGTGAGTTATTCACAACCCGAGCGGATTGGCGAGCTGTCTTACTTGTCGGTTTATGAGCCCATCATCAACGATATGGGCGATTATCTGGGGTTCATTAACTTACCGTACTTTACGCGTGGGGATGAACTGAAGCAAGAGATTTCCACGTTTATCGTGGCTTTTATCAACCTGTATGTCTTTCTGTTTCTGGCCAGTGTGATTGTGGCCGTCTTGCTGGCCAATCAAATAACCCGGCCCTTAAGTTTGGTTAGGGAGAAGTTGAAGGGAATTCAGCTGGTTAAAAAGAATGAGCAAATCAGCTATCAGCGCGATGATGAAATTGGCGCCTTAATTAAAGAATATAACCGCAAGGTGGAAGAGCTGGCCGAAAGTGCCGAGCTGTTAGCCCGTACGGAGCGGGAACTAGCCTGGCGTGAAATGGCGAAGCAGGTAGCCCATGAAATTAAAAATCCGCTAACTCCCATGAAGCTCAATATTCAATACTTGCAGCGGGCCAAAAAGGAAAAGGCGGATCACTTTGATGATTACTTCGACCGGGTTACGCGAACGTTGATTGAACAGATTGACACCTTGTCGGAGATAGCCACCGAATTCTCCAACTTTGCCAAAATTCCGAAAGCCCGAAATGAGGTGTTTAACCTGGCGAGCCAGCTAACAAAAGTTGTAGAACTGTTTGAGTCGAGTACACACATGGAGTTGACGGTGAACCTGAATGGGCAGGAAGAGTTGTTGGTTCACGCTGATCATGAGCAAATTTCACGGGCTTTTGTTAATCTGATTAAGAATGCCATTCAATCCATTCCACAAAACCGAAGTGGCAAGGTGCAGGTGGTATTAACAGAAAAGGATGGATTTGCCCGCGTGGCTGTGAAAGATAACGGAACCGGAATTCCGGAAGCTATTCGTCAGCAAATGTTTCAACCGAATTTTACTACGAAAAGCAGCGGAATGGGCTTGGGACTGGCTATTGTGAAAAAGATTATTGAAAATGCACGAGGCAGCATCTGGTTTGAAACGGAGATGGATCAAGGCACGACATTTTATGTTGAGCTTCCTGTTTATAAGTAAAACATAGGTGCTCGTTTTAATGTTGAAGGACTTGCTGTTAAAGCGTTGGTCGGATTAATAATCCGAGTCGCTCTAACTTTTCAGAAGCTGCCATGCCATTGGGGTTGCAGCCGGGTAAACCTTCCGGAATGTCCATGCTGAGTTTTTCGTAATGCGCTACCCATGCCGGACTAAAAGTGCTGGTTGCAGGATTTTTGAACGTCATTGGATTTAACACAAAAATGCTGTCTTCTTCAAAACCCCGGTAGATAAACTCAGAGCAATAATGACTGGTGTCTGAAAGTACGTAGCTGAAGTTGTATGGCTTGCCCAGCAGGTTTTTTGCTTTGGCAATGGCAGGTGCAATAGCTTTCTGAAATGCCGGCTTTAGACGGTAAACGGTAACTTGGGTCGAATCTCCATTCGGATGTAAAAACTGATCCAATGTAACCTGGCAGGTACCTCCCTCGGCACTGGCATGGAGCACATACACCGCGTCATTTTCAAGGATAGCCATTCCCACATGCGAGAAGTGGGTTTGTTTATGCGTTTGGGTGACTTGATCGATGGCTTCTGACAGGCGGCCTGAAACCGGTTCGGAGAATAGTAGATCGCCATTTTGCAGTTTTCCTGCATCGATTTGCTGCGCGTTTAAACTCAGTCCAAGCATAAAAAAAGCCATGAGTAGTCGGTATTTTTTTCGAGTGAATTTCATGTGTTTGTCTATTAGAAATCAATTTTGCCGCGTCGCTTTTTCTTTTCGCCCATTTGTTTTTTGGCTGTTATGCGTTTCTCTACTGAGCTTCGTGTCGGACGGGTTGGCCTTCGTTTTTTCACCGGCTGAAGGGTTTTTTGGAGCAGGGCATAAAATTTTTCTACCGTAATTTCCTTGTTTCGGATCTGCGAGCGTTCTTCTTGACTAACAATCAGTAAGTCTCCTTCCGAAGTTAACTTGTTGGCCAGTTTTTGAAGGAGAAGCTCTTTTTGCCGCTCGCTTAATAGCTGCGAGGCAGGAACATTAAAGCGCAGTTCAACCCGCGAATCCACTTTGTTCACATGTTGTCCGCCAGCTCCACTGCTGCGCGAAGTTCGAAACGCAAACTCGCTGCTTAAATCTGGAATATGAACGGATGCTTTGTTCATGGATTGGACTTTAAAAAGAGCTTATGCAGGATGCCTTGTTACAGGTAAACGTTGGATTTATTTACCCATCTTAAAGAGCAGTTCCTTTTCTTCTTTGGTCAATGAGTCGTAGCCGGATTTGCTTATCTTTTCCAGAACCCGGTTAATTTCTTCCTGCTTCAGGTTGCGCTGCCGGTTGTATTCCACATCGTCAGTTGCTGATTTTTTGTAAGTGACTTTGATTTTTGGACGTGGCTTGAGAAGCTTTTGTCCTTTGTCCAGCAAATTTGAAACCCACTTGGTTAGGTCTTTGTTTTTGCGGTATTGAAGCACGAAAATCATCCCCATAAATGCACCGCCCAAGTGGGCCAGGTTGCCGCCTGAGTTGGATGAAGCAATGCCAATAACATACATGGCCAGCGAGACCAACGCAATGTATTTCATGCGCACAGGCCCGATGAATAGCAGGTTGATGGTGTGATTGGGCGCCCACATGGCCACTGCAATTACAATGGCGATAACCGAGGCTGAGGCTCCCAGCAAACGGGAAAAAACAACCACTTCGGTAAAGGCAGGAAAGAAATTATAGGCAGCCAGAAAAAAGATTCCACCGGCTAGCCCTCCCAGCAGGTAAATGCCCAGCAATTGCTTTTCGTTAAAGTAGAACAGAAATATTTTACCAAGCCAATACAGCCACAGAATATTAAATAAGATGTGGAGAAAGTCGAAATGTAAAAACATGTAAGTGGCCAGTGTCCAAGGCTTGTAGGCCAGCTGATGAATGTCAGCCGGTAGGGCTAGCCAGTTCAGTACCGAGAAATCCTGGTCAAGCAAGAAGAAAAACACATTAATGATGCGAATAAAAAGGAAAACGCCAAGGTTTACGTAGATCAACCGGGTGAGGACTGAGCCCTTTTTGAAAGATTCCTTTATTTCGTCAATAATACTCATAAGGCTTTTTTAATAGAAATTTCGACTGTTCTTGTTCCAGTAGCGAATAAGCAGGTAGCCAAAAAGCATCCCTCCAAGGTGTGCAAAGTGAGCTACGTTACTTCCCGGACGAGCCAGCCCCAAGTACAATTCAAGAACGCCATAACCAATAACAAAGTATTTGGCTTTGATTGGAATTGGTGGGAAAAGTAGCATCAGTTGCGTGTTGGGGAACAACATTCCGAATCCAAGCAACACGCCAAACACGGCTCCTGAAGCTCCAACCGTAGGAACATTGAGCAATAAGTTGAGTTTGCCCATCAGCGGGTCGGTGTAGTTTTTCCCCTGCATCCAGATGTCGGCTCCGTTTTGCATGACCAAATCAATATGTTCTGGCGACATTTTTGAAATCACCGACTGGTATTCAATAAAGTTGACAAACGTGTGCAAAACGGCAGCTCCTAATCCAGTTGCAAAATAATAGATAAAAAATCGCTTGGGCCCCCAAACGCTTTCCAGCACACGGCCAAACATCCATAGGGCAAACATGTTGAACAAGAGGTGGGTGAAGCCACCATGCATGAACATGTGGGTGACAATTTGGTACGGCTCAAATTTGGGTGAAGCAATATAATGTAGCCCGAGAATCCGCGTTAAATCAATGTTTTGCATGCTTAGAACAAAGGTTGCAAAAAGCATCAGCACATTAATAATGATCAGGTTTTTAACAACCGGAGGTATCGAGCCAAAAGAGGGTCTGAAATTCTGCATAGCTGAAAATTTAGTTGCGGGCCACAAGAGCCACGCCAAAAATGGTTTTCAATACAAAGTAAACAATTCTATAGACAATTTGTCACTTCAAAAGTTTTTCAAAATGTTCAATCGGCATGATTGTTAACACTTGTTTTCCCGTGGGCGAAAAGTTTGGTGTTGAACAGGCAAAAAGCTGGTCAATCAACTGGTTCACCTCTTCTTCTTTCATCACATAGCCATAGGAAATAGCCGAAGCTTTGGCCAGTGAGGCGGCAATTTTTTCGCGCGCTTTTTCCTGCAAATTGTCCGCCGAACTTTTGATGTCTTCCAGCAAGCTTTCAACGACGGACTGGGGCGATGAATTGTCAAGCATGCCCGGTGTGCCGTGAATGATAAAGCTGTTGTTGCCAAAATTGCTGATGTCAAAACCAAGGGCTCTAAGATCGTTTAGTACGGAATTCAGCAACTGGGCATCAGCCGCATTAAGGTCGAAGGTATGCGGAAACAGTTGCTTCTGACTAACAATTTCATTGCTGTCAATAACACTCATGAAATTCTCAAAGAGAATTCGCTCATGAGCCCGTTTCTGGTCAATCACCATCAAACCCGATTTGACAGGAGTTAAAATGTATTTGCCTTTAAACTGGAAGAATGTTTTCCCCGAGTATGTTTCTTCATGCTGAATTTCATGATGTGTAGCCGGCTCCAATTCCTGAGACTGCAGTTCTTCCTCTTCTTCGGGAAATTCGTCCTCCTCGTGTTCCTTTTGCGTGAAATCCTGGTATAACTTTTCCCAGTATTGCGCTTTTGGTGTTTTTTTTGGTGTTTGGTTAAATGGATTGGTTCCGGTAAAAACCACTTCTTTTTCAAAGGGGTTATAGGTCGGATCAATCTCAATTTCCGGTGGGCGGATATCGTCAGAACTTTTGGGCGCAACCGGAATGTCAAAGCTGCCTGCCTGATCAAAATCAATGGAAGGAATAACATTGTGTTTTCCCAATGATTCGCGTACGGTAGCCTTAATCATTTGCCAGATAGCTGATTCATCTTCAAACTTGATTTCTGTTTTGGTGGGGTGAATATTGATGTCGATATTTTCAGGATCCACCTCAAAAAATAAGAAATAGGAAGGAATACTGTCGGGCGGCAGAATTTTCTCATAGGCTTGCACCACCGCTTTGTGAAAAAACGAATGACGCATAAATCGCTTGTTGACAAAGAAAAACTGCTCTCCAAAAGTTTTGCGGGCATGTTTGGGTTGACCAATATACCCGGTTATTTTCACCAGGGTTGTGTCGGTATTTACCGGAATAAGCTTTTGAATACTGTGCTTTCCGAACAGGGCGACAATACGTTTGCGAATATTGTCCTGTCCCAGTTCATAAACCGGTTGCTTGTTGTTGATCATGGAAAAGGCGATGTCTGGGTTCGCCAGAGCTACGCGCTGAATTTCATGAATAATGTGTTTGAGCTCAGCAGCATTCGATTTTAGAAATTTGCGACGGGCGGGCACATTGAAAAACAGGTTCTTAACCATGAAGTTGGTTCCGCTGGCACAGCTGGTTGGTTCTTGTTTCAATACATTTGAACCATTGATGTGGATGAACGTGCCGATCTCCTGATCGTGCTGTTTTGTATACAGTTCCACATCGGCAATGGCAGCGATAGAAGCCAGTGCTTCACCACGAAAACCCATGGTTCGGATGGCGAATAAGTCGTTGGCTGCTTTTATTTTTGAGGTGGCGTGGCGTTCAAAAGCCATGCGCGCATCGGTATCCGACATGCCACAACCGTTATCGCTGATTTGGATGAGCGTACGGCCGGCGTCTTTCAGGTTAATTTTAATATGCGAGGCCCCGGCATCGATGGCATTTTCCACCAATTCTTTAACAACGGAGGCAGGGCGTTGAATAACTTCTCCTGCAGCAATTTGGTTGGCAACGGAATTAGGAAGTAATTGAATTATATCTGGCACGGACGATTTTTAAAATTTAAATAAAAGGTATGCGGCAATTGAAATAATAACAATCAACAAAAGCAATCGGGTATTGGAACGGCGCCTGGAATCGGAGGCCGATTTCGACGAATGATTCATTGATCGGCGAAACTGCCCTTTAATGTTGGGTCGATAATTTTCGCCTGTTTCTTTTTTTTCATGAATCCCCAGTTCTTTCTTTATTCGGTCTTCACGGTCTTGCATCTCTTCTTTCTCCGGGTTGTAATACCGAAAGGGCATGCTGAAACGGCGATGCTTGGGTAAATGAAAAAAACTTCCGATCATGATTTTAAATTATTGATTGACTTGCAAAAATACAAAAATCAAGCCAGATCATGAAGGGGCAATGGTAAAAAGTAAGAAAACTCCTGACTTACGGAGTGGAGCTAAAAATGCCCTAATTGAGTTGTTTTCCGCACTTTTTGCAGAAAATAGCATCGTTCTCATGTTGATCGTGCAAGCAGTGCGAACAGACTTGGGTGTTTGATTTTGATGAGGAGCGTATCATCTCGGCTGTGACAATTCCGGTAGGAACTGCAATAATGGCATAACCCGCGATCATTAAGGCGCTGGCCAACATTTGTCCGGTAGGAGTTTGCGGTGAGATGTCGCCATAACCTACAGTGGTCATGGTTACAATGGTCCAGTAAATACTCGTAGGAATGCTGGTAAAACCATTTTCTGGTCCTTCAATCAGGTACATTAGGGTGCCAACAATCACAATGATGTTGAGCACGAAAAACAGGAATACAAATATTTTTTCGCGGCTTTGGGCGAGGGCTCGCCTTAGGTTGTTCCCAGCGGCGGTGTAGCGGTTAAGCTTCAGAATCCGAAAAACCCGAATAAGCCGAATGGCCCGGATGACGACTAAACTTTGGCTTCCGACAAAGAACAAGGTGAGGTAAGACGGGAGAACGGCCAGAAAATCGATGATGCCATAAAAGCTGAAGATGTATTTTGAGGGACGCTGAACGACCAGGATACGAAGCAGGTATTCGGCTGAAAAAAGGATCGTAATGATCCATTCCATGAGCCGCAAAGCTTCCCGGTGATCGGCATTGATGGAAGGAACACTCTCAAGCATGACCAGTGCGATGCTTAAAAGGATAACCACCAATAAAACGACATCAAAGAGTTTTCCTTTTGGGGTGTCGGCTTCAAAAATTACCTCGTATACTTTTTGTTTTAACGTCATGTTTTTGAGCTTGAATAGCGTTTAAAGATAGGAAAATGCCGGCTAGGAATAAAACTTGCAATTCACACTTAGTCCTTGTAAATTTATGTTTTGTATCGATATTTCCTAAATCCACTTCTATGATGATCAAAACTTTTGCTGCCGCGGTTCATGGAATAGATGCGACGACCATCACCATTGAAACCGATGTATCACAGGGAATTAAGTTTTTTCTGGTAGGACTGCCCGATAGCGCCGTTAAAGAAAGTCAGCAGCGTATTGAATCGGCTTTACGGTTGAATAACTTTAAATGGCCGCGCAAAAAAATCGTGATCAATATGGCACCGGCTGACATTCGAAAGGAAGGGTCAGCTTACGATCTTCCGTTGGCTATTGCCGTTCTGGCGGCTTCAGAGCAGTTGGTCTCGGAAAAGCTTGAGCGTTACCTGTTGATGGGAGAGTTGTCGTTGGATGGAACGCTTCAGCCCATAAAAGGAGCTTTGCCCATTGCGATTAAGGCACGCGAAGAAGGTTTTGAAGGGTTTATTCTTCCCAAAGAAAATGCCCGAGAGGCTGCTGTGGTAGATCAGCTGAAGGTTTATGGTGTGGAGAACTTGATGCAGGTTGTCGATTTTTTCAACAATGAAGGAGAACTGGAAGAAACAGTTGTCAATACGCGTGAAGAATTTTATCAGAAACTTAATGATACCGATTTGAATTTTTCGGATGTGAAAGGCCAGGAGAATGTAAAACGTGCCTTGGAAATATCTGCGGCGGGCGGACACAATGTGATCATGATTGGACCTCCAGGTGCGGGGAAAACAATGTTAGCCAAGCGGATTCCAACAATCTTGCCTCCTTTTACCTTGCATGAGGCTTTGGAAACCACCAAAATTCATTCGGTTGTGGGAAAGATTGACCGGGATACTTCGCTGATGACCGAGCGTCCATTTCGTAGTCCGCACCACACCATATCTGATGTAGCGTTGGTAGGGGGTGGAACCTATCCACAGCCTGGCGAAATCAGTTTGGCACACAATGGCGTGTTGTTTTTAGATGAGTTGCCGGAGTTTAAACGGACTGTTTTGGAGGTGATGCGACAGCCGCTTGAAGATCGGCGAATAACTATTTCCCGGGCAAAGTTTTCAGTAGACTATCCAGCCAGTTTGATGTTGGTGGCCTCCATGAATCCGTGTCCTTGTGGGTATTACAATCATCCGACCAAGGAGTGCGTTTGTGCTCCGGGCATGGTGCCGAAATACCTCAATAAAATATCTGGTCCATTGTTGGATCGGATTGACATTCATTTAGAAGTGGTGCCCGTTCCGTTCAAAAAATTATCCGAATTGGATGAGACCGAAAGTAGTGAAACAATTCGGGAGCGGGTGATTCATGCCCGTGAAATTCAATCTGTGCGCTATCGGGAAGTGGAGGGTGTATTTTGTAATGCTCAAATGTCATCCCGGCAAATTCGCGACTATGTGGAGCTGGATGAAGCTAGCAATTCGTTGCTGAAAAATGCGATGGAGAAGTTGGGGCTTTCTGCCCGTGCTTATGATCGTATTCTGCGTGTGGCGCGCACCATTGCCGATCTGGATGATTCAAAACCCGTTGATGCCCACCATATTTCAGAAGCCATTCAATACCGGAGTTTGGATCGGGAGAATTGGGGAAGCTAACAGGCTCCAGTTTTTCGAAAATTAAAATAAAGTAACTTTTGACTAATTTGAAGCAATCCTGACAACAATTGCTGTTCATTATAGTTAATACTCTTATTTTAGTCATTGCTTTTTTAAAAATCAAGCTAACCAAATTATTTACGATGAAGAGTTATACTCGCCTTCCTTTTATTTTTTTCGTTTTAAGTTTTGTCGTTGCGGCTTGTGGCGATCAAAAGTCAAAGCCAAGTGCTGCTGTCGACAGTGGTTTTACGCAGTTTGTAAGCAGTTACACCAGTGGTGTAATTTCGTGCAAATCACCAATCTTGGTTGAATTTAGCCAAGATCCCTTGCATCCGGGACAGCCGGGCGAGGAAGCAGCTGCTGAGCTGATCAGCCTTTCGCCTAAAGTGAAAGGAAAGGTGCAGTGGGTTGATGGAAATACCCTGGCTTTTATACCTGGGGAAAAAATGAAGTCGGACACCGATTATGAGGTGCATGTGGCTTTGGCTAAAGTGCTGGGGGTGCCTACTGAATACAAAACCATGAAGTTTGTGGTGAAGACCATCAAGCAGTCTTTCAACCTGAATAATTTGGCTGTAAAGGCGTATGACAGTCAATCGCTGGAAATGCAGTATTTGTCGGGAGTTGTATATACGGCTGACTGTGCCGAGGACAAGCAAGTGGAATCGCTTGTGAAGGTGAGTAAAGACAATCGTCAACTAAGCTTAAATTGGACTCACAATGCCAATGGAAAAGAGCATACTTTTCGGGTAGATAGCTTGAAACGAACGGAGGAGACCCAGAAGATTCAGGTGGAATGGGATGGTAAAGCGATTGGCGATGAGAAACAGGGGAGTGAAGAAGTCGAATTGCCAGCGTTGGATGTTTTTAAAGTGGTTGATGTGCGTGTTGTTCAACAACCTGAACAGTACTTGTTGGTGCGCTTTTCCGATCCTTTGTTGCCGGGACAAAACCTGACTGGACTGGTAACGATCGATCAACTTGATAATTTGCGCTATCAATTGGATAACAATGAGCTAAAGGTGTATTTGCCATCGCGACTGGCAGGAGATCATGAGGTGTATATTTCCAGCGGAATACGAAATGCACTTAGCTTCAAACTGAAAGAATCTACGACTTTGCAGGTGCGCTTCGAGGATCTAAAACCTGCCGTTCGCCTTGTGGGAAAAGGAGCGATTGTCCCTTCTTCCGGAGAATTGGTTTTCCCTTTTGAAGCAGTTAACCTGCGATCGGTTGATTTGCGGATTATCAAGATTTTTACCAATAATATTCACCAATTTTTTCAGAGTAATAACTACGACCAGAGTTCGGATGTTAAACAGGTTGGACGCTTGGTTTATCAGGATAAAATTGATTTGGATGTGGCTTCTTTTGCTGAGTTAAAGCGATGGAATACCTACCGGGTTGACCTGACAAAACTGATTCAAGTGAAGCCAGGTGCCATTTATCGTGTGCAGTTACGATTTAATAAAGATTATTCGCTGTACGGACAAGAACAATTGCCGGATAAAAAGATGGTTTCGTCGGCGGAGAAACTAATGGCTGATCAGGAGTTGAAGAATGAAATGGACGAATGGGATCGTCCGGGATGGTATTCCGACTATTATTACCCTGACGGTTTTCAGTGGCGTGAGCGCGAAAACCCGGATCATATTTCGTATTATAATTCGGACCGCTTTGTTGCGCGCAATTTGTTTGCAACCAATTTAGCCGTAATTGCTAAAGGAGGAACAAATCAGCGCATGCGTTTTGTGGTGACCAATTTGGTGACAGCGGAGCCAGAGGCTGGTGTGACGCTCAAGGTTTATAGCTTTCAAAAGCAATTGATGGAAACTGTTTCAACAACGGCTGATGGGATGGCGATGGTTGAGTTGAAGCATAAACCCTTTTTGCTGGTGGCCGAAAAGAATGGCCAGTTTGCTTACCTACGTTTGGATGATGGCTCTTCCTTGTCGCTCAGTAATTTTGATGTAAGCGGGAGTGTTGTTCAAAAAGGAATTAAAGGGTATGTCTATGGCGAACGTGGTGTGTGGCGGCCGGGAGACAAGATTTTTCTGACCTTCCTTTTAGAGGATAAACAAAACAACTTACCGGATGATCACCCGGTCATCTTTGAGTTGATTAATCCCAAAGGACAAGTAGTGAGCCGCCAGGTTCAAAGCCAGGGGATGAATGGTTTTTATTGTTTTACAAGCGAAACCGATGCCGAAGCTCCAACAGGAAACTGGACAGCCATGTTGAAAGTTGGGGGACAGTCTTTCAGTAAGCGAATTAAAGTGGAAACGGTAAAACCCAATCGATTAAAAATTGACTTGAAGTTTGATACTGACCCATTGTCAATTGATCAGGGGAATGCCGAAGGACAACTAAAAACAGCTTGGTTGCACGGAGGTATAGCGAAGAATCTGAAAGCCCAGGTTTCATTAAGCTTTTCCAAGTCAAAGACTGCATTCAAAGACTTGTTTAACTATGTATTTGACGACCCGGCCAAAGACTTCTATGCGGAAGAACAGGAGGTGTTTAATGGCAAGGTGGATGAGAAAGGGAATGCAGATGTCAACTTCAAACTACCCAAAATAAGCTCGGCTCCGGGAATGCTGAATGCCCATTTTTCAACGCGGGTTTATGAAGAAACCGGAGACTTCAGCATTGATGTGCAAACGATACCCTATGCGCCGTACGCTTCTTTTGTTGGGGTGAAACTGCCGGCATCCGAATCAAATTGGTATAAAACAGATACAAGCTATCCATTGGATTTGGTAACAGTGGATGGAAAAGGAAATAAGATTGACCGAAAAGGACTGGAAGTAACGGTTTATAAGGTCGATTGGCATTGGTGGTGGGACTCAGGCGAGGACAACCTGGCCAGGTATGTAAACAACTCCTACAATAAGCCAGTCATGCGGGCTAAAGTGGCTACGAAGAACGGACTGGCCAGTTTGCCATTGCAAATAAAATACACGGACTGGGAAGATAATGGCCGGTACCTGATTCATGTGAAAGACCCGGAAAGTGGGCACAGTACTGGTTTAACTGCCTATTTCTCGAAATGGGGGTATTGGGCGGCTGATGGCATGCAGGGCGCAGCTACGATGCTGTCGTTTAAAACCGATAAAGATAATTACCAGGTTGGTGACAAGGTTACGGTTACCATTCCTTCCGGGAAACAAGGAAAAGCCTTGGTCAGCATTGAAAACGGTTCGGATGTGCTGGATTTGTTTTGGGTGGAAACGAAGGAGAAAAATACGGTCTTTAGCTTCGAGGCAAAAGCAGAAATGGCACCCAATGTGTTTGTGCATGTTTCTTTAATACAACCGCATGCGCAAACCGAAAACGATGCACCAATTCGCTTGTATGGCGTAATTCCAGTGTTGGTTGAAGATCCGGAAACGCATCTCACACCTCAGATTAAGATGAAGGATGAACTGGAGCCAGAAGAAGAATATGAGGTGAAAGTGTCGGAGAAAGATGGACGGAAAATGACCTATACCTTGGCTGTTGTTGATGAAGGCTTGTTGGATCTGACTCGTTTTGGTACGCCTGACCCGTGGCCGTCGTTTTACGCTCGCGAAGCTCTGGGGGTGAGAACCTGGGATTTTTATGATGATGTGATTGGAGCATACGGTGCACGCCTGGAGCGGGCCTTTGCCGTTGGTGGTGATGAGAACCTGACAGCTTCGAAACGGAAAAAGGTGAACCGTTTTAAGCCGGTGGTTTCATTCATCGGGCCTTTTTCTCTGGATAAAGGAAAAACCAATAAGCATAAACTGAACATGCCAAACTATGTGGGAGCTGTTCGGGTGATGGTTGTGGCCGGAAATCAGGGAGCTTATGGAAATGCAGATAAATCGGTTAAAGTTTTAAAACCATTGATGTTGCTGGCAACCTTACCACGTGTACTTGGTCCGGGCGAGGAAGTGATGCTTCCGGTGAATGTTTTTGCGATGAAGCCGGATGTTAAAAATGTTACCCTGAGCATTGAACCAAATGAGTTGCTAAGTCCCGTGGATGGAAAAACGCAGCAAGTGAAATTTTCAGAGGTGGGTGACCAGATTGCTGGATTTAAGCTGAAGGTGGCTGAGAAATCGGGTGTCGGAAAAGTGAAGATTACAGCTCAAAGTGGGAATCACAAGGCTTCTTATGAAATTGAACTTGAAGTACGTCTATCCAACCCTCGCATTGTAAATAATGAAGAAACCGTCATTCAACCTGGAGAAAAATGGGAAATGGCAGTGACAGCTCCGGGAATGGAAGGAACCAACTCGGCCCGTCTGGAGTTGTCAACAATCCCGCCGATTGACTTAAGTCGTCGTTTGAATTATCTGATTCGCTATCCACATGGATGTATTGAGCAAATTACCTCGGGCGTATTTCCGCAGTTGTTGCTTAATCAACTTACTGAAGTTTCGGATGAGCAAAAGCAAGAGATTGAAGTTAATATTCGGACTGCGCTGAATAAATATCCTCGCTTTTTAACTTCGGAGGGTGGCTTTGCCTATTGGCCCGGAAGTCGTTACTCGTCGTCGTGGGGAACAAATTATGCAGGGCATTTTATGTTGAAAGCTGAAGAGGCCGGATACAGCCTGCCATTTGGCCTGAAAGAAAAGTGGTTGAACTACCAGAAAAATGCCGTGCGCAATTGGCAGCGTTCTGAACGGACTTATGAGCGATCAGAACTGGTTCAGGCTTATCGTTTATATACCTTGGCTTTAGCGCAGTCGCCTGATTTTGGTGCCATGAACCGCCTGCGCGAAGAGAAGGGCCTTGATGCAATTGCACAGTGGCGTTTGGCAGCGGCCTATGCTTTGGCTGGGCAACCTGAAGTTGCTGAAAAAATGATTGCCAGCTTGAGTAAGCGTATTCAGCCCTTCCGTGAACTTTCCTATACTTTTGGATCAGATGTTCGAGATAAAGCGATGATCCTGGAAACTTTGGTATTGCTGAATAGGCAAAAAGAAGCTTTTCCTTTGGTGACCGAACTTTCTGAAGAGCTTTCGGCTGATTCCTGGATGAGCACACAAACAACCGCTTACTCCTTGTTGGCAATAGCCGAGTTTGCAGGAGGTAAGTTGGACGATAATCCACTAAAAGCAGGCGTCTCAATAAATGGATCGTCGTCAAAAACGATTTCAACAAATGCTCCGGTTTGGCAGGGCGAAGTAGCCTTTAAAACTAATCAAACAGCAACGGTTGAAGTTGAAAATAAGACTGACAAGGTGATGTATGCCCGTGTGATGAGTGAAGGAATTCCGGTGACCGGAGATACGACATCGGCTCAGAATAACCTGTTTATGGAAGTGGCTTACACTGATATGCAAGGCCAAAAGGTAAATCCTGAAAAATTGACGCAAGGGACGGATTTCGTCGCAGTAATTCGTGTTCAAAACCCTGGGCAGCGTGGTGTTTATAAAGAAATGGCTTTGACAACGATTTTCCCATCCGGTTGGGAGATTATCAATCATCGTTTAAATGATATTGATAGTCCGTTAAAGAGTGATGTTTCAAATTACCAGGATATTCGGGATGATCGGGTGTTGACTTATTTTGATCTGAAAGCGAATGAGAAAAAGACCTTCCGGATTCTTCTGAATGCGTCGTATGAAGGAAAGTTCTATTTGCCATCTGTTCAGTGCGAGGCGATGTATGATAATCGAATCAATGCGCGCCAGCCAGGCCGCTGGGTGGAAGTGGTGAAGTAGGTAGTATTCAGAATTACTGGGAGCTGGAAGAAAAAATTGGAAAAGGTAAAGAATAGATTTAGGGTCGGAGCTGTCATTTTTATGGCAGCTTTCCTTGTTTGGTGGTTTAGCTTGCCGTCACCGTTGTTTTCTGATCCTACGTCCACGGTCATTGAAAGTCGTACAGGGGAGCTTTTAGGCGCACATATTGCCGAAGATGGCCAATGGCGTTTCCCGGAGGTTGAGGCGGTACCGGAGAAGTATACAACCTGTTTATTAACCTTTGAAGATCGTTATTTTTACTACCATCCCGGATTTAATCCGGTTTCGCTGGGACGGGCACTGATCCAAAATATTCGCAATGGGCGAGTGGTTAGCGGAGGAAGTACGATAACCATGCAGTTGATTCGCCTGTCAAGAAAAGGGAAAGCCCGAACGGTGAGTCAAAAGCTGATTGAGTTATCATTAGCCATACGAGCAGAACTCTCTTATTCCAAAGAGGAATTGCTTCGGCTGTATGCATCCAATGCGCCATTTGGCGGAAATGTGGTTGGCCTTGATGCTGCTGCCTGGCGCTATTTCGGACGAAATGCGGCAGACCTTTCATGGGGGGAATCCGCAATGCTGGCCGTCTTGCCCAATGCCCCTTCATTGATCTATCCGGGAAAGAAAAACAACTTGCTGCTACAAAAGCGAAATCGCTTGCTTGACTTGCTTTACGAAAACGGGGAACTGGATGAAACAACATTGGAATTAGCCAAGTTGGAACCTTTGCCCGAGAAGGTTTATGCTTTGCCTCAAGTGGCTCCCCATTTGATGAATCGTGTTTTAACTGAACACAATGGCGAGCGGATGATCACCACAATTGATGGTGACTTGCAGCAGCATGTAAACGATTTGGTGCGGCAGTATTTGGTAAAACTCCGTGCCAATGAGATTCACAATGCGGCTGTGTTGGTGTTGAATGCCGCCTCAGGAGAAGCGCTGGCCTATGTTGGTAACTCCCCGGATATGGCTGAAGGACAACATGGAGAGCAGGTGGATATTATTGGGGCTCCCCGGAGTTCCGGAAGCATTTTAAAACCGTTTCTTTATGCAGCCATGCAGGATGACGGGCGGATATTGCCCCATACCTTGGTGGCAGATGTGCCAACCCAGATTGGGGGCTTTAGTCCTCAAAATTTTAATTTGAGCTACGAGGGAGCTGTTCCGGCATCCAAAGCTTTGTCCAAGTCTCTCAATATTCCGGTTGTTCGAATGTTGCGTGACTATGGTGTTGAACGCTTTTATTCGCTTCTAAAGAATTTACACTTTTCAACCATGAATCGTCCAGCCGATCATTACGGGTTGTCTCTTATTTTGGGAGGAGCAGAAGTTAACCTTTGGGATTTGGCGGGTGCTTATTCCTCGATGGCTCGATTACTGATTCATTATGAGGAGAATGATGGCTTGAGTTTTAAAGATGACTTTCGGCAACCAAGCTATTTGCCAGTAGTTTATTCAGAAGAGGAAGCCTTGACGAATTCAATTTCTGCCGGTGCGTCGTGGTTAATAATGGAGGCGCTTGTGCAGGTCAATCGGCCGGATGAAGAATCGGGGTGGGAGTCGTTTTCATCATCGCGGCAAGTTGCATGGAAAACCGGAACCAGCTTTGGCTTTCGCGATGGTTGGGCTGTTGGGCTCGATCGAAATTTTGTGGTTGCTGTTTGGTGTGGAAATGCCGATGGCGAAGGCCGTCCGGGCTTGACCGGTACTTCGGCTGCTGCTCCCCTGATGTTTGACGTGTTTAATTTATTGCCGGCTGGAAAATGGTTCACCCAACCTGTTGATGAGATGGAGCAAGTTCCGGTTTGTGCGACCAGTGGTCATCGCGTTGGACCCTACTGTGAGCAAACGGATTCGGTTTGGATTATGCAAAAGGGCTTAACGACTTCAGCCTGTCCCTATCATCGTTTGGTTCATCTCGATCCAACAGGGCAGTTTCAGGTAACGAGTAAGTGCTTGTCGGTGGATGAGATGAAGCATCAATCCTGGTTTGTTTTGCCTCCGGCCATGGAATGGTATTATAAACAACGCAATCCGTTTTATCGGTCGTTACCTCCATTTATGTCGGGCTGTTCGGAAGAGGTTCAGGCGGTGATGGAAATGATTTATCCGCGGGAGAATAACCAGGTGTTTGTGCCTGTGCAGTTGGACGGAACTCCCGGGCAAGTTATTTTAGAGGCAGCACATGCCTCTTCTGAGTCCATTGTATATTGGCATCTCGATGAGCAGTACTTGGGGCAAACCTCGGGCCTTCATCAGATGCCGGTTCATCCGCAGCCCGGTGTGCATCGCGTGACCTTGATTGATGATCAGGGAAATGTTTTTCAACTGCGCTTGCAGGTTGCAGCCAAAGATTAAAGCTTGCTATCTTGATAAATTGAATACCCAGACATGAGTGTCGATAACTGCTTGGGTTTGTAGTAAATCTTTCGTTTGTATTTTTTGTATTTCTCTGACACCCGATCATCTTGTAAAACATATTCTGAAAACTCCTTGACTTGGTGTCCAAGTCCATGGGCAATGGTTATCTCATCCACTTTGTGTTCCAGCTTTCGGCGCAAGGGATGAAAGAGGTAGCCAATTCCGGTAAGCACGACACCCATGGTTGTTTTATTTTCATAGTCAACAATGTGTGCAAGCTCGTGCCCAATTACCCCAACCTGCGCGTCATGCGGAACATCACTAAGGAGCAATCCTTGGCCGTTTTTTACTTGGGTGTCAATATAAATTCGGTATCGTCTGTTTTTCTTTTTTCGAAAAATGAAATCGAATGTTGGACGGGAAGCCATCGTTGTTTTTATGTTTTTTCGGACAAACTCGATGCTCACTCCTTTTAATTCAGGATAATGACTAATGGCTATTTGTGCTTGCTCCTGGTAGGAAGCGTCCAGCTTTGTGTTTTGATAGGATTCTGCAGATTGTTTGTTTTGGCGGACTGTTGCTGAATCGGTAGTGAGCACGGAGGTGGGATGGGGTAACAAAGCCTGTGAATGGGCTAAAATCAAACTAAAAATAAGGGTTAAAACGTATTTCATGGGGGGCGAAACTAATTAATATTTGCTGCGATTCCAAATCTGCCCTGGAGACTTATGTTGTTGATTAGTAGTTGTTATGTTTTTCAAAACAACATTCTGATGAGGAGGTCTTAAGTTGGATTAATTTCATGGACTGGGTTTGCAAAACTGCTCATCCCGTTTGATATTGGGAGTTATTATGACAGGCTGAAAAAGAAAAAAGAACTGAAAAGAGATTGTTGTCTCTAGTATTGAATTCTGTGCTCGATTTTTCTGAAATCATGCATCAGGATTAAATTCAATGAAAACAGGCTTGTTTAGCCTGAGATAGCTGGCACTCCTTTTTATTTTGCTTAAATTGCGGGTTCTTTAGAACATTTTTGTTTTAATCAGGTTTTACACTCTAAACGAATAAATTAAACTAAATATGGTTGACAAATTATCTGATCCTATCGGCCGATTGATGGGACTGCGTTATAAGTCACATCCATGGCATGGTATTTACATCGGTAAAGATGCTCCGGAAAAGGTCACCGCTTTTATTGAAGTTGTGCCAACGGATACGGTGAAGTATGAAATAGACAAAGACAGTGGATACTTGCGATTGGACCGTCCGCAAAAATACTCGAATGTAGTTCCTGCCCTTTACGGATTTATTCCGCAAACTTTTTGTGGCGATGAGGTGGGAGAATTTTGCATGCAAAAAACCGGGAAGAAAGGTATCAAAGGAGATGGTGATCCGATTGATATTTGTGTGCTGACAGAAAAGGACATCACCCACGGAGATATTTTGGTACATGCGCGCCCGATTGGAGGTTTTCGGATGATTGATGGCAATGAAGCCGACGACAAAATTATTGCTGTATTAAGCAATGATGTGGTGTACGACACATATAAAGATATTACTGATCTCCCATCGATTGTTATTGAGCGGTTAAAGCATTACTTTTTGACATATAAAGATATGCCCGGACGTAACAAGGACACAGAGATTACCCATACCTATGGGGTGGACGAAGCCCTTGAAGTGATTCGTTATTCGATTAGCGATTATCAAAAGCGCTTCGATAACTTAGGAAAACTAATGTACTAGTGATATAAAAAAAGTCCGGTTAGAGCCGGACTTTTTTGGTTGTATCGTGATTACTTTCTTACCAGGTTGATGTAGGAATAGTCAAACCCATTTTTTTCGTCGTGAAAATCTTCGCGGCTTTCCTGTTCCCAATTGCTGTAGTCAATCTCAGGGAAGTAAACATCTGCTTCGAAATCCTGATGAACCACAGTGAGGTAAAGCTTATTGGCCAGTGGATAAAACTGCTTGTATATCATTCCTCCGCCAATGATGAAAGCTTCCTTTTCATCTTTTACTTTTTCAATGGCTTCTTCAATGGAGGCCACCATTTCGCAACCTTCAAAACAGTCGTCAGGCTGATCGCTGATGATAACATGGCGACGGTTGGGTAACGGCCATTTGGGTAATGAAAGCAGGGTGTTTCTACCCATAATAATGGTATGCCCGGAGGTGATTTCCTTGAAGTGTTTCAAATCGTTTGGCAGATGAAACAACAGGTCGTTGTTTTTGCCAATAGCAAAGTTTTGGGCGATGGCTACAATAATGGAAATATTTTTGTGAATCATAAATTAGTGTGTTTTATACTGAGACCTTTCCTGGAATATGAGGATGAGCATCGTAGTTAACCAGTTCAAAATCTTCGTATTTGAAGTCGAAAATAGAAGTCACTTCAGGATTGATTTTCATCTGTGGCAGTTTTTTAGGCTCCCTTGTTAACTGAAGTTGTACTTGTTCCAGGTGATTCTTGTAAATGTGAACGTCTCCTCCGGTCCAAACAAATTCGCCGGGTTCCAGTCCGGTAACCTGGGCCATCATCATGGTCAGTAGGGCATAAGAGGCAATGTTGAAAGGAACGCCCAGAAAAACGTCACAGCTGCGCTGATACAACTGACAGCTCAATTTTCCATCAGCCACATAAAACTGGAAAAGCAAGTGGCAGGGAGGCAGATTCATCTGATCCAGTTCGCCCACATTCCAGGCGCTTACGATGAGGCGACGCGAGTCGGGATTGGTTTTAATAGCGTTGACCACTTCTGAAATCTGATCAATGTGTCTGCCATCAGGCGTTGGCCATGAGCGCCACTGGTAACCGTAAATATGACCTAAGTCGCCATCCTCGTTGGCCCACTCATTCCAAATACGAACCCCTTTTTCTTTCAAGGTGTTGTTGTTGGTGTCTCCATCCAAAAACCACAACAGCTCATGAATGATGGATTTTAGGTGGAGTTTTTTGGTGGTCAGTACCGGAAAGCCTTCTGCAAGATTGAACCGCATTTGATAGCCAAAAACACTAACGGTTCCGGTTCCGGTTCTATCATCTTTTTGGGTGCCATTCTTTGTGACATGATCTAGTAAGTCAAGATATTGCCTCATGATTTATCTTTCAACAATGTTTGTAATCTGTCTGTTTTTTTGAGTGGGGAAAGTTACGCTTTTTGCTTGAATGGGGAAAGTAAACTTATTAACAGCAGGAATAGCAGCCATAAAAAGAGCGCAAGCAAAACGCCCGCGCTCTTTCGCAAAATGACCGGTTTGGTATCATTCAAATACTTCCTGTTCGGCTACAAAACCTTCAGAAATGACGGTCATTCGTACGTTTTGTTTGTTCACAATTTGTCCTTCCAGAAGAATGGCTGGAACCAAGCGGTGCCCATTGTTAACTGTGAAACTCATGTTGTCAGTTGGGTCTTTTCCCTTGGCCATTTTTACTGCTGCAATAGCTGCGTTAAAGGCCAATGATTCCAGCGGTTTATAAACCGTAATGGTTTGGTTCCCAAAAACAATGTTACGAATGGCATTGATGTCAGCATCTTGTCCGGCAATCAACACCTGCCCGTCCATTTCCCGTTCATGCAGCGCCTGAATGGCTCCACTGGCCAGTGCGTCGTTGCCTGCAATGATGGCATCAATCGTTTCTCCTTTGTCCAGCAAGCCTTTGACGACTTTATAACCTTCTTCGGGCTGCCACTTATCGACAAAGGTGTTGGAAATAATGTTGATATCTCCTTTGTCAATCAAAGGCTGGAGTACATTCATCCAACCCAGGTACAGCTGAACCGAGTTGTTGTCGGTTGTTGGGCCGCCAATTAAGGCATAATTACCTTCGGGTTTGGACTTTGTCAGAAATTCAGCCTGCTTTTCGCCGATTTGAATATTGTCGGTGGAGATGTAAAAATCCAGATCGCAATCCCAAATCAGGCGGTCATAGGCCAATACGGGAATACGTGTTTTTTTGGCTGTTTTTACAATTCCTGCGGCTACGGTTTTATCGACTGGAATAATAACAAGAACATCAATTCCTTCATTGATTAAATCAAGCGCTTGCTGAAACTGAACAGAAGGATCAGAGTCGGCAATTTTTACGATCACAGAGCCGCCCAATTCATTCACTTTTTCAACAAACAGGTCTCTGTCTTTTGCCCATCTTTCGCGTTCTATGGTGTCCATTAAAAGACCCACAACAGGTTTGGTATTGCAACCGGAAAATAGAAAGATCAACAAGAAAAATCCGAAAATTACGTTGATGTGTTTCATAACGGAAAGTTTTTGAATGATTTATATAACTGATCATACGTTGATAACCATTTGATTGTTAGCTATTCAAAAACATGGGGAGCATTGTAACATTTTCCGGAATTGGGCTAGAAGGCTGTAGCAGTGTTTTTTAATTCAACTTACGAAGGGCATAAGTAGGGCAGAATAAGCCATGTCAGCCGGCAAAGAGCTCCTTTTAGCGTTCCTGTTAACCTAAAATCATGCCGATAATGGTGGCCGACATCAGTGAAGCCAGAGTGCCTGCAATCAATGCAGGGAGTCCGTATCTGGATAAGGTGACGCGTTTGCTTGGAGCCAAGGCTCCAATACCGCCAATTTGAATGCCGATGGATGCAAAATTGGCAAATCCGCACAGGATGTAGGTTGCCATGATAATTGATTTTTGCTCAACAAAGGCGCCGGCTGTTTTTAGTTCGGAAAGGCTGATGTAGCCAATAAATTCAGTGAGGATCAGTTTCTCGCCAAGCAGACGACCAACCAGGATAATGTCTTGGGTGTTGATGCCAATTAACCACATAAAAGGCGCAAACAGGTAGCCCAGTAAAAACTGCAGTGAAAGCTCAGTGAATCGGCCGTCTGTTCCCTGGATAATCAGCTCATTGATTCCGGTCCAGTGCCCTACCTTACCAAAAATGAAATTGAACATGGCAATCAAGGCTAAAAAGGCCAACAGCATAGCACCAACATTGACGGCCAGTTTCAGACCCTCAGAGGTTCCGTTGGTGATGGCATCCAAAATATTGCTGCCAATGCGGTCCTTGCTAACTTCAATGTCCTTATTGACTTTGTCCGGGTTGGGAACCATAATTTTGGAAAAGATGACGGCTCCGGGAGCGGCCATCACAGAGGCGGTGAGCAGGTGTTTGGCAAATTCAAGCCGAAGGACGGGGTCGTTACCGCCAAGCATACCAATATAAGCTGCCAGTACAGCTCCGGCCAGGGTGGCCATGCCACCGGTCATGACGAGCATAATCTCTGAATTATTCATTTTCGAGAGGTAAGCTTTAATCATCAGCGGAGATTCGGTTTGTCCCAGAAAAATATTGCCGGCAACCGAGAGTGCTTCAGCACCCGATAGTTTCATTAATTTAGTGAAAACCCAGGCTAGCGCCCACACCACACGTTGAATGATTCCCCAGTAGAACAATAAACTGGTTAAGGCTGAAAAGAAAATGATGGTTGGCAGGATCTGAAAGGCGAAGATCATCCCAAACTGATTGAAGTCAACCAGATTTCCGAATAAAAATTCGCTGCCTACTTTGGTGAAGTCGAGTACTTTTACGAAGATTTTGCCGAAAAAATCAAATCCACTTCGAATAAAAGGAACGTAAAGAACGCTTAAGGCAAGCACAATTTGAAAAATCAGGCCAACGCCAACTGTTTTCCATGGAATGTTTTTGCGGTCTTTGGAAAGCAACGCGCCAAGACCTACCAGAACCAGCATGCCCATAAGGCCTCGAAGAATGGAGTTGAAGTTAAAGCTGCGTTCGCCGGAATGCGAAAGCAGTACGTTTGCGTTGGATGGAGACTGCGTTTGAACCAGTGTCACCTGATCATTCCCTGTTGGTTCAGCCGAGTAAGACAGTTGTGGCAAACTAAGCATCAAGCAACAGGTTGCCAGAAGTAGGATTAGCAGTCTAGTCATTTTTTTTCAGCGGTTTGTTATTTTTCCCGTCGTTTCAGTTCATCTCTGATTTTGGATGCCCGTTCGTAGTCTTCGTTGTTGACTGCCTCATTGAGCATTTCGTTCAACTCATTCTCATTGTAACTCTCAAATTCACTTTTAGGTCCTGAAGAACCTTCTTCAGCATGAAGGGGGCTATCTTCTTCGGTATCCATAACAATGCCCGCTTTGTTGAGAATATCTTCGTTGGTGTAGATGGGGCATTTGAAGCGAAGGGCGAGGGCAACGGCATCCGAGGTGCGCGAGTCAATTCGGATTTCTTCTTCGCCCATGGTGCAAATTAGCTCCGAATAGAAAATACCTTCTTCCAGTTTATAAATAACCACTTCAGACACGTTGATGTCGAAGGCAAAGGCCAGGTTTCTGAACAAATCATGCGTGAGTGGACGGGGAGGTCTCAATCCTTCCAATTGGATGGCAATGGCTTGGGCTTCAACTGGTCCGATGATGATTGGGATGCGTCGGTCTCCGTTTTCTTCTGCTAAAACCAAGGCATAAGCGCCTGATTGTGTCTGACTAACTGAGAGTCCAAGGATGTTTAGTTTTTTTTTCTGCATAAGCGTCGAACATCAGCAATGTTTGCTAGCAAATATAACAATAGTTTTAGTGTTTTATTAAATTCTGCGACTGTTTCTTAAACAGCTCATCAACTGAATCCTTGATCCGAAACGTAATTCAATTAGACTCAGTAAAAAAGATGCCGGAATCTTTGCTTGTCAATAAAAAATATCTACTTTTGCAGTCCGAAGTTTTCGAGTAGGCTCTAAAAAGTGGAGTGAGGTATTGTTCCCGCCTGCCGGAGGAAATTATAAAAGTATAGAACATGTACGCTATTGTAGAAATTGCCGGACAGCAATTCAAAGTAGAAAAAGACAAAAAGATTTTTGTCCACCGTCTTCAGGAAGAAGAAGGTGCAAGTGTTGAGTTTAGTAACGTTCTTTTGGTTGACAACGATGGTGAAGTCAAAGTTGGAACTCCAAAAGTTGATGGCGCTAAAGTTAGTGCAAAAGTAGTGGAGCACTTGAAAGGTGACAAAGTAATCGTCTTCAAAAAGAAAAGAAGAAAAGGTTACAAAAAGAAAAACGGTCACCGTCAGTATTTGACTCAGATTCAGATTGAAGAAATTATTGGATAACCCTAAAAACATTAGACCATGGCTCATAAGAAAGGTGTCGGTAGTTCGAAAAACGGACGCGAATCGGAAAGTAAACGACTTGGTGTAAAAATTTACGGCGGTCAGGTTTGCAAAGCTGGAAACATTATTGTTCGCCAGCGCGGAACTTCTCATCATCCTGGGAATAATGTCGGTATGGGAAAAGATCATACATTATTCGCCTTGATTGATGGAACTGTTGTTTTCAGAAAGAAAAGAGACAACAAATCGTATATCTCTGTTGAACCTGTTGTGGCAGCAGAAAACTAGACGATTTTAACGATATGTTTAGGAAAATCTCCTGTCTTGATTAGGCAGGAGATTTTTTATTTTATAGCTGTATCAAACCGATTGCTGTTTTGAAAGTGATTGGTGATTTCGTTTTATCCAGGCATTGATCGGTCGGGAAATCAATGCGTGATTCTAAAAAAGGCTGAACATAGAAGTATACAGCTAGTCATTATTTTATAACTTTGCCCGACAAAATTAAAAACCTCTTCAGAAATGCTCAATTTACGTTTTATCCAGGAAAACCCGGAATTGGTTGTTGAAAAGCTTAAAAAGAAAAATTTTGACGCTTCGGCGATTGTAAGCCAGATTAGTGATTTATATAAAAGCAAGAATGAAATTCAGGTTAAAGCCGATCAGTTCAAATCGGAAATGAACAAGCTGTCGAAGGAAATCGGGCAGTTATTCCGCGAAGGAAAGCAGGAGGAAGCCAATCAGGCTAAAGCCCGCACTTCGGAACTGAAAGATAATATTAAGCAACTGGATGATGACTTTGCCCAAATTGATGAGCAGGTTTTTGCTTTGCAGGTGCAGCTCCCCAACTTACCAGCCGATATTGTGCCTGCAGGAAAAACTCCGGAAGATAACGAGGTTGTAAAAACCGGAGGAGAACAGCCTAATTTAGGAGCCGATAAATTACCTCACTGGGAATTGGCTGAAAAATATGACTTGATTGATTTTGAATTGGGTGTGAAATTAACGGGTGCCGGATTCCCCGTTTATAAGGGAAAAGGATCGCGTTTCCAACGGGCTTTGATCAATTTCTTTTTAGACGAAGCTCAGAAAGCTGGTTATTTGGAAGTACAGCCTCCGCTGGTGGTCAATGAAGACAGTGGTTTTGGTACCGGACAGTTGCCTGACAAAGAAGGGCAGATGTATCACATTACCGAAGATAACCTGTATTTGATTCCAACAGCCGAAGTGCCGGTGACCAATTTGTACCGCGATGTTATTTTGGATGCCAAACAACTTCCGGTTAAAAATACGGCCTACAGTGCCTGCTTCCGTCGCGAAGCAGGTTCGTACGGAAAAGATGTTCGGGGTTTGAATCGTTTGCACCAGTTTGACAAAGTTGAAGTGGTGCAAGTGGCACATCCGGACCAGAGCTATGCTATTTTGGATGAAATGGTGGCGCATGTGGAAAGTCTGGTGAAAAAGCTGGGATTGCCTTACCGTATTTTACGCCTTTGCGGTGGCGACATGAGTTTTACTTCAGCGTTGACTTACGATTTTGAAGTCTACTCTGCAGCTCAGGAAAAGTGGTTGGAAGTAAGCTCTGTTTCTAACTTCGAATCCTTTCAGGCCAATCGTTTGAAACTGCGTTTCCGCGAAGAAGGTCAGAAAAAACCACAAGTGGCGCATACACTGAATGGAAGTGCCTTGGCACTGCCACGTATTGTAGCTGCTTTGCTTGAAAATTACCAAACTGCTGATGGCATTAAGGTTCCGGATGTATTGGTGCCTTACTGTGGTTTTGATATGATTAACTAGTATCGAACTTGTTAAACGAAATAGAAAAAGGTCATTTCACTCGTGAAATGACCTTTTTTCGTATGTTTTATTCTGTTGTCGTTTTATTCAAACGTGTTGGCTGCATCAAAATCCAGGGTGGCAAACAAGTCGTCCATAGTTTCTGCTCGTCTGATTTCAACCACTTCGCCATTTTCGCGAAGAAGTAATTCGGCCGAACGCAATTTTCCATTGTAGTTGAATCCCATGGAATGACCATGAGCACCGGTGTCGTGAATAACAACGATGTCGTCCGGAGCAATTTCCGGAAGCAAGCGGTTAATGGCAAATTTGTCGTTGTTTTCGCACAGCGATCCGGTTACATCATACAGGTTGGTGTGAGGAGCTGTTTCCTTACCCATGACGGTAATGTGGTGATAAGCGCCGTAAAGGGCCGGACGCATCAGGTTCGCCATGCATGAATCCAATCCCGCATATTTCTTGTAGGTTTCTTTGATATGGAGAACTTTGGAAACCAAAAATCCGAATGGGCCGGTAATGGCACGTCCTGATTCGAAATAGACTTTTAGCGGAGCCAGTCCGTTGCCTGCAATCACTCGATCATACACTTCTTTGATACCTTCACTTACCCGATTTAAATTAACAGGCTTGTGTTCGCTTTTGTAAGGAATTCCAATTCCTCCACCCAGGTTAGCAAACTCAAAGCGAATGTCAAGTTCTTTGGCGATGTCGGCAATAAGATCAAAAATGATTTCAGCTGTTTCAATGAAGTAATCCGCATCCAGCTCGTTGGAAGCGACCATTGTGTGAATACCAAATCGCTTAACACCTTTGTCTTTAAGCTTTTTATAGCCTTCGAAAAGTTGCTCACGAGTGAATCCGTATTTTGAATCTTCGGGGTTGCCAATAATAATGTTACCACCTTTCAGGGCACCCGGGTTATAGCGGAAACTGATCAGTTCAGGCAATCCGGCGTGTTCCTCCAGGTAATCAATGTGTTTGATGTCATCCAGGTTGATAACAGCACCCAGCTCCATCGCTTTCTGGAATTCAGCAGCGGGTGTGTCATTGGAAGTAAACATGATTTCTTCACCCCGCATGCCAATTTTCTCGGCCAGCAATAACTCGGCCATTGAGCTGCAGTCAATTCCAAAGCCTTGCTTGTGAAGGAGCTTCATCAAGAAGGGGTTTGGGGCTGCTTTGATGGCGTAATATTCCTTGAAGCCTTCGTTCCAAGAGAAAGCCTCGTTGAACTTTTGGGCATATTCTAACATCCCTTTTTCATCGTAGATATGAAAAGGAGTTGGGTGGTTTTCAATAATCTTTTCTAATTGCGCTTTGTCAAACGGTAATCTTTTCTCCAGCATAAATTTGTAGTTTTTAGCAATTACAAAGATAAAAATTTGTCTGCATTATTTAGAATAAATCTGCTTAAGGGAAATGGTATTAACGAATATTTGACATGCTAGTCTTACTCGTTGCTAATTTAAGTCTTCCAAAAGTTCGGTACTCAGGTAACCGGAAGCAATTTCCCGTACTTCTCCAGTCATTCGGATTTGCCAGTCTTCTGCAATTTCAAGTTTGAGCTTACCTCCGGGCATTTTTATGGTTAGCTTGCGGTTGGTCAGCCCTTTTTTCACCATCACGGCAGCCACTGCACTGGAAGAACTTCCGGAGGCCAGCGTGTATCCGGCACCACGTTCCCAGATAAGGATTTCCACTTCGTCGGGCGACAAAACTTTGGCAAACTGCAGGTTGATGCGGTTCGGAAATTTTGGGTGATTTTCAATTTCAGATCCGTATTGCCGGATTTCAGTTTCTGACAGCTCTTCCTTTAAAATGACACAGTGGGGATTGCCGACTGATACGCAGTTGATCAGATAACTCTGGTCTTTTAGTTGTAGTTCCTCATCCAAGCACGCTTCAAGCTCACTTTTCACAGGAACTCTGGCTGGTTCAAAAATAGCTTCTCCCATGTCAACCTGAATCAGAAACGCTTTGTCATTTTTTGTTTCAATGACTTCGGCAAAAACCACTCCGCCCAAGGTATCGATGCTGAAAGTTTTGCTTTTGGCATAGCCATAGTCAAACAAATATTTGGCAAAAATACGCAAGCCATTGCCACTTTTTTCAGCTTCTGATCCATCCGGATTCAGAATTCGCAGCCCAAAGTCAGCCCGTTCACTGTCAACAAGCAGCAAAATACCATCTGATCCGATTCCATAGTGCACATCGCAAATGGTTTTTATGTTTTCGACATTCATCTTAAAGCTGATGTCGTGGCTGTTCATCACCAGGTAGTCGTTACCCAATCCATGTGTTTTGACGAAAAAATTATTCATAGGATTAAAATTGTTTGTTCTCAAAAGGGTTTGTAACAAAAGTAGCAACTGTTTTTGACTTCGGGGCCCAATTAAGGCTGAAAGTATTCGAAGGCAGTTTGGCATATCTGCGTAACTTGCTGCATGACTGGATCTAGTTATTTGGGAGTGCAGGGGTGTCCTGCTCCAACCGGATGGGAGCGTTTTCGGTGTTGTTCAGTTGTTGCTGTGCCTGTTTCAGTTTTCGGCTGGCCTCCTGAAGTTGAGTTTGTCCCGATTCGAAATCTTGTAGCAGCAGGCTAAGGTAGCTATCCAGGTTGTACGATCCGTAGTTGATAAATTCGTCAATTTTCTTCATCACACTCTCCTGTGTCTTGGTGTTTTTTTGAAGCAGTTTTTTTATTTCTTCTGTGCGGGTTTTTAGTTTTTCAGCGCCGGCATCTCTGGCAAAATAAGCGGCATCCGAACTTTGGTAGGTAGCCTTTTTACTGTACGTAATGAGGCTGTCCAAATCTTCGCGGGCCAAGAGCAGGTGTTGGTTTATTTCAGCGGTTTCATAAGCACCTTCCAGAAAACGAAAGTGCTCTGCTGCTTTTTCGGCTGCCGTATTGGCTTTTAAAACTGACGAACGGGCTTGCTTTAAGGCTGACTCCAACATCGTTTGCGCCTGAATTGCTGTACTCAGGAGGACGAACAAAATGAAGATTAGCCGTAGTTTCATAAGCGGGTTGTTTTGTAGTTCAAAACGCTGTTGAAGCTGTTCTATTGTTTCGGTTTTGTTGGCAAGCGGTCAATCATTGCAATGTCTTCCGGACGTTGGTGCTTCCAACGGCGATGCGACCACAGCCAGTAGGCAGGCTGTTCACGAATAATTTCTTCCATTTTATCAATGTATGTCAGCAAAATGGTTTCCGGCTTTTCATGGCGTGGTTCGACGATTAACTCTGTCAGTATAATTTCATATTTTCCGCGTCCCACTTTTTTCGTGTGATGAAAAAAGACGGGTTGGTTGGTTTTGTGTGCAATCTTTTCGGGGCCACTAAAAAAGGGTGTTTCCTGGTTTAAAAACATGGTCCAGAACTTGGAAGACTGCGCCGGCGTTTGATCCGCGCCGAGCCATAAAATCCCGGGATGTTCGGTTTGATCAAACTGAATGGCCATTCGAGCCGACCTGTGCACAGGAACAGACATTCCTCCAAAACGTTCACGAATACTGAGTATGAAGTTTTCCAGTTCCGGATTGTTGCGTACCGGGTTGTAAACCATAAAGAATTGATGATTGGAAAGGCGTTGTACCGAAGCTCCCCATTCCCAGTTGTTGTAGTGCATGGCCAGTACAATGATGCTTTTTTGCTGTTTGAAGTAGGCTTCCATTTTTTCAACCCCATAAACCTTCAAGCGCTTGTTCAACTCTTCTTCGCTCATGCTGTGCAGCTTAATCGATTCGAACGAAACATCGCACAAATGATGATAGTATTCGCGGGCAATGCGGTCAATTTCCTCTTCCGTTTTTTCCGGAAATGAGTTGCGAAGGTTGGAATAGACAACGGCTTTTCGGTACCCGATAATGTGAAAAAGGAGAACAAAGGCAATATCACTGATCAGGTACAACAAAGGAAAAGGCAGGTGCGAAAAGGCTTTTAAAAAGAGGACGATAAGGTTGTTGAGAAATTTACCCATGTTTATTTACTTCAAATCATGCAAAATTAAGATTTTTTTAAGAAGTCTTTGTGGATAGTTTCAGCATAAATTGACAACTTCGGACAATCATAAATATTCTGTTGTCATTATTTTATAAATTGAATTAATACAATGAAAAAGTTAACCTATTCCTTCTTGCTTTGGCTGGCAGCCTGCCCGGCCTTTTCACAAACTCAAATTGTAGCGCATCGTGGCGCCTCGTACCTTGCTCCTGAAAATACAGTAGCTGCAGCCGACCTGGCCTGGACTTTGGATGCCGATGCTGTTGAAATCGATATACATCTTTCCAAAGACGGGGAGGTGGTTGTGTGTCATGATCATACCACGAAGCGCACCGGAGGTCAGGATTTGGTGATTGCAGAAACGAATGCGAAAGACCTGCGCAAACTAGATGTAGGTGAATGGAAAGATCCTAAATATAAAGGGGAGAAAATACCTTTGATTTCCGAAGTTTTCGAGACCGTTCCGAAAGGTAAAAAACTGGTGGTTGAGATTAAATGTGGGCCCGAAGTGTTGCCCGCTTTAAAAAGGGCAGTAGCTGCCAGTGGGAAAACAGACCAAGCCATATTCATCGCTTTTGGCTGGGAAACCATTTTGGCTACTAAAGAAGCTTTTCCGTCCAATGCCTGCTATTGGCTGAGTGCGAAGAAAGAAGGTCTGTCGGAGCGTTTGGAGGAAGCTGCCATGCTTGGACTGGATGGGGTGAACTTGCATTACCGCATTGTAGATCAGGATGTGATGGCACTGGCCGATCAGCTTGATTTGGATGTGTTGTGCTGGACCGTGGATGATCCGGAGGAAGCCAAACGATTGGTTGATTTGGGAATTATGGCAATTACCACGAACCGGCCGGCCTGGTTGCTGGAGCAACTGGAAGCAAAGAATTAACCTTCTCCTGTTTTATCCTCTCGATGGAGGTATCTTTTGGTGTAATCAAGGACGGCTGTTTACCGGAAATACCGAGGAGCTGTTCCTGATTACACCAAAACAAAATTGGCTAATCAAGCGGACGGGCAACCAAAATGCCGGTGTAACTTTTTTTAGCCTGAAGGAAGTCTGCCAACGGCTCTTCAGAAATAACGACCTGCATTGCTGAAGTGGAAGCATGCATTAAATGCCGGCGTCCATTAACCACAACAACAATCCCGACATGGGTAACATCAAGGCCTGCAATGCTGGTAGCTAAGCCCACCAGGTCACCTTCCTGCAAGTTTGCTTCCTGCTTTTCAACTTCTTCTTTCGGAATAAAATAGTAGCTCCGCCCGGAAATGGCTTTTTCCTGTCCGGCAAGTGTTTGTACCAGCTCTGGATTGGCTTTTAGTACCGGGTAGCTGTCCGGGTGGGTCGACATAAAATTAACCGTCAAATCCAATGCTTGTCCAAAATTGCTGGCCGGCTGACTGACGATCCCTTTTTGTTGGTTGTCAAAAATCCAGTCGCTGAAATAATGCAGACGTGAAGTGTAGCCCTCCCGCTTTCCGTTTCGATAACGGATGGTTTCAAGCTCATGAGCAAACTGAGAGAAGTCCGGATTTGGTTTTTTTAGTGTGCGGGCCAGCGCCAGAGCTGTTTCGGCAAAGGTGGTGCAGTCCAGTCCTTCCAGCTCAATGGTCAATGGCTCATCCTCGCCATGTTCCAACGTTTGAGCCACATAAGGCACTGCTAAAAACTGCTTACCAACTTCGGCAACCAATTGGGGCATATCCATGGAGGAAACGTCAGAAAAATGGGCCATGACCGATTCAAACTTCAAACTGTCTGCCCGTTCGCACAATACATGCTGTTTGACAGGTGTTGATGCGTTGGCTTTTTCCTTGTTCACCTGTTGACAAGCCACCATAAAAAGAAAGCCGTAGAGGAGATAAGTTACTTTTTTCATATCCGGTTGATTTGGCGTTCTGAAAATACAAAAATATATTCCGAATGCAAGGTAGGGTAAAATGCTTTTTAAACGGTTAAGGAATGAAAAGCAGCGAATATTGCTTAACTTTTCAGGGCGAATAGCCGCATGGACAAAGAAAGGAGTTTCGAAACCAAGACAAGTTGACCTTGACACGACAAGATTTTAAAAAGTTGTTTGACCAGCATTTCGATGCCATTCGTAATTACATTTTTTACCGGTCGGGCGATGCAGATTTGGCAACAGATTTGGCGCAGGAGGTGTTCATGCACCTGTGGGAAAAACAGCTGGAATATCATCCGAAAGCGACGGTTGGTTTGCTGTATAAAATGGCGAGCGATGAGTTTGTCTCTCATTATCGTCGGCAAAAGCTAGAGTTGAATTATAAAAACGCGTTAAGCTTCAAGTTGCAGGATGTTTCGCCCGAAGAAGAGCTGGAATACAAAGAGCTGCAGCAAAAGTATGAAAAGGCCCTGGCAGGCTTGTCCGAAAAGCAGCGGGTGGTTTTTTTAATGAGCCGGATGGATGGTTTGAAGTACCATGAAATTGCAGAGCGCTTGCGCATCAGCGTCAAAGCGGTTGAAAAGCGGATGAAATATGCCCTTGACGATTTAAAATCGAAAATTAAAGTAAAATGAAAAACGGCAGTAACCATACCAATCAATCAAATGATATTCTGGCTGAGCTGGATCGGCTGGATACGCATTTGGAGATTCCGTACGCTAAAAACCGGGAAGAGGTTTGGAAGGCGATGGAGGCTCGGCTGGAAACGGGGGCTTCGAAAAAAACGATCAGCTTGTTTCGCCGACCGGCTGTGCGCCTGGCCATTGCAGCATCGGTTTTGCTTTTGCTTGGCTTGATTGGAGTCATGCGATTTTATACGGTTGATGTCACAAGCTCGCCCGGGCAACTTTTGGTGGTTGAGCTTCCGGATGGTTCGGCTGTACAAATGAGCGCTGTTTCAAGTCTGACGTATCATCCGTATTGGTGGCGCTTTTCACGGGAGTTAAGTTTGGATGGAGAAGCTTTTTTCGAGGTCGAAAAGGGAAGCCGTTTTTCGGTGAAATCAGAAAAAGCAACGACTTCGGTGTTGGGCACCCGTTTCAACATTTATGCTCGGGACGAATCGTACCGGGTGGTCTGCCAAACGGGCAAGGTTAAAGTGGTAGGGCAAGCGGATGGCTCGGAAGTGATTTTGACAGCGAACCAAAAAGCAGAATTGAAAGCGGGGGATGGCTTTGACGTGCAGCAGAATATTAACGTTCAGGCAGAGACCGCCTGGATCAACGATGAATTTAATTTTAGAGACCGACCCTTGAAGGAAGTTTTGGAAGAAGTGGAACGGCAGTATGGAGTGAGCATTCAGGGTAAAAATTTATTAAACGATGGAAATTATCAGGCAAGCATTTCCAGCCGAATGGTACGTTCTGAACTAGATGCAGAAGACATCCTGGAAATGATTTGTACCTTGTACAAGCTTCAGTATGAAAAACTGGGGCCAAACGAATACCGGATTAGCCCAAAGAAATAGGAGAAATTGAAAAAGAACGTTTTATTGCTCGGACTGCTCTTTTCATGTTTGCTTAGCCTGGCGCAGCAAGTTGAACTGGATTATCAGGAAAAAAGCCTGAACAGCATTCTTATCGATCTTTGCGAGCGCTATGAATTGCAATATTCTTTGGATGATCACTACTTTTCAACATTTAATGTGACGGTTTCGCAAGCGTTTGCTTCGCCTGAGAAAGCTTTTGATTTTTTGTTGAAAGACCTTCCGGCAGCGTATAAAAAATTAGGATCGGTGTATGTGTTTTACGAATTTCATGCAGATCCAATTCCCCAAAGTTATGTTTTGAGCGGTGGTTTTTACGACCACTTAAGTTCGGAATCGTTGCCTTACACACATCTTCAAATTAACGGGACAGGTTTACTCAGTGATCAAAATGGAAGTTTTTCCTTTGTTGGAAAGGACAAACACTTTCATTTGCAGGCTTCTTATCTTGGCTACTTCATGTTGGATACGCTGGTTGAAGCTGGAGGGAATCATCAGTTTCTAATGCGCCCTTCCAATTATCAGCTTCAGGAAGTTGAGGTGAAAGGGTTGAAGGTTGTGCGATCCCTGCAGGTTGGAAATAAGCCGGGAGTACTTCGCTTAAATCATCAGGTTGCGCAGTTTTTACCCGGCAATGGCGATAATTCGGTTTTCAACCTGCTGCGGTTGCAGCCCGGAATTCTGGCAGCAGGCGAACAGTCCAATGATTTGGTTATTTGGGGAAGTTATGAAGGGCAAAGCCAGGTGCTTTTTGATGGGTTTACCTTGTTCGGAATGAAGAATTTTAACGACAACATCAGTGCTGTGAATCCGCTGATGGCAAAGGATATTCAGGTGCTTAAAGGTGCTTATGGCGCTGATCAGGGCGGACGGGTTGGTGGTTTGGTGAACATTACCGGCGTTGATGGAGACAGGCATCGTCCGCATGTCAAAATGAGTGTTAATAACATGACGCTTAATGGGATGTTGAGTGTGCCGGTGGCTCAGCAAGCGGCACTTACGCTTGCGTTTCGGCAAACGTATTACGAACTGTATGACAGTGAGCAACTGACCTTTCGAAGCGGTCGCTCCGGCAATTCGCGCAATATCAGCGAACGGACCATCTCTCCGGATTATAATTTTCGCGATTTAAATCTGAAATATTCGGGGATCACTAACAACGGGGATTCTTACGGAATTAGCGCCTTACTTGGCGAAGATCGTTTTTCGTATTCTTTGGATGTGGAGAGTGAGCAGTCTCAGTATGATTACGAAGATCATGAACATAACAGGCAGTATGCTGTTTCCGGCTTTTTTCAGAAGAAATGGGAAAATGGAAGTCGGACTAAATTGTCCGCGGCGTATTCGAAGCTGGATAAAGAGGTGAGAACCTTGCGATCGATTGGTCGCCAGTCCTCCGGACAGGGGGGACAAGGTCGTGGGTCCGGAACAGGTGGCTTCGATAATGTATTGAATAAAAATCAGACTTTGTGGAATGCCGTAGCTGAAGCAAAAGTGAGGCTTAGCCATCAAAAGGCGCTGGCCGAACGCCATCAGCTGGAGTGGGGTGCGGAATGGGTGTTCAACCCGATTCAATTTCAGGAAGATTCATTTCTGGTGCAGTTGACCAATCATCAGGTTGAGGCCTCGCGTTTGAATATTTATGTGCAGGATGCCATTGCCGTAACATCGGGGTTTGATCTTAAGTTTGGTTTACGCTCAAATTATTCAATCAACCTCAATAAATGGTATTGGCAACCACGGTTCTCGGCCGGGCTTGCATTGGGCAAAGGATTTAAACTGAACCTGGCAGCAGGACGCCATAACCAGTTTATAACACGTAGTTCGTTGGTGGACGGAGAGGGCAACTACCACTATTTGTGGTCGGTTTGTAATGACGGTGCTGTTCCGGTTTTGGATGCAACACATGGTGTGGCTGGTTTAAGCTTCCATCGGAATAAATTGCTGGTGAGCCTGGAGGCTTTCCGAAAAAACACAAATGGGCTGACGCGCTATGTGGACCAGTTTGCCGCACCAAATTTATACGAAGGTGAGAGTAAAACACATGGACTTGATTTCTTCATCAAACAGGAATATAAAGGGCACGAAGCCTGGATAAGCTATACTTTGAGCGAGACCCTGGAGCATTTCGATTATTTTGCGAGCACGGCTTTTCAGCGGGCTTTGCATGATCAGCGGCACGAGTTGAAAGCGGCGCTTCTGCTGAATTTTGATCCGGTTCATCTTTCTTCCAGTTATGTTTTTGGTTCTGGCTTTCCCGATCCGCGTTTGGCTGTTGACGGGCTGTCGGAACAGAATTACAATCGGTTGGATCTGGCAGCTACTTATCGTTGGGCTGCACCAACCTTTTCCCTTGAAGCCGGAATCTCGATTCTGAATGTCTTGAACCATTCCAATTTGAAGTATGCGAACTTTATCGTGTTGCCCGAAGAACAGGATGTCTCTTTAAACCTGCATGCTGAAGCCATTCCGTTTACGCCAACCGTTTTTCTTAATTTGTCCTTCTAGCCAGAATAAAAGATTCCACTTGCTTAGCCGGAAATGAATTGCTTGTTGCCCGGTAATTGGGGAGGCGAACATCGTTTCAGAAAAAATAATCAGGCAAGGTAGGGTAAACGGAATTTCATGCGGTTTACAGGTGAAAGATATTTAGAAGGAATCATAAAAACACATGTTATGAAAGCAATCATTCGAACATTCGCAGCATTAGCCCTACTTGTGGGGATGACTACCACCACCGTATGGGCGCAGGGGAATGGCACCCAGACCCGTGACCGAATTCATCAGGATCAGGATGCCGATCAGGACAAAGATCAGACACAGGATCGCCTTCGACTGAGAGATCAATCGTTGAAACTTACCGGTGAGCAACAAGCCATTTTGAATCAGGCTCGTGCCAAAGGAAAAGAATTTAGAGATGCTTTCCGGGCTACGTTCTCGGAAGAACAGCTGGCCATTTTGGAAAATACCGAAATGACCCGGGAAGAAAAACGGGAGGCTTTGCAGGCTTCATTTACCGAAGAGCAAAAGGAAATGTTGGAAGCACATAACCAACTTCGGCAAGAACAGCGGGCACAAATGCAAACCAATATGGGAGCAGGTGAAATGCAACAGGTACGGAAACGACTGCAACAACAGGACAATGCAGAAGGCATGGGTAGTGGTGTTCAACAACGGATGCGCAACCAAATTCACCAGGAAACACAAACTCAGTTGAATGAGCAAGTTCAACAGCAAGCGCAGCAGCAAGCACAACAGCAAGCCCAGCAACAGGCGCAACAACAAGCGCAGCAGCAGGCTAAAAGAGGAAATGGTAAGGGGGGAAACTAAGCTATTGAGCCCAAGAGGCCCGTTGATGATCCTTGGTCGTCACGGGTCTTTTCTTTTAAACGAAAACTGATCAATCAAAAAATACATCTCATGAAACGAATTTTTGCATTTGTCATCGTGCTGCTTATTTTCTGGAATACCGGACTGAAAGCCCAGCAGCCCAATGTGATTGATGATTTAGAGGAAGCACGACTTGACTCCTTGTTGAACGAGGTGATTTTTAATGATGATGAGTTGAGTTACCTGTTTGGCGTGAAGCAAAACTATCAATTTTTGTATTGGCGAAGTAACTTCGATTCGCAGACCTTTTTTGCCGGACGGGAAATTGGGAATCAGCAGTACAACTTGAGCAGCCAGCTTTTTTACCTGCACTCCAAGGGTTTTTATGCCGGAATAGCAGGCGCCTGGTATAGCCAGCTTGAACCGGGCTACGGAACAACAGTGCTGACGGCAGGCTATGCCCGAAGTCTGAAAAAGATGAAGTTTTTAAGGTATCGGCTATCTTACGATTATTTTATTTACAACAATGACGATCCGGATTTTGATCCCCTGTACAGCAGTGGTGTAGACCTTGGGGTAACCTTAAAAAGTGAGCACTTCGGTACCCGCTTCGATAGTTACTTTTTACTGGGCAAGGAGCTTGGATCAACCCTTTCCTGGGATGTGTATGCCTACCTCAATCTGGTGCAACTGGGACGATACGATAAAATCAGGTTCGAACCCGAACTGTCGCTTTACTTTGGTTCTGAGTTGGTCGAATACCAGCTTAATGCGCCCATCATTGATCCGGACACCAACACAGAAATCATTACCGACTTTAAAGATGTCTTTGGCTTGATGAATATACAGCTGCAACTGCCTTTGAGCGTGAAGTACAAAAGCTTCGATTTTGAGGCTGCCTGGATTTATAATATTCCCCGAACGATGGATGAAGGGCTGGATTATCCGAACAATTCTTCCTTTCGTTTTTCTCTGGGATACATTTTCAATCTGTAACTAGCTTCAGGATTGGTTTATGTCTCTTTGGTCAGTTCGCCGCTGGCCAAAGGAAACAGTTCATCCAGTTCGTAAATGGTACAGGAGGGGACTGCTGTCTTGCTGAAAAAGGCATTAATCATTGCTTGTGCAACAACTTTTGCATGAATGGGGCGGTACCTTTTGAATATAAACTGGGTAAGCCAACGCATTGCGCTGAGGCCAATCTGTTCGGCCGTGCGCTGTTCCTGGCGTTCCCCATCCAAAAACGATGGTCGAAGAATGGCCACCTGCTTAAAGCCTGCTTGCTGGACCGCTTCATCCAGCTGACCTTTTAACCGGCTGTAAAATAGTTTGGATTTGGCATTGGCTCCTGCCGATGAAACCAGCACATAAGAAGCAACGCCATTGCTGGCTGCAGCTTTTGCTACCTGGTACTGATAGGTGTAGTCAATAAGAAACTGCTTCTCTTTGCTGCCTGCTTTTTTCAGGGTGGTTCCCAGGGCAGAGAAAAGCACATCGCCCTGAACAGAATGAGCCCAGTTGGAGATTTGATCAAAATCAACCAGGTGTTCCTGGAGTTTGGGGTGAGATAAACCAGTGCTGCGGCGCCCGAAAACTAGAACCTGATCAAAACGTTTGTCTTGAAGCAAGAGCCTGATTAGATGATTTCCAACCAGGCCCGTGCTTCCAATTACAATGGCAGATTGTTTTTTCATGTGCGTAAATCCGGGATTAATCCATCTTCTGCCAGCTGGTTGAAATGATCTGTAATCGTCTTTTCAAAGGAGATGAAGCTCATCTTTAAATCCTTCTTGATGTAGGAATTATCAAAGACAAAGTCGTAGCCCATATTGCGTTTTACATACTTCCGCGAGAATCCCATGAGTGGTCCTATGAGTTGAAACAGCCACTTCGGAACATATTTTTTGGGCAGTGGATAATTGGGGTGTCGCTTCCGGATCATGTTGGCAATAGCCAGAAAATCTTTTTGATGGGCTGCAGCCAGGTGGCGACCACTTGCCGTTGGTATCAGTCCGGCCAGAATATGGGCTCGGGCCACATCGCGAACGTCAACAATGGCCTGGTCGCCTGTTGGAACGCCGGATTTAAATTTGCCAGAGAAAAGCTGAATCATCAGGTTGATGCTGGTAGAGTCGGAGTGCTGGCTAAGGGATGGACCAAGGATAAAGCCCGGGTTGATGACGACCAAGTCCCAGCGGTTTTGTTTTTCTGCAATCTTCCAGGCTTCTTTTTCTGCAATTGTTTTCGAATACGGATAAGGCTGATACTCCGCGGAGCTGCTGGTATTCCAGCTTTTCTCATTGAATACACCGTTGTTCTGTTCTTTTACATCGCGGGCATCGCCTACCATGGCCACAATGCTGGAGGTGAGCACTACCCGCTTGACCGATCCCGAATCGTTGGCCGAGAATAAAACATTTCGGGTACCTTGAAGAGCCGGTTGAATCAGCTCTTTATCGGCATTTTTTATCGCTGTTATTTTAAATGGAGAGGCAGTGTGAATGACCAGCTCACAGCCTTCCATCGCTTCCTGAAACGAATGATCCAGCAGCAGGTCTGCTTCATAAATGGCTAATTTTCCTTTACTTTTCGAGGCGATATCCAGCAAGTGTTGGTATTTCTTTTGGGCTGACTTATCTCTTACGGTTGTATTTACCTGAAAGCCCTCGTCCAGCAACTGCTTGATAATCCATGAAGCAAGATAGCCGGTGCCGCCGGTTACCAGTATGGGTTTATCTCTGTCTATTGTTGTCATTGTCTTGCTATTTTGTGCGATTTGTTTCTTTTTCCATGGACTGATTAGTCTGTTTGTTTAGCCCTTTAAGGTATCCCAGTATAAAGTAAAAGCGTTTTCGAGACACAATTCATCTGTAATCTTTTCAGGGTGGGTAAGCAAGTATTTGGTAATTCCCATCAAGGTGCCATCAATGGCTTCAAACATTAAATCAATGTTTATAGGTTTCAGAATTTCCTTTTCCTGTCCTAATTTCAGAATGTCGTAAATAAACTGAAAACGCCGATAACCAAGTTCTCTTGTTAGGTTAGTGATAAAGGGGGAATTGCTGTACTGGCTGTAAAATAGTTGATGCTCCGGGTGGGCTACAGACCAGTGTATTGCATTGAAAAAAATCTGTCTCAATTTCCCTTTGATGGTTTCTTGTTCATCTACTTTGATAGAAAGCGATTGGATCATTTCTTCCTTGGTTTCCAGGTAAAGCGTGTTAATCAGTTCCTCCTTGGTTTTGAAATGATGGAACAAAGTACCCGTGGCCACCCCCGACTCTTTGGCAATTTGGGAAGTGGGCGTAGCATGAAAACCATTGGTTACGAATAATCGCAAGGCTGTTGTTAATATCTGTGCTCTTTTTTCACTCATAATAAATTGACTAATCAGTCTACGAAATTGGCAAGGAATATTGAATTTTCCAAATCGAAATTAGGTGAATTTTTAAGACATTTTTTGGGTGGATTGATTGCACCTCGCTTGGTATTTGGAATGGATGAGAACGACTGTTTTTGGGCATCTGACTGCAAGTGTTAGTGCCTCGTTTAAAAAGTGGGGAAGATGGACGTACAATCAAAAGAAGTTGATTTAATTACGAATAGGATATATTCTTGCATCTTATTTTTATTCAGTTTAAATTAGTATAGTCTAATTTTTTAAGAAAACAACCTATAAAACGAATAAAATGATAAACAAGATTCATAGCCTGGGAGGCTATATTCACGAGTACCAAAAAAGCATTGCTAATCCTCAGGCATTCTGGGCCCAGCAAGGAGAGAGCTTTTTTTGGCGTAAACGTTGGGAAAACGTGATAGATTGGAATTTTGACGAACCCAGTATTAAATGGTATGTGAACGGAAAGTTGAATATTACCGAAAATATCTTCGAGCGTAACCTCTATACGCACGGAGATCAGGAAGCCATTATCTGGGAGCCCAACAACCCCCAGGATGAGTCTCGGGTTTTAACCTATGCTGAACTTTTTTCTGAAGTGAATAAGTTTGCCAATACGTTGCGACGTTTAGGTGTTGGCAAAGGCGACCGGGTGGCTATTTACATGCCCATGGTTCCGGAGCTGGCTATTGCCTTGCTGGCTTGTGCCCGTATTGGTGCTATTCATTCTGTTGTGTTTGCCGGCTTTTCAGCGAATGCTTTGCAGGAACGGATCAATGATGCGTCGGCTAAGGTATTATTAACTGCGGATGGCGGCTTCCGTGGAGATAAAATTACCCCATTGAAACAAATTGCAGATGAAGCGCTGGAGTCGTGTTCAACCATTGAGACGGTGGTGGTGCTGAAACGGACCAATTCGCCCATTGAGATGATTGTTGGCCGCGATATTTGGTGGCACAAGGCCGTTGACGGGCAATCGGATGTTTGTCCGGCCGAGATTATGGATTCAGAAGACCCCTTGTTCATTCTTTATACCTCGGGGTCTACCGGCAAGCCCAAAGGAATTGTGCACACGGTAGGCGGGTACATGGTTTATTCTGCCTATACGTTTACCAATGTTTTTCAATACCACGCCGGCGATGTTTACTTCTGCACCGCTGATATTGGCTGGATAACCGGCCACTCTTACATTGTGTATGGACCTTTGCTGACAGGAGCGAAAACCCTGATGTTTGAAGGCGTACCCACCTGGCCTGATGCCGGACGGTTTTGGGACATTGTTAATAAATACCAGGTCAATCAGTTTTATACGGCACCAACAGCCATTCGAGCCCTGCTGGCCAAAGGAAATGAGTTTCTGGAAAATAAGAAGCTGGCTTCATTGAAAGTGCTTGGAACGGTTGGAGAACCCATTAATGAAGAAGCCTGGCACTGGTATCACGATCATGTAGGGATGAGTCAATGCCCGATAGTGGATACCTGGTGGCAAACTGAAACCGGTGGCATTATGATTTCACCACTGGCAGGAATTACGCCCACGAAACCCTCATTTGCAACTTTGCCCTTGCCAGGCATTCAGCCGGTCATTGTTAATAATGAAGGCAAGGAATTGAGTGGAAATTCGGTGGAAGGAAATTTGTGTGTCAAGTTTCCCTGGCCAGGAATGGCAAGAACCATTTGGGGCGATCATGAGCGTTTTCGGACTACTTATTTTTCAACTTACAGTAAAATGTACTTTACCGGAGACGGTGTTAAGCGCGATGAAGATGGCTATTACCGGATCCTCGGCCGGGTGGATGATGTTATTAATGTGTCAGGACACCGACTGGGAACGGCAGAGATTGAAAATGCGATTAACGAACACCCCTTGGTTAATGAATCAGCTGTAGTTGGGTATCCGCATGCCATTAAAGGACAGGGCATTTATGCCTTTGTGGTTTGTGGCGAGCTGTCAACTGGTGGTGAAGAAGGGATTCGGCGAAGCATCATGCAGGGTGTCACCAAGATTATTGGACCCATTGCCAGGCCCGATCTGGTGCAGCTGGTTCCGGGGCTTCCTAAAACCCGAAGCGGTAAAATTATGCGTCGGATTCTTCGGAAAGTTGCTGAAGGTGATGCTTCTAATCTGGGCGATATTTCAACCTTGCTGGATGAAGATGTTGTGGATCAGATCATCGAAGGAGCACTTGTGGATGTTAAAGTATAAACAAGCCTACGTCATAAAAAGGGAGCCCGAGAGCTCCCTTTTTTTAGGATGTGATGTTTGCGTTAAACTTAGAGCAATTGGGCTTCCGGCTCTGGCAGACTATCCTTTTTCTGTTTAATTTTGAATGTGCACCAAGACGCTATGAAGCATTAGTTTATACGAACTTTTGTTTGATAATTCGTTTGTCTTTGTTAAATAATCAACCGGGGAAACTTGGTTTAATTTGGAGATTTTGAGTTGAAAATGTGTTCTTCTAAAATCAACACTAAAAAATAGATATCATGACTGTAAACAGAACCTTTGGAATAGTAGGCATTGACAAAAATGAGCCTATGGTATCGGACAAGAAAAAGATTCAATATATTAACCTGAAGCTGGCTGCTGACGGTTATCCTACGACAATTAACGGCACGAAGTCTGACTTTTTGGAGATGGCCATGCCTTTGTTGAATAATTACAACATCAAGTCGCGACTGTTGGATAGCAACAGTTCGCCTATGGGGGAGCGGATTCAAAAGTTTCTGGATGACTATTTAAGTGATGTGCCTGGCGACAATACCATCACTTTTCCGGGACACCCGTTTATTCTTGATCGCTATGGATTGGCCCGGATGGTTTCGCTTCCGTTGAATACGGACTACCATGAAACCGACATCATCAAGTCCTATCGGACATCGCAGGGGATTTTAAATAATCCGAAAGAAGACCGACGGACAACCAAAGGCGTTTTTCACATTGCCGAGGGTGGACTGCCTATCCCGGACGATAAGAAAGCAGTGCCTAAAGCTACTTTCTGTAAGTTGTTGCAGGCTGCACTGAATCCGCCGAAGGAGAGTTTAAAGCTGCCGTTTACGGCCAAACAGGAAGAGCCGGCTGAATTGTTTGTAAGCTTGATGCTGCGCCCAATTGTGGTACCGGAAGTACATGGCGTAATGAAGGAAAAATCTATGGAAGTTAACTTCCTGGCTCCGGGAAGTTTGGTATCCAACCTCGATTTTGTAGAGTCTATTTTTGGGAATGCAGGCGATCCGTTTTTGCCCGAGAATGATGCGGCACTTTCGCCTGAAAACTGGACCGGACATACCGGTTGTGTAATTTTGGCGCCTCACCTGACCAAGATGACTAAAAAGGAACTGGGACTTCCTCATTTTGATAATGCTACCGAGCGTCAGCGTCGGGATGGCATGTGCTGGAAAAAGGAGGACGAAAAATACAATGATGGAACGGCCTTCAAAATTACTGCACGTGATGAGCGCGGCGTGGTTGTTACTTTGATCGCGGATAACTACTATGGCTATTGCAAGAAAGAAGTAAAAACGATGATTGGTTACTCGGCGAACCTTTATGGTTTGGCTGAAGAAGAGCATGCCGGTGGCGCCATCGCCTTTCGCAGTTACAACTTGGGCGAAAAATGCTACCTCGACGAACGGCTTCCGTCTAACGGACTTGATTTTGCCTCTTTTATTTACTTGTTTGCCGACCTGATTGAACTTAAAGAAGAAGGCTATGCGGTTGATAAAAATTACCCGCAGGTTATTTATATCCCGGAGGATGCGAACTTCGATTTACTAAAACAAACGATCAGTTGGGACAAAGCCGGCGAAAAGCAGACCATTAAGTTGTTGCCTTATAAATATTACATCTATCCGAATGGTTACCGGGTAGAAATGAAAAAACGCATTGAAGGACCAAAATGGCATTTGGTAGGAACTCAGGCCGAAGGAACTTTGTGTCACAAGCCTTGTACCGTTTCGGGTGGTGGAAAGTCGGAGATTTCAAAATCGATTAAAGATGCCATGATTCAAGGATCGGTGATTGTGACTGACTTGAATGCTGACCTGGATCGGGTAGAAGAAATTATGTCGACAGATTTCTCGAAACGATTTAAAGTTCCGGCCGATTACTCGGTCAACAAATCACGTCACATCTTGAGCCGTCGTCGTTCACTGGGTTCTGTGATTAAATTACTGACTCCTTCGGATGAATACACGGATGAGTACAATGCCTGGCTGACTTCCATTCCACAGCACATCAAAGTGTTGGTCTATGTTATCAAAGGAAACTACAGCGAAGACTGGGATAAAGATTGGCGGAAATACTTCTCTGTAGATAAAATTAACGGTGTGCCGGGCAATGAGCTGAAGTTCCAAAACAATAAGTTGTTGTCCAATTATCTGCGTGTAGGCCATGATACGGATAAATCCTGGCGCCTGTTCTTGTTGCGTCAAGATTATAATCCTTCCAGCAAAGTGCAGGTGGAAGATGATATTACCGCTTCGGTAACGCTGGATGCCAGTAAACTGGAGAACCTCAATCCGGAGTATGCCAATACCAGCGTGAAGATTGTTAAGAACTGCGAATCCCGCTTGTTTCAGCGTCCGGATGACTGCGTAATCAAAGGCTATGACAAGCAAGGAGAAAAAGACCTTTCCAGTCCGAATACCTTCTTGTCCAACTTTGAGCCGCTTACACGTGAGCAGGTTCAGGAAATTAAAGATGACGCGATTGGTTTTGAGTTGTATACTCAACCCGTGAAAGACTTAATTAATACGTTTCTGGAAAGTTCAAAACCAGAATACCTGGTGGTTCCGTCAGAGCCACGCTTGGTTGACGGTGTACCTTCCAAGAATCCCCGCTACTTGCAAATTCGGCCCGATTTGGTTGAGCCGGTCGAAAAATACATTGCCGAAATGTCCACACGGATTTTCCGGAAAATTCCACTGGAAAAACCTGTTCATTTGCCGGTGAATTCGGTTTTACCTGGACGGAGAAACAACCCGGCCGAACCGGAAATTAATGTTCCACCTTTGGCGGTTTATAACCCCATTCACTATCAGGAGTTGCCAGAGTTATTTATTGACTTTATTTGCAGCATTACCGGTAAATCTCCTTCAACTACAGGATTTGGTTCAGAGGGAGCTTTAACCAAGGGACCTTTTAACTCCTTGTTGCCTGCAGCAGATTTGAATAACGCTTTCTTGTCTTACATCCTGACTGGCTACCATGGCTATTCATCGGCAGCGGGCTATGTGGGACCTAAGTATAAAGTGGATCATGATATTAGCCTGCTGGTTCCCGAACTGTGGTGTCGCATGTCGGTTGAGGAGCGCGAGCCGGAGTATTTGATTAAGCATGGCTACCTTGAGAAAGTGGAGAACTTCAAACACAAAGGAAAAATGGTGGATGCCAGTTTGCTGGGTTACCGTATTACTTTGCGTTTTGTTACGCACTTTATGGGCCGTATTTTTAGTAAGCCCGAAGCCGTATTTAGCGATGAAATGCTGAAACCTGAAATGCAGGATATGGATATGTTTGTGGCTTCGATTGAAAACCTGTCGGTAACACAAAAACGGGTTGCTGAAGGGTTTATGAGAGATGGAACGATTGATCTGCTTTGTCCTCCGCTAAAAGCACTTGTCCACATCATGGTTGATGGTCAGTATAAAGGAAAAGACCGGAGTCATCCGGATATTCGTGCCATGTTTACCCGCGAAGCCGTCTTGAGCAGCGCCTGGTATCAGGAGCGCTTGGTTGAAAAGCAGAAGCGTGATATTGCCCAGCGGACAACTAATGTAGCGTATATTGAAGAGGTGATCAATCGGAAGAACTTTGCTGAAACGTCAGTTCGTCTCAACTTGCCAGAGCGCCTGAAAGCGGCCAAAGCACGCTTGGCGAAAGTTTCTTCACCGGCTTACCTGGATGACCTGAAAGGAACAATCGGTGTGGATACGCTCCGCCCGATTCAGGATTAGCATATTTTGTTGAAAGAAAGAATAAACGATAGAAAGGAGTCCCCAAGGGCTCCTTTTTCACCTTTAATGTGTTCCAAAATGGTGTGTGATAAAACCAGTTTAGGGATTATTTTTTTATAAAAACCAATAAAAGAAGTAGCTATGAAATTGAAATATGCCTTAATCGGTGCCGGTGGGCTGGGAGGCTATTATGGTGGAAAACTGGCGCAAGCAGGTGCTGATATCCATTTCTTGTTGCGCAGCGATTATCAACAGGTTGTTAATAACGGCTTACGGGTTGATTCGGTCAAAGGGGATTTTCACCTTCACCCGGTTTCAGCTTATGCTTCAGCAGAAGATATGCCGGTTTGCGATGTGGTGTTGGTTTGCCTGAAAACAACCAGCAATCATTTGCTCCCTGAGCTTTTAAAACCAATTGTTCATGACCAAACTTTGGTGTTGCTAATCCAGAATGGATTGGGGATTGAAGATGAATTAGCCCAAGCAATGCCCGGATTAAATGTGGCTGGTGGGTTGGCTTTTATTTGTTCTCAAAAGGTTGGTCCCGGTCACATTCAGCATCTTGATTTGGGCCGGTTGATTTTGGGCATGCATTCTTCGGAAGGAGAAGATGTGCTTAAACAGGTTTGCCAGGATTTTGAACAGGCAGGTGTACCTACGACATTTTCTGAAGACCTGGTTCTCTCGCGATGGCAAAAGTTGGTATGGAATGTGCCTTTCAACGGACTTGCTGTTGTGTTAGACGCTTCAACGAACCAGATGATGGTAAATGAAGATGCCAAAGAGCTGGCGCAAGAATTAATGTTGGAAGTGGTTCATGCTGCTAACCATTGCGGTTGTTCGCTGGAAGAAGAGTTTGCTGCTAAGATGATCGCAACTACAATGAATATGACTCCATACGCACCAAGTATGAAGCAGGATTTTGATTATCAGCGACCAATGGAAATTGAGGCTATTTATGCACAGCCTGTAAAAACTGCCAGAGCAGCTGGTTTTGAAATGAAGAAAACCGCGATGTTGGAGCGTCAGCTGCGTTTTATGGAAGCTCGTCAACAAGCCAAAAAATAAATTCGGTTGGAATAGAGAATTTACAAATTGAAGACAAAGAAGAGGCTGTCCTTTTAAGGACAGCCTCTTCTTTGTAGCGTGTTTCTTGTTTCATTTTAATGGTGCATGTGCTCGTTGTACACCCGCTTGAGCCAGGGGAGTAACAACAGAATAATGAAAAATGCACCTAAGGTGAGGATTGCATTGGTCAGGAAGAAATTGGATTTCTTTTCAAACAAATCCCACATTCCGGAAAGGACCCCGGAAAGTTTGTTACCAATAGCCGTTGATAAAAACCAGCCTCCCATCATCAGGGCAGCAATGCGCCGAGGGGCCAGCTTCGATACCAGTGAAAGTCCCATTGGACTTAAACACAACTCTCCAACAGTAATAACACCATATACGCCAAACAGCCAGGCAACTGAAGCTTTATCGGCGCCATTGCCCGATAATACTGCTGCGGCAACCATTACCAGCCACGACACTGCAGAGATGAGCATTCCCCAAGCAATTTTGCCGGGAGTAGAGGGCTCTTTTTTACGACGTCCTAAGAAAGTAAAAAAGGCAACCACCAGCGGAGTAAGGATAACCACAAAAAACGGGTTGATGGAGGCTTGCAGCTCAGTTGGCCAAAGCGTTAGTTTGCCAAACTTGCCGGTTGAGCTTCCTTTTACTTTCTCCCATTCTTTTTCGGTCAGATCGCCAGGCTTTCCTTCCAGGTTTCCTTGCGGAAGCTCTTTGTTGTAATTGTCGAAATAATAGCTTGGGCCAACTTCTGTTCCCAGTTTTTCGCCATGCAGGCCAACTACTTGACGTTCGCGTGGAACGGTTGAAACCTCTTCGGTGCTGGCAATTGTGTTGATCACCTGCTCCATTTTGGGGCCAAGTTCACGGTCCGTGTTGTTTTGTGCCCAATAGGTCAGGGCCGAGCCATTTTGATGGAAAACAGCCCAGAAGATGATGACAACTCCGAAAATGGAAAGCAAAGCTGCGATTGGGGCTTTTTCGTTCTTGTCGGCTGTGCGCCAGGTATTGTAGAAGAAATACAGCACGGGCAAGCAGAAGAAGATGAAAGCATCGTTGGAGTCGGAACCAAAAATGTTATCAGGAATGATCCAGCCAATAGCTGCTGCGGCAAAAGCTGGTAAGAACAAAACGGTGAAAATTTTTGCCAGTGATAAATCGCCTGGACGAGCAGGTGAAATTTTATCTGCTTCCTTAATTTCCGGAACGCGCCAGTTTCCGAAGGCAAACCATACCAGGCCAACCAACATACCAACTCCGGCTGCTGCAAAAGCCCATCCCCAGCCATAGGAAAGACGAAGCCAGGCAGCTACGAAATTACAGACAAATGCACCAATGTTAATTCCCATGTAGAAAATATTGTAGCCCGAGTCTTTCAAATGTTCGTATTCGGGCTTTTCGTACAGTTTTCCCAAGAGCACCGAAACATTGGGTTTAAACAAGCCATTTCCTAAAATAATCATTAGCAGCGAGAGGTAGAAAGCCATCATGCTGTTTGGAATGGAAAGGCCGATGTAACCGGCTGCCATAAATAAGCCTCCAAGGTAAATGGAACGCCGGTAGCCTAAAAAGCGGTCAGCGAGCAAACCACCGAAAAATGGGGTGAGGTACACCAGTGCCAAGTAGGTACCATAAATATCGGCTGCTTCCATATTGCTCATGCCAAGTCCGGCAAACCTGGCCGTTTCCGGGGCAATCATGTATAAGGTGAATATACCGAGCATCAGGTAATAACCAAAGCGTTCCCACATTTCGGTAAAAAAGAGGATCATAAGTCCTTTTGGATGTTTGTTTTTCGCCATAATTTAATCTATTTCTGTTGTAAAATTTCGTACTGCAATGATAAGCAGCGTCCAAGTTACTCAAAATGATAAAACCCCAAAATCTGAAGTTTGATTTTTGCATTGATATTTATCGCTGGCCTAAAAAAAAGAAAACCCGGTCCAAATGAACCGGGTTCTGCATATATGAAAATTGTATCGTTACTTGATGCCTTTCATCATTTTTTTCAGCCAGGGAGAAAGAGCCACCAACATCAGGGCTATAATGGCCGATTGAATGGCAATTAACCAGAAAACCTGTACTTCCTGCCCGATGGCAGCTTCCAGTTTCATGGAGATGGCTTTCATTTGCGAAGCAACAAAGTTACCGGCTGCAAAGGATCCCATCCAAACTCCCATCATGGTTGAAACCAATTTCGGGGGCGACAGTTTTGTTACCATCGACAAGCCGATAGGAGAGAGACACAGCTCGCCAAAGGTGTGCAGCATAAATACAAACACAAGCCAAAGGGGGCTCACTAGTGTGATGGCCTCTCCGGTAGTTGATTTGGTGTAAGCAATAGCCATTACAACAAAACCAAGGCTCAGCATAATCATTCCCCATGCAAATTTCATGGGAGTATTGGGGTTGAGGTTTTTCTTATCCAGTTTGGCCCAAAGAATACTGAACAGGGGGGCAAAACCTACAATAAAGATGGCATTAACACTCTGAAACCAGCTAGCAGGAATTTCCCAGCTGCCGATCATCCGTTGTGTATTGTCACGTGCAAAAATGTTGAAGGTTGTTCCGGCTTGTTCAAAACCGCTCCAGAAAAAGATATTGAAAACAGCCAGTACCAGAATTACAGCTACCCGACTCCATTCCGTTTTTCCATTGGTTCCGCGGAAAATATTGAGCAACAGATAACCTGTACCTCCCACAGCAATAATGCGTACCAGCCAGCTTTGAGCCGATGCAGAGATTGTACTCCAGCCCATAATGATTCCGAAGACTAGGCCTACAATTCCGACCACATACAGCACAATGCTTACCCAGTCGTTAATCGCTAAGCGTACCCGTTCGCTTTTTACTTTAGGGGGCATTCCAATGTGCCCGAGTGTGTGGCTTCGAATAAAAAACCAGAGTGTACCGATTAGCATCCCTGCTCCTGCAGACATGAATCCGTATTCCCAGGCAATTTGCTCACCTAGTTTTCCGGCAACCAGCGGAGCAATGAAGGCTCCCAGGTTGATACCCATATAGAAAATGGTAAATCCACCGTCTTTGCGCGGGTCATTGTTGTCGTAAAGTTCCCCAACCATGGTTGAAATGTTGGGTTTAAAAAAGCCGTTTCCGAGGATGAGAATTCCAAGGCCGGCATAAAAAATCATTTGACGTAAATCCATATCACCTCCGTCAACCATTGCACTTGCAGCCAGCAAAAACTGTCCGCAAGCCATGGTTAGCCCGCCAATGTATATCGTTTTGCGTTGTCCAAGAACCTTGTCGGCCAGCATCCCCCCAATAATCGGGGTAACATACACCAGCCCTGTAAAAATACCGTAAATGGTAAAAGCATCCAGTTCGGCCATTTCAAAACCACCGTTGGCAAATGTGGCAGTTAAAAACAACACCAGCAATGCCCGCATACCATAGTAACTAAATCGTTCCCACATCTCGGTGGCAAATAGAGAAGACAGCCCGACTGGGTGTCCAAAGAAAGCAGTACTCTGATCTTTAGCCATATTCTTTTATGTTTAAATTCAAGCAAGCAAAGATAGGTATCTTTTTGTTTTTTGACTTGGTTTAATGTCAGCATTCTTGGCTTGGAGGCTAAAAAATGATGACAAAATCGTGCTTCGATCGGATGCTTTTGCGTGCGGGTGTTATTTGTTCTTTGTTGTTTAGCGAGGGCAACAACTAGTGGTTAAGTGGTAAATGCTGTTTTTAGAATAGAATATGCAGGTGAAAATTGGTGACAGACTGTGTCAGCCTTCCCCTTCCAACCTCTCTTTTCTTTTTCTCGATTACTTCCTGGCATAAAAAAGAAGTCCATTTTAGTGATTTTAAGCTCTTTTGCTCCATCCTTGAAAAAAAGATTAAAATTATCTCGGTATTTAATGTGTCCTAAATCAGACAATTAGAGGGTTTCGCCGAAAATATTTTCAAAAAAGATGGTACTTTGTATTGCATAGAACCATTTAATGTTTGTATATTTGTAATACCGAATTCAAGGTAAAAGATAGAAATAGTTTAAAAAAAGTTCTATACAGAGTGTAACGAAAACAGAAACCAGTCGTCTTAAAAACGGAAACAGAAAGCAAACAAGTTCTCAAAGCCATTAGAAAACAGAAAACAGAAAACAAGAAACAAAACACAGGAGGCCCATCATGAAAACACAAGAGACAAACACCGGAAACAACAACAATCAGACAGAACGAGTATTGTTAAGAAGTGCTGCGGTAATTATCAGCTTTGTATTAATCAGCTTTACTGTGAGCGCACAAGGATTTTGGAAACAGTTACTGACCAACAACAGTTTTGGACAGGTAGCCTTATTGATGGTTGAAGAAACCACTGCCGCCGAAGTAAGCGTACCAGCCGCAACGGAAAGCACCGCCTTTTATTTGGAGCAAGCCACGGATGCCGAACTGGAAGTGGAAGCGTGGATGACCGACGATGTTTATTTCGGAGCCCACACCCACCTGGCCCTTCCGGCCGCAGAACCTGCACTGGAACTGGAAAGCTGGATGAAGGATGAAAATCATTTCAAAAGCCACCTGATGGATGTTGACCAGGAAGAGGAGTTGGAACTGGAAGCGTGGATGACAGACAACGACTACTGGAGCTTGTAACCGTAAGCTTCGTATAGCGGGAAGATTGAGATACTAAACAGAGAAGAGAGAGGGAGCAAATTATGAAGATCGAGAATACAAAAGCACAAATGCGCAAAGGGGTTTTGGAATACTGCATCTTACTGGTGCTGGATGGGAAACCCCTTTATGCAAGCGACATTATTGATGAGTTGAAAAACTCCAAAATGATCGTTGTAGAAGGCACACTTTACCCGCTGCTGACCCGATTGAAAAATGCCGGTCTGCTGGCCTACAACTGGGAAGAGTCAACCCAGGGGCCACCCCGGAAATACTACGA